>DASYNT010000192.1:0-2452 GCA_036008405.1 Xanthobacteraceae bacterium
ATCGCCGACTGGATTCTGCCCCATGTCGCCGGCCGGGTGCTGAGCCTGCTGCGATGCCCCTCCGGCACCAGCGCCAAGTGCTTTTTCGCCAAACATCCCTGGGCGGGGCTGACCGCCGACGTGCAACGCGTCGCCGTCGGCGCCGAGCAGCCCATGCTGGCGATCGAGGATCTGGCCGGACTGCTCAACCTGGTGCAGGCCGGGGTCGTCGAAGTCCATCCCTGGGGATCGCGCGCCGACGATCTGGAGCGACCGGACCGTCTGATCTTCGACCTCGATCCCGGCGAGGACGTGCCGTGGGGGGCAGTCGTCGCGGCGGCGCGGGAGGTGCGCGGCCGGCTGGAGGCGCTCGGCCTGAGGAGCTTCGTCAAGACCACGGGCGGCAAAGGCCTCCATGTGGTGGTCCCCATCGCGCCGGGCGCCGGCTGGGACGAGGCCAAGGCCTTCACCCGATCGGTCGCCGAAGCGATGGCGCGGGACGCGCCCGACCGCTATGTCGCCACCATCGCCAAGCGCGCCCGGCGCGGCCGCATCCTGGTCGACTATCTCCGCAACGACCGCGGCTCCACGGCGGTGGCGGCGTATTCCACCCGCAGTTCGCCGGTCGCCGCGGTGTCGACACCGCTCGACTGGGACGAACTCTCGGAGCGATTGCGGTCCGACCATTTCACCGTCGGCAATCTCCGCAACCGGCTTGAATTCTTGCAGCGCGATCCCTGGCAGGGCTTCTTCAAGATGCGTCAGCCGATTCCGTCGCGATAGGGATGCGGCGGCAGGCGAATTCGACGGGCTGCCGGCAGCGCACGTCCACTCCCAGGAGTGGCGGCCCAGCGTCGTGGGCGACGCCGAGACGAGGACTGACTTGCTTCCTGGCCCGCTTGACGCAAATCGAGGTGCGAGCGGCAATATCGAACGACGCTGCGACTTCAACACAGGAGAGGAATGATGCGCAAGCTCGCGGTCGCCGTTGCGGCCGTGGCGTTGGTGTCCATAGGGCGCTGGCGCCCACACCGGCGGCGATCGGTGGAAACGCCGAGGCTGCAATCGATGTCGCCGCTTCCATCGAAGAGACAGGCTGTTTCCGATTCGGCTGGTCTGGATATCGTTGGTATCGATACTGCGCCGGTCGGTACCGGCTTTATCCGCACCAGCGGGTGTGCCGGCGCGGATTTTGCTGGTATCGATGGAGAATGCGACCGTTTCCGTCGCGGTGGTGATCGCGCGCGGCAGGAACGACATCACGGACAGGTCCGGCGAACATGCGTCGCATTCTCGTGACAGGCGCGCTGGGACAGATCGGCTCCGAGCTGGTGCCGGCGTTGCGCGAGCGGTTGGGCGCGGAGCGCATCATCGCGTCCGACCTGCGGACGGTGCCGCCGCAGGCGCCCATGGGTCAGGGGCCATACGAGCACGTCGACTGCACGCAGCCTTATCAGATCCTGGAGGCGGTGCGCCGGCATGAGATCGGCGTCATCTATCACCTCGCCGCGCTGCTCTCGGCGCGGGCGGAGGAGCAGCCGCAGGTCGCCTGGAGCGTCAATATGGACGGCCTCTACAATGTCCTCGAGGCCGCCCGCCAATATCGCTGCCAGGTCTTCTTCCCGAGTTCGATCGGGGCGTTCGGTCCGTCGACGCCGCGCGACCGCACGCCGCAAGTCACCATCCAGCGCCCCACCACGATGTACGGGGTGACCAAGGTGTCCGGCGAGCTGCTTTGCGACTATTACGCCGCGCGGTTCGACGTCGACACCAGGGGCCTGCGCCTGCCGGGGCTGATTTCCCACGCCGCGCCTCCGGGCGGCGGGACGACCGATTATGCCGTGGAGATCTTTCGCCAAGCCGTGCGTTACGAGCATTACACCTGTTATCTCGGCCCGCAGACCCGGCTCGACATGATGTACATGCCGGACGCCGTTGCGGCGATCATCAAGCTCATGGAGGCCGATGCGGCGCGACTGCGCTACCGCAACGCCTATAACGTCACGGCGATGAGCTTCACGCCGGCCGAACTGGCCGATGCGATCCGCCGGCACATTCCGGCCTTCGCCATCGAATACCGCGTCGATCCGGTGCGGCAGGCGATCGCGGACTCCTGGCCGCGTTCGCTCGACGACAGTGCCGCGCGCGACGACTGGAATTGGTCGCCGCGGTTCGACATCAAGACGATGACCGCCGACATGCTGTCGCGGTCCATCGAGAAACGATGGGCGCCGAAAGGCGCGTGACCGGCAGCGAGGCCTTCATGCCGATATCGAGACTGAGCGACGCGCTCGCAAAGAGGCTGGAGACGCTCGGGCAGGAGAACCGGCTCAAGGGCGACGAAAGCGTGATCTGCGGGGTGATCCCGGCGCGCGACGGCGGGGGGCCGCGCTACCTGCTCGAAGGCGAGGGCGACAGGCCCTTCCTGCGGATGAATTCGAACAGCTATCTCGGCATGTCGTTCCGCCCCGGC
>DASYNT010000193.1:0-7618 GCA_036008405.1 Xanthobacteraceae bacterium
GGGCTCGATGAACAGCCACATCTCCCAGTTCCCGATCGGCACCTACAAGAAGGCCCATTGCCACGGCCCCGGCGCCCACGTCATCATCCTGTCCGGCGAGGGCTATTCGCTGATGTGGCCGGAGGGCGATGCGCCGCGCCGCTACCAATGGCAGGTCGGCTCGATGATCGTGCCGCCCAACATGTGGCTGCACCAGCACTTCAACACCGGCACCACGCCGGCGCGCTATCTCGCCTTCAAGCACGAGGTGGTGTCGATCCGGAATGCCCAGGGCGTGCCCAAGGCGTGGATCAGCCGCCGCGTCGGCGGCGACCAGATCGATTATGCCGACGAGACGCCGGAAATCCGGAGAACCTTCGCCGAGGCTCTGTCGAAGCACGGCCTCACGCCGAAGATGGATGGCGCCTACGAGGCCGAACTCGCCGACCTGCCGCCGCTGCCGGCCCGCTCGGTGGCGTGACCCGCGCTTCTCGGGCCGTCATTCCGGGGCGCCGCAGGCAAAGCCTGGGTTCCGGCCTGCGGCCTGCGCCGGCCCCGGAATGAGCGGGTTTCGTATTTGTCGGCCCGTGCGCCTTACATCGTGCCCGCAAGCAGCGCGGCACCGGCGAGCGCCGCGGCGCCGCCGCCGATCTGCAGGATGCGCCGCGACGCCGTCTCGCCGCTGCGCCCGATGAAGAGGCCGAGGCCGATGCCCAGTGCATGCAGGGCGGCGGTCGCGGCAACGAAGCCCGCGCCATAGGCGAGGCCGGACATCGTCTGCGGCATCTCGGCGCCGTGGGCGTGGCCGTGGAACACAGCGAAGAAGGCGACGAGGCCCATGGCGGCGGCGACCGGCATGGTCCAGTCGAGCGCGATGGCGGCGCCGAGCACCAGGATCGAAAGCGCGATGCCGGCTTCCACATAGGGAAGCGCAAAGCCGGTCATGCCGGCGACGCCCGCCACCGCCATGGTGACGACGAAGCTCGCCGGCACCAGCCACAGTGCGCGCCCACCGAGCCGCGCCGCGAACAGGCCGACCGCCACCATGGCGAGGATGTGGTCGAGGCCGCCGAGCGGATGCAGGAAGCCGTGGACGAGGCCGGGCGTGCCTTCGCGCCCCGGATGAGCCGAAGCGACACACGGGGCCAGGACGAGCGAGGCGGCGGCGAGCCGCAGCGCGATACGGTTCATCAGAATCTCCCGTTCGGCAAAAGGTGTGATCACTGATGAATAAGTGCATAACCCGTGCTAGGCAAGCCCCTCAATGCCCCCACCTTGGGCCCCACCTTGGCCCCGCCCTGGCCCCGCCGGAGACCGCGATGCCGCCCGCCGATGATCCCGCCCGTAAGGGTCACACGCTGACCGACCATGTCTATGGCATCGACCTCGCGCATACCCATGACGGATATGCCGATCACGACCACGACTTTCCCGACGACGAAGGCGCGCTCGAGGACAATCCGATCTGGATCCAGGACCACGTGTCGCTGACCAGCGTCGGCATCGACATCGGGTCGTCCGGCACCCAGATCATCTTCTCGCGCATCCATCTGCGCCGCCTCGGCGAGGATCTGTCGAGCCGCTACTTCGTGGTGTCGCGGGAAACCCTGTTCCAGTCCGGCGTCGCGCTCACGCCCTATCGCAGCGAGGAGCAGATCGACGAGGCCAAGCTCGGCGCCATCATCGACGACGCCTACGACGCCGGCGGCACCCACCCCGACGACATCGACACCGGCGCGGTGATCCTCACCGGCGAGGCGTTGCGGCGCGAGAACGCCAAGGCGATCGCCGGCATCATCGCGGAGAAGGGCGGCGACTTCGTCTGCGCCACCGCCGGCCATCACATGGAGGCGATGCTGGCCGCCTACGGCTCCGGCGCCGCGACGCTGTCGAGCGCCGCGCACCAGCGCATCCTCAACATCGACATCGGCGGCGGCACCACCAAGCTCGCCGTGGTCGAGCGCGGCAAGGTGGTCGCCACCGCCGCGGTGCATGTGGGAGGGCGGCTCCAGGTGGTCGAGGCCGGCCGCATCGTCCGGCTCGACCCGGCCGGGAAATATCACGCCAGGCGCGCCGGCTTTGCCTGGGACCGCGGCGACACGGCCGCGCCCGCCGACCTCGACGCCGTCGCGGAAGGGATGGCCGACACCCTCATCGCCGCGCTGACGGCGCGGCCGCTGCCGCCCGACATCGCGCATCTCTATCTCACCGATCCCATCGCCGATTTCGGCGCCGTCGACGGGGTGATGTTCTCCGGCGGCGTCGGCGAATACGTCTATGGCCGCGAGGAGCGCGATTTCGGCGATCTCGGGCGCAGGCTCGGCCACGCGATCGGGCGGCGGATCGATGCCGGTGTGCTGCCCTGGCCGCTGCTGCCGGCGGGCGAATGCATTCGCGCCACCGCGCTCGGCGCCTCCGAATACAGCGTGCAGCTTTCCGGCAATACCAGCACCATTTCCAATCCCGGCGCGCTGCTGCCGCGGCGCAATCTGCAGGTGTTGCAGCCCGACTTCGTCGCGCGGGGCGACATTGATCCCGACGCGCTGGCGGCGGCGATCCGCGCCCATCTCGTCGCCTTCGACGTCGAGGACGACCGCGAGGTGGCGCTGGCGCTGCGCTGGCAGGGCGCGCCCGCCTATGAGCGGCTCGCCGCCTTCGCCGAAGGCATCCGCCGCGGCCTCGCCGCCCGCATCGCGGCGCGCCAGCCGATCTACATCATGCTCGACGGCGACGTCGCCCAGACGCTCGGCGCGATCCTGCGCGAGGAACTCGGCGTCGAAAGCGACATCCTCGTCATCGACGGGGTAATGCTGATGGATTTCGACTACATCGACCTCGGCCGCATCCGCCTGCCCTCCAACACCGTGCCGGTCACCATCAAGTCGCTGGTGTTCAGCGAAGACCCGCGCGGCCCGCGGCCGCGCCAGCGCCTGCACCATCATGCCCATGACGAGCACCACGATCATGAGCATCATGAGCACGACCATGCGCATCCGCATGATCATCATGGGCACGCGCACGATCACGGCCATTCGCATGATCACGCGCATGTGCATGATCACGGCTATTCGCATGATCACGCCAGGGACGCCAAGCGGTCGTGACCGCGGTCTATGACCCGCCCGCTACCCCCTGAACCGCTCCGTCGGCGGCGCGATTTCGGTGACGAGGTCGCGCACCAGGGCCTTGTTCGACAGCGGCTCGATCGTCATTTCGCGCGGTTCCAGCCGGGCGGTGCAGGCGTACCGGGTCGTGCCGTCGATCTCCACCATGCATTCCTTGCAGGCATTGGCGTTGATGCAGGAGAAACGGATGGCGAGCGTGGGGTCGCGGTGGGCGCGGATCCAGCGCAGGCCGTCGAGCACCGACTGGCCCGGCTCGAACGGCACCTCGTAGGTTTCGAAGCGGCCGGCTTTGGCATCGCAACCGCGCCAGATCTTCAATTGCGCGGTCGCTGTCATTGCGCTGCCGCCACGGTTGCCGCGGCGTCCGGCGTCAGCGGCGCCGACGACAGTTCGAGTGCGCCGTCGCGCCAGCGCACCACCTGGTTGACGCGCCAGTCGGCAAGCATGCCCGGGAAATCCTCGCGCTGATGGGCGCCGCGGCTTTCGGTGCGCCGCAGTGCCGCCCGCGCCACCGTGCCCGCCACCAGCAGCATGTTGCGCAGGTCGAGCCAGTCGATGCGCTGCATGTCGAACGGCGCGCAATCGCCGAACGGTCGTTCACCGAGGTCGACGGCGAGGCGATCGAGCCTCGCGATGGCGCGTTCGAGCTTCGCGCGCGTGCGGAACGGGCCGACATCGTCCGCCATGATGTCCTGCAGCGAGGCGATCATCTCCGCGGAATTGGGCGGATCGGTTCGTTCGGTGTCGCGGCCTTCGGTGGCGAGCGCGATGGCGTCGCGCGCGGCTTCGTGCCGGAACGGCTGCGCGCCGATCCGCGCAGCTCGCGCGGCGGCGCTGCGACCGGCGCGGCGGCCGAACACCAGCGCCTCGGTCACCGCATTGCCGGACAGCCGGTTGGCGCCATTGGCGCCGCCGACCGCCTCGCCGGCGGCGAGCAGGCCGGGGATCGCGGTCTCCATGCGCGCATCGGCGGCGATGCCGCCCATGTGGTAATGCGCGATCGGCGCGACCTCGATCGGCATTCTGGTGAGATCGATATGGTTCGCCGCGAGGCGATCGATCACCGGCCCGAAGGCTTCGCGCAGCGCAGCTTGCGGGCAATGCGCGAAGCTCAGATACGCGCCGCCATGGGGCGAGCCGCGGCCGGCCTCTACCTCCTTGACGATGGCGTAGGTCGCGAGGTCGCGGGTGAGCACATAGGCGCCGTCTTCGCGCGAGCCGTAGCGCGAAGTGAATTCCTGGCCGAGCCCGTTGAGCAGCCGCCCGCCCAGCTTGTAGCGGAACGGGTCCCACATGATGGGGTCCATCCCGATCAGGCGGGGTGCGAGATGTCCGATCGGGAAGAACTGCACGAACTCCATGTCGACCAGCGGTGCGCCGGCGCGCAGCGCCAGCGCATGGCCGTCGCCGCCCATGTTGGCGGACGCGCTGTTGCGGCGGTAGAGTCGCGTCAGCCCCCCGGTGGCGACGACGGTCGCCTTGGCGGCGATGGTCACGGCGTTGCCGCTGGCGAGATGCAGCGCGACGGCGCCGGCGACCTCGCCGTCGACGCAGACGAGGTCGATGACCGCGAGGTCGCCGGCCTTGCGGATGCCGGCGGTCCTGTTGACGATCGTGCGCAGCGTCTTCGACACCGCCGGGCCGGTGTTGAGGAAATCCACGTAGGCGCAGCGCGGGCGGTCGTGGCCGGGCGCTGCCGCCTGGACGATGTGGCCGTTCTTGCGGGCCCAGCCGACGCCCCAGGCATCCATCTGGCGGATGCAGTCGGGCCCGTCCTCGCATAGCAGGCGGGCGAGGCCTTCATCGCACAATCCGCGGCCGGCCGCGATGGTGTCGTGCAGGTGATGGGTCCAGTGGTCGGGCGTCTCCTCGCCGAGAGCGGCTGCGACCGTCATCTGCGCCATCACGGTGGCACCGCCGCGTCCGATCAGGCTGCGATCGGCGAGCAGGACCGCGCAACCGGCGCGCGCCGCCTCGATCGCCGCAGTCATGCCGGCGCCGCCCGCTCCGATCACGAGCACGTCGGTCTCGACATGCTGTTCGGAGCACGGACGACGGACAACAGATAGCACGAGGGGTCCGCAATTTCCCGCCATCATCCGTCCTCCATGCTCCGGCGTTTGTCCTCTGTCGTCCGTCCTGCGCTAACCCGGCAGCGGTTTGCCTCTGGTCTCCGGCAGGAACGGGGCGGCGGCGAGGCTGAGAACATAGATCGACGCGATCGCCATCGCGGCCTGGCTGAAGCCGCCGGCCTCGGTGATCAGCCAGCCGGAGACGAGCGGGCCGGTCCAGGCGATCAGCCGGGGCGTGTTGAACACGAAGCCGGCCGCAGTCGCCCGCATCCGGGTCGGAAACAGTTCCGGCAGCCACGCCGCCATCCAGGTGTATTGGCCCGACACGAAGATGCCGCACAGCCCGGCGCCGACCAGCATGAAGGTCAGGTCCCGGGCCCACAGGAACAGCAGCGCCACGCTCACCGCCGACGCTACCACATAGGATATCGTCGCCGGCTTGCGGCCGAACGCATCGGCGAGGAAGCCGAATACGATATAGCCGAGAACCGAGGCGCCGGTATACGCCATGGCGGCATAGCTGCCCCATTGCTGCCCGTCGCGACCGGCCCTGGCGGCCGCTTCGGTCACAAAGGGCGCAATCCAGGCCCCGATGCCCCAGAACCCGAAGGTGGTGGCGAGCGACATCACGAAGGCCAGGACGACCCGCCGCCGGATTTCCGGCTCGGCGAACAAGTCCGCCATGGTAAAGCGCGTCAGCGCCTCGTCATGCGCGCTGAGCGTCGTGCCCCTGCGCCTGTGTTCCATGGCGGCCTGGCGCTGGTGATTGACGCGCTCCCAGCGCTCCGATTCCGGAATCGCGCGTCGCACCCACAGCGTCATCAGGGCCGGCGATACGCCGATCAGGAACATATAGCGCCATCCGTTCGGGCCCATCGCCCCCACGAACAGCCAGGCGAACGAGGCCAGGAAAAATCCGATTCCGAAGCCGCATTGCATCAGGCCGACGCCGCGGCCGCGGGCGCGGTCCGGCCACAGCTCCGACACGATCGATGCGCCGGTCACCCATTCCGAGCCGATGGCGATGCCCACCAGGAAGCGCAGGACGGTGAACGAAAGCCAATCCCACGCAAACGCGCTCAGCCCCGTCATGATCGAGTAGGCGAGGATCGCGATGAGCATGGTGCGCTTGCGGCCGAGATAATCGGCCAGCACGCCGCCGATCAGGCCGCCGATGCCCCAGCCGAGCAGGGTCAGGCCGATGACGATCCCGGCATAGAACGGGATGTCGCCATATTGGGACCGATCGAGCAGCTGGCGGAGCGCTGCACCGACCGTGACGACCAACGCGAAGGTCTCGTAGCCGTCGAACATCCAGCCGAGATTGGACGCGATCAGGATGTTCCACTGGCTGCGGTCGAGCAGGCGATACCACGGCACTCCATCGGTGATCGCGGCCTGGGACAAGGCGGCTCTCCTGTGGTCGCGATCGCTATCCGGACCGGATGGCCTGGCGCTTGCGGGCCGCCGACTTCACCGCCTGGATGATCTCCGGATAGGCGGCGCAGCGGCACAGATTGCCGGCGAGATAGTCGCGGATGCGGTCGTCGTCGGGATCGGAATATTCGTCGAGCAATTGCCTGACCATCAGGATGAAGCCGGGGGTGCAGAAGCCGCACTGGAACGCGCCCTGCTCGATGAAGGCCTCCTGGACTGGATCGAGGGTGCCGTCCTGGTCGAGAGACTCGATCGTCTCGACCCTGGTGCCGTCGGCGAAGGCGGCGAGGTAGAGACAGCCCGACACCGCGCGGCCGTCGACGATGACGGTGCAGCAGCCGCACAGCCCCTGGCCGCAGCTTTCCCGTGCACCATAGAGGCTGAACGCATTGCGCACCACCTCCAGCAGGGTGTGGTGCGACGCGATCGCCGCCGACACCGCCTCGCCGTTGAGGGTGAAGGAGATCGTCCTCGCGGCGGTCATGCGGGTGTCCGCCGCGGCAAAATCAACGCCGCGTCATTCCGGGGCACCGCCAACGGGTCCGGCCTTCGGCCGGCCCGATGACAGGCTCCGCGGTGAACCCGGAATCCAGACGGCCTCGCCGTCCGCACCGCAGCCTGGATTCCGGGTTCGCGCGAAGACGCGTGCCCCGGAATGACGAACATGACGAATATGATCGAATCACCGTGCATCATGCGTCTCCGATCGGGCGGTTCGCCTTGGCGCGCAATGCCCGCAGCACGGCTTCCGGGTTGAGCGGCAATTCCGTCAGCCGGACGCCGACGGCGTCGTCGATGGCGTTGCCGATGGCCGGCGACACGCAGAAGGTGGCGACCTCGCCGACGCCCTTGCCGCCGAACGGCCCGTTCGACTGAAAGGCCTCGACGGTTTCGTTCTCCATCGCGTCGGGCAGGTCGTGGATGCCGGGAATCTTGTAGTCGGCGAGCGACGCGTTGGTCACCTGGCCGCCGTCGAACTGCATCTTCTCGAACATGGTGAACCCC
>DASYNT010000194.1:0-8355 GCA_036008405.1 Xanthobacteraceae bacterium
TCGCGGGCTGGAAGGCGATCAACGAGTCCGACATGTGCCTGATGCCGGACCCGAGTTCGGCCTGCATCGACCCGTTCTTCGCCGAGACCACCCTGGTGCTGGTGTGCGACGTGCTCGAGCCGACCACCGGGGAGCCCTACACCCGCGACCCCCGCGGCATCGCCCGCAAGGCCGAGGCCATGGTTAAGTCGATGGGGGTGGGCGACACCGTCTATTTCGGCCCCGAGGCCGAATTCTTCGTGTTCGACGACGTGCGCTACTCGGCCGAACCCTACAACACCGGCTTCGTGCTCGACCAGCTCGAGCTGCCGATCAACTCCGGCAAGGACTACGAGGGCGGCAATCTCGGCCACCGCATCCGCACCAAGATGGGCTACTTCCCGGTGCCGCCCCAGGACTCGGTGCAGGACATGCGCTCCGAGATGCTCGCCGCCATGGCCAAGATGGGAGTCAAGGTCGAGAAGCACCACCACGAGGTCGCCTCCGCCCAGCACGAGCTCGGCATGAAGTTCGCTCCCATGGTGACGATGGCCGACCAGATGCAGATCTACAAATACTGCATCCACCAGGTCGCCAATATCTACGGCAAGACCGCCTGCTTCATGCCCAAGCCGGTGTACGGCGACAATGGCTCCGGCATGCATTGCCACCAGTCGATCTGGAAGGACGGCAAGCCGGTGTTCGCCGGCAACAAATATGCCGACCTGTCGGAGACCTGCCTGTCCTACATCGCCGGCGTCATCAAGCACGCCAAGGCGATCAACGCCTTCACCAACCCCACCACCAATTCCTACAAGCGCCTGGTGCCGGGCTTCGAGGCGCCGGTGCTGCTCGCCTATTCCGCCCGCAACCGCTCGGCCTCGTGCCGCATCCCGTGGACCAACAACCCCAAGGCCAAACGCGTCGAGGTGCGCTTCCCCGATCCGCTCGCCAACCCCTATCTCGGCTTCGCCGCCATGCTGATGGCCGGCCTCGACGGCATCAAGAACAAGCTCGACCCCGGCCCCGCCGTGGACAAGGACCTCTACGACCTGCCGCCCGCCGAATTGAAGCAGATTCCCACCGTGTGCGGCTCGCTGCGCGAGGCGCTGTCATGTCTCGACGCCGACCGCACCTTCCTCAAGGCCGGCGGCGTGTTCGACGACGACTTCATCGACTCCTATATCGACCTCAAGATGACCGAGGTCATCCGCTTCGAGCACACCCCCCACCCCGTCGAATACGAAATGTATTACTCGGGGTGAGGAAATCAGGTTCCTCCCAGGATCGAGCAGCCGATCCTACCTTGCGGGCACCATCGGGTGCCCGTTCTTTTATGCAGGGCAAGTACAGTCATGCGCGATGACCCCCATGCGTGGGAACGGAGCCGTACGCAAAAAACGGGGCGTCGCCCCCGTTTTTCACGACAAACCGATAATCGTGGATCAGCGCTTTGAGAACTGGAACGAACGCCGCGCCTTTGCCTTGCCGTACTTCTTGCGCTCGACCACGCGGGAATCGCGGGTAAGGAAGCCGCCATGCTTGAGGACGCCACGCAATTCCGGCTCGAAATAGGTGAGCGCCTTGGACAGGCCATGGCGCACGGCGCCGGCCTGGCCCGACAGACCGCCGCCCGACACCCGGCAGATCACGTCATACTGGCCGTTGCGGTTGGCGATGCCGAGCGGCTGCTGGATCATCATCCGCAGCACCGGCCGGGCGAAATAGACCTCGATTTCGCGGTCGTTGATGACGATCTTGCCGGCGCCACGCTTCAACCAGACCCGCGCGACGGCGTCCTTGCGCTTGCCGGTCGCATAGGCGCGGCCGTATTTATCGAGCTTCTGGACATATTTTGGCGCCTCGGGCGCGGCCGGCTTGAGGGCCGACAATTGATCGAGCGACTGGATCGTCTCGGCCATGGTCAGGCGCTCCTCACGTTCTTGCGGTTCATCGATGCGATATCCAGGGTTTCGGGGGTTTGCGCGGCATGGGGATGATCGGGCCCCTTGTAGACGCGGAGATTGCCGAATTGACGACGGCCCAGCGGGCCGCGGGGCAGCATGCGCTCGACCGCCTTCTCGACGACGCGCTCGGGAAAACGACCTTCGAGGATGAACCTCGCCGTGCGTTCCTTGATCCCGCCGATGAAGCCGGTGTGATGGTAATACACCTTGTTCTGCAGCTTGCGGCCGGTGAGCACTACCTTCTCCGCATTGATGATGATGACATTGTCGCCGTCATCGACGTGTGGCGTATAGGTGGCCTTGTGCTTGCCGCGCAGCCGCATGGCGACGATGGTGGCGAGCCGGCCGACGACGAGGCCCGTGCCGTCGATCATGACCCACTTCTTCTCGACTTCGGCGGGTTTGGCCGAATAGGTCTTCATGGGAAATCCCCTGGGAAACATGCAGCCGGGCTTTGCGTGCTCGGCGCGTTTGGAAGGCGCTGATGTAGCGAAGCGGGCCGCGCAGGTCAACGCCGTTGCGTTATCTTTTGTTCAATTTTTTCATGCGGTTATTAAATAGGTATTATCATGCCATCGGCCAACCCGCGGGCCGTACACAGGCACCCGTAGCCGGATCGGAGCGCCGCGGACACCCGGGACCTCCGCCCCCGGATTTCGCTGCGCTCTACTCGGGCTACAGCGCTCCTCGGCAGTCTTTCTCCGCCTTTTCGCCTCGAGCCTTGCCCGGGCGCTTGCCCAAATGCAACACAGTTTCACAACCTGCGGCGGCCGGACATTTAGCCCTGGCCCGGCGCCCCGAGCGCGGGCAACTTGCTGGCCGGCACAAGGAAGATTCGGATTGAACGCACGTTCGGCCATGACGGTCCCGACGCGGAATGAGGTTCTCCTGCACGAGAACCTCGACGGCATTGCCGTGTTGACGCTCAATCGCCCGGCCGCACGCAACAGCCTTTCCGTGGAGATGCTGGAAGCGATGATTGCGACATTGGCCGCAATCGCCGCGGACCCGGCGATCCGCGTCGTGATCCTTGCGGCCAACGGCCCCGCCTTTTGCGCCGGACACGACCTCAAGGAATTGACCGCGCGCCGCACCGATGCGGATGCGGGCCGCGCGTTCTTCGAGACAGTGTGGAAGCTCTGCAGCACCATGATGCAGGCGGTGATCCGCCTGCCGCAACCGGCGATCGCATGCGTCCAGGGCACCGCGACCGCGGCAGGATGCCAGCTCGTCGCGACCTGCGATCTCGCGGTGGCCTCGACGGCGGCGACGTTCGCCACCCCCGGGGTGAATATCGGCCTGTTCTGCTCCACTCCGATGGTGGCGCTGTCGCGCAATGTCGCCCGCAAGCACGCCATGGAAATGCTGCTCACAGGCGATCCGATTTCAGCGGACGAGGCGCTGCGGATCGGGCTCGTCAACCGGCTGACGCCGCCCGGCTCGGAACGCAGCGAGGCGATAAGGCTCGCCGGACAGATCGCCGCCAGGTCCGCGACCGCGATCAGGATCGGCAAGGCGGCATTCTATGAACAGCTCGAAATGAGCCTCGCCGAGGCCCACGACCATGCATCTCGGGTGATGGTCGAAAACATGCTGGGCGCCGATGCCGAAGAGGGCATCGGCGCCTTTCTCGAAAAGCGGAAGCCAAACTGGAGCGACCAATGATGCCGCTGCAAAACCGCCTTTCGCCGGTTCGCCGCGGACACCGATCCTACGCGTTCTGAGCCAGCGTTCGTCATAACCACCGAGAGTTCCAGACAAGGAGGTCCAATGTCCCTACGCACCAAGTCCATCGGCGCGATGCTCGCGCTCCCCATCATCGTCATGGCGGCGTCCTGGCCGGCCATGGCCGAGACCGAGGCAGAACGGCAGGCTTGCATGAATGATGCGCAGGTACACTGCGCCGATCAAATCCCCGATCGCGATCAGGTCTATGCCTGCCTGGTCCGCAAGGTGAGCAGCCTGTCGGCCCCCTGCAAGAGAATCATCAACGCCGCGGCCAGGGGAAACCGGACCCGCGCGCAATGACGCGCATCCCATGAACCACGACCGCTATGACGATGGTTACATTCGCGGCATCCTCAACACCGTGAAGACCATCGCCATGGTCGGCGTCTCGGCAAATCCCAGCCGCCCCAGTTTCTTCGTCTTCAAGTATCTGGGCGAGCGCGGCTATCGCGTGATCCCGGTCAATCCCGGCCTCGCCGGACAGGACCTGCTTGGGCAGCGCGTCTATGCGAGCCTGCTCGACATTCCCGAGCCGGTCGACATGGTCGACGTGTTCCGCGCCAGCCAGTACGTGCCCGGAATCGTCGAGCAGGTGCTCGCGATGCGCCCGCGCCCGCGCGTGCTGTGGATGCAAGTGGGGGTCCGCAACGAGGAAGCCGCGCGGCTCGCCGAGGCGAACGGTCTCGAGGTGGTGATGGATCGTTGCCCCAAGATCGAATACGGACGCCTGTCCTCGGAAATCTCCTGGATGGGCGTGAATTCACGCACGCTGAGCTCGAAGCGGGCGCAACTCTCCGGCCGCGGCGTGCAGCGGCTCTCGCTCAATCGCGTGACCACGGCCGGGGGACCGGTTGGCCGAGCGCCAAGGACGGAGGACTGAAGACGAAGGACATAGGACTGCTGGCAGGAACCTGCCGCGTCGGTCGTCCGCGCTTCTGTCCCGTCCGCTCTCGTCAGTCCTCTGTCTTCCGTTCTCCGTCTTCCATCCTCCGAGCCGCCCTTGAGCAGGCCATTTGCCTCCGATAAAAGCTGAGCCCGACGCACGCCGCGGCGCAACAAGGATCAGAGTCATGACCGAACGCACGCCTGGCTTCGCCACCCTCGCCGTCCATGCGGGGGCGCAGCCCGATCCCACCACCGGGGCGCGGGCGACCCCGATCTACCAGACGACGTCGTTCGTTTTCGAGGACGTCGATCACGCTGCCTCGCTGTTCGGGCTGCAGGCGTTCGGCAACATCTACACCCGTATCGGCAACCCCACCAATGCGGTGCTCGAGGAACGCGTCGCCGCGCTGGAAGGCGGCACCGCCGGGCTCGCGGTCGCATCCGGCCACGCCGCGCAGGTGCTGGTGATGCACGCGATGCTCACGCCCGGGGACGAATTCGTGGCCTCGAAGAAGCTCTATGGCGGCTCGATCAACCAGTTCAACCACGCCTTCAAGAATTTCGGCTGGAACGTGGTGTGGGCCGATCCCGACGACATCGCCAGCTTCGAGCGGGCGGTGACGCCGAAGACCAAGGCGATCTTCATCGAGTCGATCGCCAATCCCGGCGGCGTCATCACCGACATCGCGGCGATCGCCGACATCGCGCGCCGCGCCGGCATTCCGTCGATCGTCGACAACACGCTGGCGACGCCCTATCTGTGCCGGCCGTTCGAGCACGGCGCCGACATCGTCGTGCATTCGTTGACCAAGTTCCTCGGCGGCCACGGCAATTCCATCGGCGGCCTGATCGTCGACGGCGGCAGGTTCAACTGGTCGCGCGACGATCGCTACCCCATGCTGAGCAAGCCGCGCCCGGAATACCAGGGCATCGTGCTGCACGAGACGTTCGGCAACTTCGCCTTTGCGATCGCGTGCCGGGTGCTCGGCCTGCGCGACATCGGCGCGGCGCTGTCGCCGTTCAACGCGTTCCTGATCCTCACCGGCATCGAGACGCTGCCGCTGCGGATGCAAAAGCATTGCGACAATGCCGCTGCGGTCTCCGCGTGGCTGTCGAACCATCCAAAGGTCGCGTGGGTCAGCTATCCCGGCCTCGCCGGCGACCGCTATCATGCCCTCGCGAAGAAATACGTGCCCAAGGGAGCCGGCGCCGTCTTCACCTTCGGTCTCGAGGGCGGCTACGATGCCGGCATCAAGCTGGTGTCGAACGTAAAGCTGTTTTCGCACCTCGCCAATATCGGCGACACCCGCTCGCTGATCATCCATCCGGCATCGACTACCCACCGCCAGCTGTCCGATCCCCAGAAGGTCCAGGCGGGCGCCGGTCCGGACGTGGTGCGGCTGTCGATCGGCATCGAGGACAAGGACGACATCATCGCCGATCTCGAGCAGGCGCTGGCAGCGGGGTGAGCGGCTACGCCCGGGCTCAGACCACTACGTTGTCTATGCTGTCATGCGCCCGGCTTGACCGGGCGACCTGGTCCGTACGCCCCGCTGTGACAGCGTCTACGCGTGGCCGAATATTCCCCTGATCGACGCCCAGATGCTGCGCTTGGGCGCCTCCACCGGGGCGGAAGCCGACGGCGCTGCTTGTGGAGCGGCGGGCGCCGCCTTGGCTGCCCCCGGCGCCGGCGCCGGCGCGGGCGCGGGCGCCGCCGGCGCCGCGCCTGCCGGCAGTTCCGACTTCTTCACGACTTCGGGCGTCATCTCCTTGAACAGGCTCATCTTGGCGAGCGTCGCCGGGCCGGCAAAGCCGTCGGCTTCGAGGCCGTTCTTGGCCTGGAACTCCCGCACCGCCTTCTGGGTGCCGGCGCCGAATTGGCCGTCGGCGGCAATTCCCAGCGACTGCTGCAGCTTCTTGACCGCCTCGCCCGACGTGCCGGGCTTGAGCAGGATCAGCTCAAAGAGTCCCATTTGCGCGAATGTGTCGGGTCCGGCGATGCCGTCGACCTTCAACCCGTGCTTCTGCTGATAGGCCTTCAATGCGGTCTCGGTCCCCGGACCGAATTCGCCGTCGGCCGGCACCGCGAGTTTCGCTTGCAAAATCTTGACGGGTTCACCGGCCAAGCCGCGTTTCAGGACCGACATGATCGCCTCCTCGGGCGCAACCGCGCCTTGCCCATCGAATTCCCGCAATCGCGCCCGCGAGCGTTGGTCAGGGGCCGATTTGTTGTTCCAGCGTTCCGTTGGGGCTCATCTGGTCGACGGCCGCCGGCAGGTGCTGGGAGAGCTGGGCGAGCAATTGATCGACGGGAATGCCGAACGACGCCGCGAGCTGGCGAACATGCTCATCGCCGAGCGCGGCGCGGAGCTGGTCGACCGAGACAGGAAGGTTTGCGCCATTGCCGAGCCACGACGCCACCTGCGGTCCGAGTCCGGATTTCTGCAACTGCTGCAGCAACCCGCCGACGCTGCCGAGATCGGTGTTGCCGAGGACCTGCGCCAGGATCGCCGGAAGTCCGGACGCCTGGCCTTGCTGACCCGACATCCCCTTCAGAATGCCGCCGATGAGATCGCCAAATATGCCAGACATGATGTCCTCCTGGAAAAAGCGATCGAGAACGACGAATATAGTCCGTCCATGACGGATTGGTTACGTCGCGCCACTTATATTCGCACGATATGCCGGCCGGCGAAATGGCTGCGTGCGCGGCGGGCGCTCAATAGCCGGACGCCAGCCGGCGCGCCGGCGAGGGTGCGGCTACGATTGTGGCATGGCTGGCATGCAGCGTCGCGACGGTGAGCACGACCAGTGCCATCGCCTGATGCAGCATCGCGAGAGCCAGCGGGGCTGCGGCAACGAGGGTGATGATCCCGATCATCGCCTGGGCGCAGACGAACAGGGCGAGCAGCCCGGCCCCGGTCCGCAGTCGCCCGCCTTCCGCGGTTCGAAAGACATCGGCGAGATGCAGCAGCGCGAGCGCCACCAGGGCATAGGCCACCATGCGGTGATCGAACTGCACCGTCAGCGGATTCTCGAAAAAGTTCCGCCATGCCGGCCGGTCGAACAGCAGGCTCGACGGCGGCGGAACGAGATTGCCGTCGATCAGCGGCCAGGTGTTGTAGATGAGGCCGGCATGCAGGCCCGCGACCAGCGCGCCAAGATAGATCTGGACGATGACGAGGACCTGCAACGCGGTGGCGCCGAGGCCGATGCGGCGCGGTGGCGCCGCCGGCACCGGCGACCCGATGCGATCGGCGGTGCGGACCAGCGCAGCATAGATGAGACAGGCGAGCGTGAGATGAAACGCCAGCCGGTACTGCGACACCGCGACCCGTTCGGTCAGTCCCGACGCCACCATCCACCAGCCCACCGCCCCCTGCACCGCCCCCAGCATGAAAATGCCTGCCAGGGCGGCGCCGAGCCGGCGGTCGACCCAGCCGCGCCACAGGAACCACAGGAACGGCAGCAGAAACGCGGCGCCGATCAGGCGTCCGAGCAGCCGGTGGCTCCACTCCCACCAGAAGATGGTCGTGAATTCCTCGAGGCTCATGCCGCGATTGATGCGGTCATATTGCGGGATGGTCTTGTATTTATCGAATTCCACCTGCCAGTCGGCCTGCGACAGCGGCGGGACGACCCCGGTCACCGGCTTCCATTCGACGATGGACAGGCCGGACTGCGTCAAACGCGTCGCCCCGCCCACCACCACCATGGCGAACACCAGGGCGGCGAGACACCCGATCCACAGTCGAATGACGAGAACGCGAACGCCGTTCGCGCGATCCGGCATCTG
>DASYNT010000195.1:0-12449 GCA_036008405.1 Xanthobacteraceae bacterium
TACACCGATTTCGCCTGCGGCACCAATGGCGGCCCGCCGGCCCTGCCGCTGTCGGGATGGAAGGATTTTCGCCGCTGCCGGGCCGAGCCGGGCGGGCTGCGCGAGGTCTATTTCCGCTATGACGACGAGATCGAATACTGGGCCAAGGCCAACAATCTCGCGCCCCAGATGGAACAGTATATCGGCACCAAGACCTACGGCTTTCCGATCACGGTGTCGGCGCTGATCGACGACACCGCGACGGTGCGCGGCATCCGCATCGTCACCGATCCGCGCGACCCCTCAGGCGACCGCGACGAGGCCTATTTGCTGCGCAACTTCCTCAATTCGCGATTCGGCCGCGACGGCTGGCAATGCCAGGACCTCGCCGCCGACGAGGGCGAAACGCCGGTGGCGGGCGTCTTCGTCAAGCAGCGCTGCGAGAAAGCGATCGACGACGCCACCCGCGCGCTGCTGGTCACCCGCCACCTGCGCAAGCCCGGCCAGAGCCAGTACGATCCGCATTCGGGCAAGGAGACGACCAACCAGTTCGAAAGCAATGTCCGCTTCGAACTGGTCCGCACGAAGTAATGCAGCGTCGCTGGTATGACTCGGCGCCCCTGCTGCTCCCTCCCCCGCTTGCGGGTCGCTTGCGGGAGAGGGTTGGGGAGGGGGTCCGCTGACTTGCAACGAGCGCCACGCTTGCGGCCCGGCCGCCCGGGGAATTCCCGACCGACCTGCGCAGGTGGTCGGCGCTTCACGTTATGGTTGCCCGGCTTCGCGGCGCCATCGGCATTCACGGCCGCCACTGCGCGCCGGCCGACCGACTACCTGGCGTCGTGGAAGATGATGCCCACGGTGTGCCGCAGACCGCTGCGGACGCGGCTGACGCCATGCCGGAGATTGACGCGATAGTTGCCTTTCGTGCCCTTGACCGGCCGGTTGTGCACGGCGAAGGCCACCGCATCACCCTGCCGCAACGGTACCACCTCGGCCCGGCTCTGCATGCGTGGCCGCCGCTCGGTCAGGACAAACTCGCCGCCCGTGAAATCGCTTTCGGGTTGCGAGAGCAGGATCGCAACCTGCAGCGGGAATGCGAGGTCGCCGTAAAGATCCTGATGCAGGCAGTTGAAATCTCCCGCCACGTATTGCAGCAGCAGCGGCGTTGGCCGCGTCTGACCTTGGACGTGACACCGCTTTAGAAATTCGGCATGCCGTTCCGGATAGCGCTCATCGATCCCCATGCGCTCATTCCAACCATTGGCGATGTTCGCGAGATGCGGATACAGGGCGGCGCGGAGGCCCTCGATCAGATCGGGCAATGGATATCTAAAGTAGCGGTACTCGCCTTTGCCGAAGCCGTGCCGCGCCATATGGATGTGACTGCGGAAAGGGCTCTCCTGCGGATAGAACCCGGCGATCTGCCGGCACTCTTCGGGCGACAGGAGTTTTTCGATCACGGCGCAGCCATAGCCGTTGATCTCTTCCGACAGCGTGTTCCAGTCATATTGGGAGACACGCATTTCCACGGTTCGGGTCGCGGCCGACATTCGGATGACGCCGGCGAGATTCATGGCCGCGCCTCCTTCGCAATCAGCGCGCGCTTGCGTTCGACGCCCCAAGCGTAGCCGGAGAGCGAGCCATCGTTGCGGACCACGCGGTGGCACGGGATGACCACTGCGAAGTTGTTCGCCGCGCAAGCACCTGCCACCGCGCGAACCGCCTTGGGCGAACCGATCCGGTGTGCGAGTTCAGC
Organism: Xanthobacteraceae bacterium; assembly: GCA_036008405.1. Classification (GTDB taxonomy): domain Bacteria; phylum Pseudomonadota; class Alphaproteobacteria; order Rhizobiales; family Xanthobacteraceae; genus JAJPKK01. The sequence continues at coordinate 1,736 of DASYNT010000195.1, forward strand.
GTATGAAACGGTGCGTCCCACCGGGATGTCCTGCAAGGCGCGCCAGACGCGCTGCTGGAAGGCGGTGCCGCGGATATCGAGCGGCAGATCGAGGCCCCGGCCCGGGGCTTCGATGAAGCCGACGACACGAGCGACCAGCGTTTCGTATTCTCGATCCGCGCCGATCAACTTTGCCTTCGGGAAGCGATCCTGCAGCTCGCGAACAAGTTTGTCGGGATCGCCGCCGAGCAGGATCGCGGCGATGCCCTTTTTGCTCGACGCGACGAGGAGTGTTCCCAATGAGCACTCGCCCACCGCGAAGCGGATTTCTTCATTGACGCCGCCCGACCGGTATTGGGTCGGCGTCATGCCGAGCATGTCGGTGGATTTCTCATAGAAGCGCCCGCTGGAGTTGAAGCCGGCGTCATAGATTGCCTCGGTCACGCTATTGCTCGTCATTAGACCCTCCCGGACTCGTGTTGCGCGGTGTGCATCCGCGTAGTCTTTAGGTGTGAGGCCTGTCGCTGCTTTGAACAGGCGATGAAAGTGACTTGGGCTGCGTTCGACCGCGGACGCGAGGTCGTTGAGACCCGGCTCTTCCTCGCTGTTCTCGATGAGGCGGCACGCTTTGGCAACGAGAGCTGCGTTTTCAGCATCGACCGAGAGGCCGTCGGGGTTGCAGCGCTTGCAGGGCCGGTAGCCCGTCGCCTTCGCGTCCTCGAGCGTATCGTGCAGTTGTACGTTCTTGGGATTGGCGGCGCGGGATGGACAGGACGGACGGCAATAGACTCCCGTCGTCGCCACCGAATACCAGAACTGGCCGTCAGCCGAACGGTCGCGCGCAACAATTTGCATCCAACGGGGATCGTCGGCCGCAAGCCTGCTGGCTGTCTTTGGATTTTTTTGTATCGTCATTGTCATCATCCATTTCAGCGTTCGTTGATGCTGCCAATATGCCATGCCGTCCGTCTGGCGCACTCCGGCTCTTGCTTTCAAATCGGACGAAATTGCCCGCGAAGCCACCCGATCCCTCCGGGAGCTTCCGTCTGGTCTCCATAAGCAAACGGCCCGCGCCAATGGCGACGCGAGCCCAGAGTTTCGGCCATTGAACCTGCCAATTGCCGCCGCTCAGGCAGCCTTCAGCAGCCCGAGTTGCATGAGCGCGGTGACGCCGTCGTCAAGGCCGATTTCCTCGACGATCTTGCCGCTCTGAAGACGCAGCACCGTAGTGCCGGTGAAGCGCATCTTGCGACCGGTAGCTGCAGGAAGCGAGCCGATCAGGAAGTCGCTGAAGGGAGGCCCGGTGTGCGTACCGCCCCCCTCCCAGCGGCCGACGACATAGTCGCCCTCGGCGATCAGGTCCGCCGTGCCCCGGAAGCCGAGATCCGGGAACGCGGCGCGGAAATCGGCCATGAACGCTTTGATGTCGTCGTGGCCGCGACGCGGTTCGTGCAACGAATATTGCAGAAGCATGTCGGGCGCGGCGAGTTCGTCGACAATACCGAGCTTGCAGATTTTACCCCAGAAGTCGGTGAACCAGCGACCAACGATGGCCTTGTTGTCTTCCTGTTTGGTCATCCGGATATCCTTTCTCTCGCAAGTCACCGCCTCGGTGACCTGCGCAATGGGTAATCCGTGTGAACGACTCACAAACTCCGCTTCTTGCCGCGATATCGAAACCAGCGCTGCGTCGGCAGCCCGCGCGCTTTTTTGATTTGAGAGCAAGAAGCGGAGTGATGGTGTCGCGCGCCAGGCAAAAGATTGCGGGCACTGGCGGGACCTTCCGACGGAGGATCACATGCTGACCAAGAACGCCAACATGCCGTTTCTTTCACTTCACACGCTCGCCGCGGCGCGCGGCGATGGATTGCGCCCCGAATTCGTGAAATTGTTCACACGTCTCGCTGCAGGCGCCGATGCCACTCTTTCCGAATCCGCTCGACCGCCGGCAGGACTCGTCTTCAAAGTAAGGGAAGGGCCACGCAATTCCCGGAAGCCGAGCGACGAGAAGCTATCGGTAGGCCTCGTGTGGTCCCTCCCCTATTCAGCCTCCTGAAGAAAGGGGGGAGCGCCGTGCGACTCGCAGTCTTCCGTCCTCACCGCTGCCCCAGTAACGGCGGCGGCCGCCGGGACACCCAGTCGGTGGCGGTGTCGTAGGCATGGGCCAGTTGCAGGCAGGCGAGATCGGCGTGATTGGGACCGACGATCTGGATTCCGATCGGCAGGCCGTGGGCACCGAATCCCGCGGGAACCGCGAGCGCCGGACAGCCCGCCATGGTGACGGGCAGCACGCCCTTCATCCACTCGTGATAGGTCTCCATCTTGCGGCCCGCGATCTGCTGCGGCCAATGCATGTCGATGTCGAATGCGAACAGCTGGGCGGTGGGGACGATGAAATAGTCGTAGCGTTCGAAGAAGCGTCGCACCGCGTGATACCATTCGCTGCGCACGGTCGACGCCGCGGTGATGTCGAAGGCGGAAAGCTTCAGCCCGCTCTCGACCTCGTAGATCGCTTCCGGCTTCATCAGCGCGCGCTTGGCGGGGTCGTTGTAAAGGGGGAGGAGGGTGCCGCCGGTCTGCCAGGCCCGCAGCTGCACGAAGGCGCGCCACACCGCATCGATCGCGTAGTCGGGCTGGGCCTCCTCGACGACGCAGCCGATCGTCTCGAAGGTTTTCAGCGCGGCTTTGCACACCTCCAGGACGCCGGCCTCGTATGGCACATAGCCGGCAAAGTCGCCGACCCAGGCGATGCGCTTGCCCGCGAGCTCCGTCTCCAGGGGGCCGGCGAAGATCGCGCCGTCGCCGGGCATGGAGAGCGGCGCGCGGGCATCGTAGCCGGCCTGCACCGAGAGCAGCAGGGCGAGATCGGCGACGTTGCGCGCCATCGGCCCCGCCACCCCCATCGACGGAACGAACGCATCGCGCCCGTCCGCCGGCACGCGGCCGAAGCTGGTGCGAAAGCCGAACACGTTGTTCCAGCCGGCCGGGTTGCGCAGGCTGCCGCCATAGTCGGTGCCGTCGGCGACCGGCAGCATGCGAAGCGCCAGCGCCACCGCCGCGCCGCCGCTGCTGCCGCCCGCCGAGCGCGTGAGGTCGTAGGGATTGCGGGTGACGCCGTAGACCGGATTGTAGGTGTGTGACCCGAGGCCGAATTCGGGCGTATTGGTCTTGCCGATCATGATCGCGCCGGCCTTGCGCAGGCGCTCCACCATGACGCTGTCGGCCGGCGGCATGAAATCCTTGAAGATCGGCGAGCCCTGCGTCATCACGATGCCCTTGACCGGCACCAGATCCTTCACCGCCAGCGGAAAGCCGTGCAGCGGGCCCACCGGCGCGCCGCGCGCCAGTTGCCCATCGCGCTCGCGCGCCTGCGCCAGCAGTCCGTCGCGGTCTTGCAACGCGACGATGGCGTTGACTTGCGGGTTGAACGTCGCGATGTGGTCGAGATAGGCGGTCATCACCTCCGCGCACGAGACCTGCCGCGCCCGGATCGCGCCCGCCAGCGTGACGGCGTCCATCATCACGATGTCCGAGGCGCGCATGGCGGCCGAGACGGGCGTGGATTCGCGGGCGGACGAGACCATCACTTCCCCACATAGGTCTTGATCAGGAAGTCGGCGACCGCCTCGATCTCGCGCCGGTTGAGCGGCGTCGAATGCGGGACGTGGGGGACATTGTCGCCGAGGTCGGCGGCGGTCGCGCCGTAGCAGGATTTGTCCTCATAGGCATATTTGTCGAAATGCGGCATCTCGGTGCCCGGCCTTCCGCACGCGATCACCTCGATCAACTGGTCGCGGGTCAGGATGGTGGCGTGCAGATTGGCGGCCTGGCCCGGCGAACGCGGATCGCCGCGGCCATCGCCGTCGGCGCCGTGGCAGAACTGGCAGTCCGCCTTCTCGTGGAACAGCCGGTCGCCGAAGGAGACATCCTGGGCGCGGACGGCGAGCGGGAAGACCAGGGCGGTCGCCACGGCGAAGCAGGCCAGGACGGTCGGGGACAGCTTGATTGCACGCATCACGATTGCCCGTTGGCATCCTTTCTTTTCCCTCCCCGACTTCGGGGAGGGTTGGGGTGGGGTGCTGCTTCACCAAACGTCGTGCCGTGGAAAAGACCCCACCCCGGCCCTCCCAGAAGACGGGGAGGGAGACAAGCTCACAGGCCGAACACCCACAGCATGGTCTGGTTGCGCATGTCGCGCAGCTCCGGCGTGAACACGTGGCGGCCGAGCGCGATCCGGCTCAGCCCCGACAGGATCGCGACATATTGCTTGCCGCCGGCCTCGAAGGTCATCGGAGGGGCCATGAAGCCCGAGCCGACATTGATCTTCCAGAGCTGCTCCAGGGTGGTGTCGTCATAGGCGGCGAAGGTACCGTCGGTGAATGCGGTGAAGATCACGCCGCCGGCCGTCGACAGGACGCCGCTGTTGTTCACGTAGGGGATGTGCAGCTTCTTCTTGATCTCGCCGGTGAGGGGATCGGCGACGATGATGTCGGACTCGTTGCGCTCGATGTGCCGAAACGAGGCGCCCTTCCAGTCGCCCGCCTTGTTGGACAGGCTGGTGTCGAGCGTGACCTGGTTGCAGCTCGACATCGACGGGATGTACATGAGCCCGGTCCTTCGGCTGAAGGACGACGGGTAGAAATTATTGCCGCCACCCATCGACGGGCACAGCTTCTTGGTGCGGTCGGCGAGAGTCTGGTTCTGTCGGCCCGAATAGACCTGGATGTCCTTGTTGGGATCGTAGTCGACCGGCAGGCCGGTCTTCTGGTCGATGCCGCCGGTCCAGTTGATGGTGTCGAGATAGGGCTTGGCGAGCACGGTCTGCCCATTGGCGCGCTCGAAGGTGTACAGGAATCCGTTGCGCCCGGAATGGGTGATCAGCTTGCGGGTCTGGCCGGCGACTTGGCCCCCGATTTGACCGCCGATTTGGCCGTCGACCAGAATGTGGGTGCCGGCCTCGTCATAGTCCCACATGTCGCCGGGCAGGTACTGATGATACCAGTTCATCTTGCCGGTGTCGGGATTCCACGAGATCAGGCTGTCGGTGTAGAGGTTGTCGCCGGGCCGGTAATAGGGGTCGAACATCGGCACCGGATTGCCGGTGCCCCACAGCACCTGGTTGCCGGCGACATCGTAGGAGCCGGTGACCCACATGGCGCCGCCGCCGGTCTGCCAGGCGTTGTTCTTGTCCTTCCAGGTCTCGCTGCCGGGCTCGCCGGGCGCCGGGACGACGTAGTTGCGCCAAGCGACCTTTCCGGTCGCGGCATCGACCGCCACGATGAAGTCGCGGGTGCCGCGGTCGCCGCCGGCGGCGCCGAGCACGATCTTGTCCTTGACCGCGAGCGGCGCGGCGGTGAGCTGGAGGTCGACCTGGCCGTCGGAAAGGTTGCTCTCCCACGCCACCTTGCCGGTCTCCTTGTCGGTGGCGATCATGCGGGCCGGGTAATTGGCGACGGTGATGACGAAATTGCCCCACAGCGCGGCGCCGCGATTGGCCAGCGGGACCTTCTCCTGGCCGGGATCCATCCGCCACACGATGCGGCCGACGTCGCCGGAGCGGCCGTCGATCTTGTAGAGCACGCCCCACTGGTCGACCACGTAGAGGAAGCCGTCCTCGGCGAGCGGGGTCGATTGCAGGTTCTCGTTGACCGAAGTTCCGCCGATGGCGACCGCATAGGCGAGCTTGAGGTTCGCGACGTCGGCCCGGTTGATCTTGTCGAGCGGCGAGAACCGCTGCGCATCATAGGTGCGGTGGTTCATCAGCCAGTTGCCGGGCTCCTTGTCGGCATTGACGAGCCGGCCCGGCGTCACCTCGGCGGCGAAGGCGCCGGGGCCGAATGCTGCGACGATCAATCCGCCGCCGAGCAGAAAACTGCGCAAGGATGCAAGTCTCGTTTTCATGGTCGCCCTCCTCGATATTTGCCGTGCGTCGCGTGGTTCTCGATTGCCCCCGTGGGGCCGCGGCAAAAAAAATTGGCCGCAGCCTTCGCCTCGTCCGCTTGCGAGGTCGGCGCGCCCTTGCGCGCCGGGGGGGGCCGCTCCGCGAGCCCGAGCGCGTGGAGAGGCCCCCAAGTGAAGCACCGGTGTAGCCCGGATTGAGCGAAGCGGAAATCCGGGAGCGGCCTCCCCGCATTTCCGCTTCGCTCCAATGCGGGCTACGAACCCAGACTCGCGCGCAAGCTACCTCTCCCCGAGGACAACGAAACGAGGAGAGGGAGACCGCTCAGGGCGTGTAGATGCCCCGGTTGTACCAGTGGAACGAATCCCAGCTCAGCACCTTCTCGGTGCCGTCGAACAGCGATCCGAGATTGCCGCCGGACACCTTGTAGCTGAACTCCTTCACCTTATCCTTCACCGGCACCGACATGTTCTTCATGATGTCGAGGCCGGAATCGACCTTGAAGATCTGGTAGGCGCTCGGATTGGCCGGATTGAAGAACTTCACCTCCTGGGTCGGGTTCCTGCGGCCCGCGCCGCGCTCGTATTTGAGATGCACTTCCATGCGCTCGCCATTGGCGGCGGCGAACACCCAGTTCTCCTCGCCCAGCGCGACGCCGTTGTCGACGCTGACCGCGCGCTGCACCTTGGCGGTGGTCGCCGGCTGATAATTGCCGAACGGCCCCGGGGCTTCCTTGGGATCGGACACGATCCCGCCCACGATCATCTGGCCGGCATTGCTGGTCCCCGTCTGTTTGACGGGAACGGCGAGGTAGACGAGCTGGCTCGAAGTCTTCGGGGCATTGTCGGCGCCGGTGACATCGACCCGATCGATGAAGATGAGGCGGATGTTGCAATCCTTGGCGGGCCCCTGCTCGGCGACCTGCGGCTCCCAACCGGGCGGAAGCAGCTTCTGCAGGGCTGCGCCCTTCACCTGGAAGTCGAGCTGCATACGGAACTCCGCGCTGTTCTCGACCAGGGCCTGCGCGCCGGCCGCAACCACGCCGAGCATGGCGCCCGCCGCAATGACCGCGCCACCGGCGCAAAAAGCGATACTCCTCCGCATGTCGTTCTCCCCTTCGAGGTCTCGTTGTCGAGGTGGGGCCATTATCCCGGAAACGGGGGCCCCATGGCTAGTGGTCTCGCCGAGTGTTGGTCCCGCCGGGGCGCGGCCGGGGCCCCTCCCGAAACCGGCCGTCAGATACCATGGCATGATCTCGTCTGAGATGTGCGAATACGATAGCCGTGCGCGGGGAGAGGAGCTTGCACCTCGGTCCGACGACGTGTGTGATCCGGCCGTCGAAGGCAGGGAACGAAAGGAAAACATGACGCACGCACCCGGGGAATTATCTGCCGCCCTCCTCGCCTGCCTCGCCGTCGCGGCGACGGCGGCTCCCCTCCGCGCCGACGACTTCGCGTTCGGCCGGCGGTTGTTTCTCGACAAGGCGCAGTGCTCCTATTGCCACGGCTGGGCCGGCGACGGCTCCGGCGAGCCGCAGTCGAACGGCGCGGCCGCCAATCTGCGGGTCACGCGGCTCGGGCGCGAACGGCTGATCGAGGTCATCACCTGCGGCGTGCCCGGCAAGGCGATGCCGCATTTCGACGAGGATGCCTATACCGACAAGCGTTGCTACGGCGTCACCCAGGCCGAGCTCGGCCGCGACATGCCGGCGCTGCCGCCCGGCTCCACCTTGAACGAGCGCGAGATCGCGGCGGTCGCGGACTATCTGCTGGCCAAGGTGATCGGCCGCGGCGAGCTCACGCGAGGCGAATGCGAGGAGGCCTATGGCGAGGGCGCGCGCATGTGCAACCGCTACCCGGCAGGGCCGTGATCGGCTCGACGCCATTTATGCTTGCGCGGGAGATCGGATATGTTCAAGTGCAACGGGGAAACCTCCGACGGAGCGCAACCATGACGGCGATCGACGAGGCATTCGGAATGCGAGCGCCGGCCGGCGAACGGCTCGATCGCGCCGACATGCGGCGGCGGATCAAGGCGATCCTTATCGGCTCGGTGGGCAATCTCGTCGAATGGTACGACTTCTTCGCCTACGCGGCCTTCGCCCTCTATTTCGCCGCGGCGTTCTTTCCCAATTCCGATCCGGTGGTGCAGCAGCTCAATGCCGCCCTGCTGTTCGCGACCGGCTTCGTGGTGCGGCCGCTCGGCGGCTGGCTGTTCGGCCATCTGGCCGATCGCTACGGCCGGCGCATGGCGCTGATTCTGGCGGTCACGCTGATGTGCTTCGGCTCGCTGATGATCGCGGTCACCCCGACCTATGCGACGATCGGCGTCGCGGCTCCGATCGCGCTCGGCACCGCCCGCATCATCCAGGGGCTGAGCCTCGGCGGCGAATACGGCACCAGCGCCACCTACCTCACCGAGATGGCCGACGAGCGCCACCGCGGCTTCTATTCGAGCTTCCAGTACGTCACCCTCATCGGCGGGCAGCTCTGCGCGCTGATCGTGCTGTTGCTGCTGCAGAAGGTGTTCCTGAGCAACGAGGAGATCCGCGCCTGGGGCTGGCGCATTCCGTTCCTGATCGGCGCCGGCCTCGCCGTCATCGCCGCAGTGATGCAGCGAAACCTGCAGGAGACCGAGGCATTCGAGGCATCGAAGCAGCGCGGCAAACGGGATTCCTCGATCCGCGCCTTGTCGAAATATCCCCGCGAGGTCCTGCTGGTGGTCGGGCTCACGGCCGGCGGCACGGCCGCCTTCTACACCTACACCACCTACATGCAGAAGTTCCTCAAGCTCTCGGTCGGCCTCACCGACGATCAGACCACCATGGTCACCGCCGCTTCGCTCGTCTTCGCCATGTGCCTGCAGCCGCTCTACGGCGCCATCTCCGACAGCATCGGGCGCAAATGGCTGCTGATCGGATTCGGCGTCGGCGGGGTGCTGTTCACCATCCCGATCCTCACCTCCCTGCAGGCCGCCAGGGGCCCGTTCGCGGCGTTCCTCCTGATCGCGGCGGCCTGGATGATCGTATCGGGCTATACCTCGATCAATGCGGTGGTGAAGGCGGAGCTGTTTCCCACCAGCATCCGCGCCACCGGCGTCGGCGTGCCCTATGCGCTCACGGTCTCGATTTTCGGGGGCACCGCGGATTGGGTCGCGCTCAAGTTCAAGTCGTTGGGGCACGAGACCTGGTTCTACTACTACCTGACCGGCCTGATCGCGATCTCGCTCGTGGTCTACCTGTTCATGCGCGACACCAAGAAGGATTCCGCGATGCAACGCCACGAATGACGACGGGCTGCCCCCGCCCCCGTTGCCGTCATATGGCGATCCGGTGATTTACGCGGCGGAAACCAATCCGCGATAGGCTCGCACCTCATATCGATCAGAGGTCGAGCCCCCGGATGTCGATGCGCAACAACCCCGCGTTTTCCATCGAAATCCGCGATTTGAGGAAATCCTTCGACCGCCCGGCGGTGGATGGGCTCGACCTCGCGATCCGCTCCGGCGAATTCTACACGCTGCTCGGGCCCAACGGGGCGGGCAAGACCACCACCCTGCGTATGCTGGCGGGCCTCCTGCGGCCCGATGCCGGGTCGATCTGCGTGATCGGCATCGACGCCCTCGCCGATCCGGTCGCGGCCAAGCAAGTGATGGCCTGGATTTCCGACGAGCCGATGATCTACGACAAGCTCACGCCGTTCGAATATCTCGAATTCGTCGGCGGGCTGTGGGGAATCGACGCCGCCTATGCCGAAGCCCGCGCCCGCGGGCTGATCGGCTGGCTGGGCCTCGAGGCTCACGCACATCAGCGCTGCGAGGGCTTCTCCAAGGGCATGCGCCAGAAGGTGGCGCTCGCCGGCGCCCTGGTGCACGAGCCCCGGATCATCATTCTCGACGAGCCCTTCGCCGGGCTCGACGCCGGCTCTGCGCGCCAGGTCAAGACGGTGCTGCGCGAGCATGTCACCGCCGGCGGCACCGTGGTCATGACCACGCACATCCTCGAAGTCGCCGAGCGCATGGCCGATCGGATCGGCGTGATCGTGCGCGGGCGGCTGATCGCCCAGGGCACCCTCGAAGAGCTGCGCCGGCAGGCCGGCAACGGCAGTTCGAGCCTGGAAGACACCTTTCTCGCCCTCGTCGCCGAAGAGGCCGTGGCGGCGTGAGCCGACCCGGCACGCTCGCCTGGTTCGCGCGGCACGAATTCCGCCTCGCCTGGCGGGACTGGCTGTCGATGATGACGGCGGGCGGGCGCACCAAGGTGCGCACCGTCGTCATCGCCTTCCTCGTCTTTGCCGCCGTCATGCATCTCATCGCCCATGGGATGGTGTCGCGTTACGCGGGTCTCACCATCGATCCGGACAGGACGGCGCTGGTCGCCATCACCGGCAGCGCGCTGCTGTCGCTGTCGCTGATGCTGTCGCAGGCGATGGAGTCGGTCACCCGCGCCTTCTATGCGCGCTCCGACCTCGAACTCCTGCTGTCCTCTCCGGCGCGGGCATCCAGGATTTTCGCGGTGCGGATCGCGACCATCGCGGTGTCCGTGGCGGCCATGGCGGCATTACTCGCCGGGCCCTTCATCGACGTGCTGGCCCTCGAAGGCGGGGCGCATTGGCTCGGCGCCTACGGCGCCGTCGCCGCCATGGGCGCGACAGCGGCGGCGCTCGCGGCCGGGCTGACCACCGCGCTGTTCCGCACCATCGGCCCGCGGCGCACGCGGCTGGTGGCCCAGATCGTCGCGGCGGTGATCGGCGCCGCCTTCGTCATCGGCCTGCAGCTCGCCGCGATCGCTTCGAGCGGCACGCTGTCGCGCTACGCCGTGCTGGTTTCCGACCCGCT
>DASYNT010000196.1:0-39654 GCA_036008405.1 Xanthobacteraceae bacterium
TTCTCGCGCTGGAGGACGGCGAACCACGCAGAAAACGATAGCGCCAGGCCGACGATGACCACCCCGATGCTCGCGACATACGGGCTCCGCCACCCTATCGCGTTGTCGTCCCCCTCCTGTCCGCTTGGACCGAGGGTGTCCGAAAGACGCCGTAAGGGTGTTCTTGAAAGCACTCTGACTCGCGCCGGGTGAGGTTGCGCCTGCACGGTGAGTTCAGGATAGGTCATACAAAAATGATCTGTATAAACGCCGCATAAATACGAGAATCTTCGCGGAATTGGTTAGTTAAGGGTGACTGCCGAAGATCCCTGAAAGCGGAGATTTTTCGTACCGGATCACGCGCAAATCGAAACAGATTGGAGCGCGATCCGACTCAACCATGCGGTACGCTGTGCCGAGGGCTACAGGATGCAGACCGATCCGGTGCCGTGAAGGCCGATGGCTTGGGCGGCCCCGAGGCTCAGGTCGAGACTGACACCGCGCACATACGGCCCACGGTCGTTGATGAGCACGTTGACCGTCTTTCCGGTGCGGGGATTAGTCACGTCGAGACGGGTGCCGAACGGCAGCGTGCGATGCGCCGCGGTCATGCCGTGCGGATTGAACGGCTGGCCGCTCGCGGTGTGGTGGCCCTCCCAATAATAGGCGGACACGATGCGGCGGCCGCCATTGCAAGCGGATTTGGACTCCGGCTTGGCCGGTCCGTCATTGGACCGCGGCGGCTCGACCGGCGCCACGCCCTCGTCGGGCAGCGCCGCCTTCAGGTTCGTTGGCCCCAGGATGGCCACCTGCATCGGCTGCGCCGCCCTGTCGCTCTTGGTTTCCCGGACCACCTGCGCGCCCTGATCCGGCCTGGACTGGCGCTCGGCCGGCTGGACCACCTGGGTGGTCGGCGTCGAGATGACAGACCGCGAGGCCTGTGGGATCATGGCTCCGGTGGGCTCGTTTTTCGATTGCGTTGCCGGCGTGGACGGTCGCGCCGGTTCGGGCCGTGTCGGGACAGCAGGCACAGTCCCGAGCGAAGCCACCGAATAAACGGATTGCGTCGCCTCGACCGCTTGCGCCGTGCGAACCGGCGACGCGGCCGGTACGGGTTGCGCGACCTTGGCCAGTTTGGCCGTCTTTTCCGCGACCTGATCGCGGTTCGGGCGAGTTTCCGGCCCCGGGCGGGGAGGCACCTGTTCCGCCGCGTGTGCTTCTTGGGCGGGCGGGGGTGAGACTGGCGGCTGCGCTGCCTCGACGGATTTGGCTCCCCCGGTCGCTGGCCCAATCTGGGCGGGCTTCGTCGTCTCCGGTGCGGGCGTCGCGGCTGTCACTGCCGCTGCCGGCACCAGATGTGACGCGCTGACCGGGGTTGCCGCTTGAACGAGAGGCGTTGTCTCGACCGGACGAGTCGGTTCGACCTGCGCCGCGGTTTCGACCGGCGCCTGCGCCGGCTTTGCTACCGGCGATTCGGACTTTTGCGCCGCTTGATGGTCGGGGGTCCGGCCGGCGTGATGCGTCGTCGACTGCAGATGAAAAACCGAGAGGATTCGTTGCAGAAGAGAGGGAGAGCTGCTTGCGGCCACCGCCAAGTCGACATGACAAACAACAAGCAGGCCCACGAAGATGAGCCACCGTTTCATCTTTCCCCTCCACCCGCCAATCCTGGCACGAGGCAGCTAAAACCGCAAAGCGTCCGCTTTTATGGCAGCCTTCGATGTGCTACACCGGTCCGGGTGTGCGGGAGAAAACTGTTTGTTTTCAATTGCTTGCCATGTCAGGGCCGGGTGCCGGGCGGCCGCTCGGGAATGTAGCGCCGGGATTTCCGGAGATAAATCATGACGATTCGCCTGCATCGAGGCGATCTGCCGGATGTCAGCCGGTATCGCAACACCGTTGCCGTCGATACCGAGACCATGGGGCTAGACCATCACCGGGACCGCCTCTGCGTCGTCCAGCTGTCGCCCGGCGACGGCAGCGCGGACGTCGTCCAGATTCCCCGCGAGGGTATCCAGGCAGGCCGGCTGAAGGCCCTGTTGGCAGACCCTAATATATTGAAAATATTTCATTTTGCCCGCTTTGACCTCGGCATCCTGCAGCAGACGCTCGGGGTCATGCCGGCGCCCGTCTACTGCACCAAGATCGCCTCACGGCTGGTGCGCACCTACACCGACAAGCATGGGCTCAAGGATCTGGTCCGGGACCTCCTCGGGATCGACGTTTCCAAGCAGCAACAGCTGTCCGATTGGGGCGCCGCGGAGCTCACCGACGCCCAGGTCGCCTATGCCGCCTCCGACGTGCTTCACCTCCATGCCCTGCGCGAGCGGCTCGATGCCATGTTGGCACGGGAGGGCCGCGAAGGCCTCGCAGCCGCCTGCTTCCGGTTCCTGCCCGACCGGGCACGGCTGGACCTCGCCGGATGGGCGGCGGAAGACATATTTGCACATAGCTGAGCTGCGCCGTCCGCCGCGCCGAAGCCATATTCAAAGACGAGCGTACCGTCGCGGAACGTGCTATAAGGGGTTTGCCGATTCCGGACTGGGGTTCATGGGGGTGGCCGCCTGAGCTATTCGTCGACCATGGCTATGCCGACGCCGCGCGCGGCCCGAGAGATCGGCCGGCCTGACGGTGATCGCCTGTTTCGGGCGGCAGCACGGCACAGCCGGTTCGTGCGCTGGATGCGCCGGGCAATTCCGGCCGGCATCGCGTCGGTCGCCGCGGTGATCATCATCGCCACCTTCTTCAATCCGTTCCGTCTGATCGGGTCGTTCCCGATCGATATCGGCAAGGTGTCGCTGTCCGGAACCAAGATCACCATGGAAGCGCCGCGGCTTGCCGGCTTCACCAGCGACTCCCGCCCCTACGAAATGACGGCGCGGGCGGCAGCGCAGGACGTGACGAAGCCTGACATCCTCGAGCTCAAGGGCATCAACGCCAAGGTCCAGTTGAAGGACGGGCAGCATGTGCAGATCAAGGCCATCAACGGGCTCTACGACACCAAGTCGGAAGTCCTGAAACTGCGCGACGAAATCGTCTTGACCACCGCCAACGGCTATGAGGGACGGCTGTCGGAAGCCACCGTCGAGACCGGCACCGGCCACATTGTTTCCGACAGCCCGGTGGAGTTGAAGCTGCTCAACGGCGGCCGGCTGAATGCAAATCACCTCGAAGTCGTCGACAATGGCGATTCGATCCAGTTCAGCGGCGGCGTCGAATTGCTGCTCAACCAGGAGACCCAGAGCAGCGATTTGCGCGGGAGTACGAAGCCATGAAACCGTTCGCGGCAGGACTGGTTGTGGCCGTGGCGCTGTCGGTCGCGTCGCCCGCTCGTGCCGCGTCGCCCGCGGCCCAGCCGCCGGCCCCCTCGGCGGCTCAGACGGCACCTAATGGGCCGCCCAACGCGCTGCAGGGATTCTCCCAGAACCGCGACAAGCCGATCAAGATCACCTCGGCCAGCCTCGAAGTGCGCGACAAGGACAAGGTCGCCACGTTCTCCGGTGACGTCCACCTGGTGCAGGGCGACACTACGCTGCGCAGCAAGACCCTCCTGGTTTTCTACAACGACGAAGACGCGCCCAAGCCCGCCAATCCGCCGCCGCCGATCGCAGGTGCGCCGGATGCTCCGCCGATCAGCCAGCAGATTCGCCGCGTCGAAGCCAAAGGCGGCGTTTTCGTCACCCAGAAGGACCAGACCGCCACCGGCGACAGCGGCGTGTTCGACACGCAGGCGAACACGGTGACCTTGCTCGGCAATGTGGTGATTTCCCAGGGGCAGAACGTGGTGAAGGGCGACCGCCTCACCGTCGACCTCACCACCGGCACGTCCCGGGTCGAATGCGGCAAGTCCCAGGGTCAGTGCCGCGTGCAGGCGCTGATTCAGCCGGGCTCGATGCGCGATAAGCCCGCGGCCGACGCGGCGGCCGCACCGGCGCCAGCGCCGGCGCGCGAGGCTCCGCGCAAGCGCCCCTCGCCGGCGGCAGGGCTGTATTGACCGCTGGGCGTGCTGTTGAAAGCCTCCAGGGGAGCGATTATCACCGTTCCACAGCCATCGCTGTGATGGCGGCGAGGCCCTCGTGGTCGACCTGATCGCCCTGTTCAGACGTTGGGACGGACGCCGCAAGGTGTCGCCCGCCGCTCGACCGGCCGCCGCCAGGGCCAAGGTGAACGGTGCGGGCGGTCCGTCGCGTCAAGCAGGTCCGCAATTGCGGGGGATGCGCTCCCCTGGCGCCGATCCCCGCGCCCCCCAGCGCGACTTTCTCGCCGTACACGGCGTCGAAAAGAGCTTCGGCACCCGCAAGGTCGTGCGCGGCGTGAGCCTCTATGTCCGGCGCGGCGAGGCGGTCGGCCTGCTCGGCCCCAACGGCGCCGGCAAGACCACCGTGTTCTACATGATCACCGGGCTCATCAAGGCCGACCGCGGTAACATCCATCTCGACGGGTGGGACGTCACCGCGCTGCCGATGTATCAGCGGGCCCGGCTCGGCATCGGTTATCTGCCGCAGGAGGCTTCGATCTTTCGCGGCCTCAACGTGGAGGAAAACATCCGCGCGGTGCTGGAAGTGATCGAGCCGAGCCGGCGTCGGCGCGACGCCGAGCTCGACAGCCTGCTCGAGGAGTTCAACATCACCAAGCTGCGCAAGACGCCGACCATCGCGCTTTCGGGCGGCGAGCGACGGCGCGTCGAAATCGCCCGGGCACTGGCGACCCGGCCCAATTACATGCTGCTCGACGAACCGTTCGCGGGCATCGACCCGATCGCCGTCGGCGACATCCAGACGCTGGTGCGACACCTCACCCAGCGCGGCATCGGCGTGCTGATCACCGATCACAATGTGCGCGAGACGCTCGGCCTGACCGACCGCGCCTACATCATCTATTCCGGTGAGGTGCTGATGGAAGGCGACCCCGACGACATCGTCAACAATCCCGATGTCCGGCGGCTTTATCTCGGCGAGGAGTTCAGGATGTAGCGGGTCATGGTGGGATCCGGCCACGGGCCCCCGTGTGGAACACGGCCTGTGTGGTGAACCGGACGGGGCCGGCGAGGCTGCCACGCCCTCGCGCAGCACTCTGCTAAGCATTTTCACCCACTGGAATTGCGCTTCGTGCAGGGCAGGCCGGCGTTTTAAGCCTAGGCCGAGAGTCCGGTATACAGGTGCGCGGGAACCGGATAAGCAAGAACCGGACCAACATTTCTCCCGGCAAACATGGCTCTTGTCCAAAAACTCCTGATCCGTCAAAGCCAGGCCCTGGTGATGACGCCGCAGCTCATGCAGGCGATCAAGCTGCTGCAGTTGTCGCATCTCGACCTCGCGGCCTATGTGGACACCGAGTTGGAGAAGAATCCCCTGCTTGAGCGTCCGGCCGAGGAGGAACCGGTGCGTGGCGAGCCGGAGCCGGCCGATGAGGCGCCGCGCAACACCGAGGAGCCCCGCAACGGCGACTGGATGGAGGACCGCCTGGAGACCAGCCGGGACACCATCGAGCAACGCCTCGACACCGGCCTCGAAAACGTGTTTCCCGACGAGGGCCCCGCCGGGCCGGCCCGCCAGGCGCAATCGGAGCCGGCCGCTTATTCGGAATGGGCGGGCGTCGGGCCCGGCGGTCGCGCCGACGGCGACTACAATCTCGAGGCCTTCGTCACCGAGGAGGCGTCGCTCGCCGGCCATCTCGCCGAGCAGGTGGCGCTCGCCTTTGCCGACCCGGTCGACCTGATGATCGCCCAATATCTGGTCGACCTCGTCGACGAGGCCGGCTACCTGGCCGGCGACCTCGCGGAGGCCGCCGACAAGCTCGGCGCGCCGCCGGCGCGGATCGAGGCGGTGCTGGCGCGGTTGCAGGCGTTCGACCCGCCGGGGGTTTGCGCACGCAATCTGACCGAATGCCTCGCCATCCAATTGCGCGAACTCGATCGCCTCGATCCCGCCATGGCGGCGCTGCTCGATCGGCTCGATCTGCTCGCCAAGCGCGACTTCGCTGCGCTGCGGAAAATCTGCGGCGTCGACGAGGAAGACCTCCTGGAGATGATCGCGGAGATCAGGCACCTCAATCCCAAGCCGGGACTGGCATTCGCGTCCGGCGTGGTGCAGCCGATCGTGC
Source organism: Xanthobacteraceae bacterium (assembly GCA_036008405.1). Lineage (GTDB taxonomy): Bacteria > Pseudomonadota > Alphaproteobacteria > Rhizobiales > Xanthobacteraceae > JAJPKK01. Next base: position 6,082 of record DASYNT010000196.1, read on the forward strand.
CCGACGTGTTCGTGCGCCAGGGCGCCGACGGCGCCTGGCTGGTCGAACTCAACCACGACACGCTGCCGCGGGTGCTGGTCAACCAGTCCTATTACGCCAAGGTGTCGAAGACCGCCAAGAAGGACAATGAAAAGTCCTATCTCGCGGAATGCCTGCAGACCGCCACCTGGCTGGTGCGCGCGCTCGACCAGCGCGCCAAGACCATCCTCAAGGTGGCGAGCGAGATCGTGCGCCAGCAGGACGCCTTCCTCGCCTATGGCGTCCAGCATTTGCGGCCGCTCAATCTCAAGACCATCGCCGACGCCATCGAGATGCACGAGTCCACGGTGTCGCGGGTGACCGCCAACAAATACATGGCGACCAGCCGCGGCACCTTCGAGATGAAGTTCTTCTTCACCGCCTCGATCGCCGCGACCAATGGCGGCGAGGCGCACTCGGCCGAAGCGGTGCGTCACCGCATCAAGCAGCTCATCGACGCCGAGGCCGCCGACGACATCCTTTCGGACGACACCATCGTCGCGAAGCTGCGCGAAGCCGGCATCGACATCGCCCGCCGCACCGTCGCCAAATATCGCGAAGCCATGCGGATCGCCTCATCGGTGCAGCGCCGCCGCGACAAGAGCCAGGTGAACGGCGCGAGGGCGTGAACCTCCGTCAGGAAACCTCGACCGGACTGGGAACTGGATCTCCTGGAGAGGCCCCTAGCGGCTCCGGACGCATGCGACCCGTCGCGATCGAGCCGGCGGTAGACAATCCGGCCGATATCGGGGATTGTCGCGCCGCTTCGCCTCAGCGCGGGTTCGGAACATCATCGTCGTCGAAGAAAGTCAGCCCGGAAGACATCGTCGGGAGAGGGAAATGCCGTTTCCGCGGGCCTCCAAGGCCCTCAGCCGTTTCACCGTGCTGGACCTGACCCGGGTGCGCTCCGGCCCCACCTGCGCGCGTCAGCTCGCGGACTGGGGCGCCAACGTCATCAAGATCGAAATGCCGGCAAATTTGGACACCGGCGAGCCGCTGGGCGGTCCCCGTGACGGCCCGGATTTCATGAACCTGCATCGCAACAAGCGCAGCATCACGCTCAACCTCAAGGCGCCCGAGGGCGTCGCCGCGCTCAAGAAGATGGTCAAGAAGGCCGACGTGGTGGTCGAGAACTTCCGCCCCGACGTCAAGGATCGGCTGGGGATCGATTACAAGACGCTGCGCAAGGTCAATCCGCGCCTCGTCTATGCGAGCATTTCCGGGTTCGGCCAGACCGGTCCCTATGCGGAGCGCCCCGGCTTCGACCAGATCGCCCAGGGCATGGGCGGGCTGATGTCGATCACGGGAATTCCCGGGCAGGGGCCGGTGCGGGTCGGCATCCCGATCGCCGACCTCACCGCCGGGCTGTTCTGTGCCATGGGCATCCTGATCGCGCTCCTGGAGCGCGAGACCTCGGGCAAGGGCCAGGAGATCGAGACCTCGCTGCTCCAGGCCCAGATATTCATGCTCGATTTCCAGGCGGCGCGCTGGCTGGTCAAGGGCGAGGTGGCCAAGCAGGCCGGCAACAATCATCCCACCAGCATTCCCACTGGCGTGTTCAAGACCGCGGACGGCTACATCAACATCGCCTCCGCCGGGCAGAAAATCTGGGAACGCTTCTGCCAGGCACTGGGGGCGCCGGAATGGATCGCGCGGCCGGAATACGCCAGCAACGCCAACCGTTCGAAAAATCGCGACGCCCTCAACGCCGAGATCGCTCACTACACCGCCAAGCGCACCAGCGCCGACTGGGTCGAGCGCTTCAACAAGGCGGGGGTGCCGTGCGGCCCGATCTACGCCATCGACCAGATGTTCGCCGACCCCCAGGTCGAGCATGTCGGGATTGCCCAGCCGGTCAAGACCAAGGACAAGAAGGCGATGACGCTGGTCGGCCAGCCGGTCTCGCTGTCGCGCACCCCGAGCCGCCTGGTGGCGCCGCCGCCGGGCCTCGGCGAGCACACCGGCGCCGTGCTCGAGGAATTCGGATTCAACGCCAAGGAGATCGCCAAGTTGCGCGAGGCCAACGCGATCTGATCCTTTCCGCGCGTGCCACAGAGACCCTGCCGGCGACGCGGCCTGCCGCGCCCAGGCGAAGACGAGGACCGAACCAGATGACGCAAACGGACAAGATGCTCTCGCGCAAGGAGGGCCGTGTCGGCTACGTGATCTTCAACAATCCCGAGCGCCACAACGCCGTCTCGCTCGAGATGTGGGAGGCGACCGCGCGGATGCTGGAGAGTTTCGGCAGGGACGACGAGGTGCGCGTCGTGGTGCTCACCGGCGCCGGCGGCAAGGCCTTCGTGTCGGGTGCCGACATCTCGAAATTCGAGGACGAGCGCGCCAATGAGGAAGCCGTCGCGCGCTACAACAAGACGGTCGAGCGCGCCAATGCGGCGATCTACGATTATCCCAAGCCGACCATCGCCATGATCCGCGGCTATTGCATCGGCGGCGGCGTCGGCTTGTCGCTGTGTTGCGACCTGCGCATCTGCTCCGACAATTCCCGCTTCGCCGTTCCCGCCGCCAAGCTCGGCCTCGGCTATGACTATCCCGGGCTGAAGAAGCTGGTCGAAGTGGTGGGGCCGTCCTTCGCCAAGGAGATTTTCTATACGGCGCGGCAGTTCGATGCCGAGGAAGCGCGCATGATGGGCCTCGTCAATCGCGTCGTTCCGGCCGATGCCCTCGAGGGCTATGTGAAGACATATGCCGAGATGATCGGCGACAACGCCCCGCTCACCATCGCGACCACGAAATTCGTCGTCGGCCAGGTGGTGAAGGAGGATTCCCAGCGCGACCTCGAAAAGTGCCGCGAGATGGTCACGCGGTGCTTCGAAAGCAAGGACTATGTGGAGGGACGCCGTGCCTTCATGGAGAAGCGCAAGCCGGTGTTCACGGGGACTTGAGCGCCAGCTCCCGAAGTTGAAACCGGTCCGCTTTGGACGGCGGAGAACGGAGGAACGGGTGGCGTCGGTTGAACTGCGAAACCTGACCAAGCGCTACGACGCGGTCGCCGTGGTCGACGACATCTCGCTGCGCATCGACCACGGCCTGCTGGTCTGCCTGCTCGGGCCGTCCGGTTGCGGCAAGACGACGACGCTGCGCCTGATCGCCGGCTTCGTCGAACCGTCGGCGGGCGAGATCGCGGTGGGCGACCGGGTGGTGTCGTCGCCGGTGCGCACGCTTCCGCCGGAAGCGCGCAAGATGTCGATGATCTTCCAGAGCTACGCGCTGTGGCCGCACATGACGGTCGCCGAGAACGTCGCCTACGGCCTGACCCTGCGCAAGCTGCCGCGCGCCGAGATCGCCGCCAAGGTGGCGGGCATCCTCGCCACCACCAGGCTCGCAAACCTCGCGTCCCGCCATCCGGGCGAACTCTCCGGCGGGCAGCAGCAACGCGTCGCGCTCGCCCGCGCCCTGGTGGTCGAGCCGGAAACGCTCCTGCTCGACGAGCCGCTTTCCAATCTCGACGCGAATCTGCGCGAGGAGATGAGATTCGAAGTGCGCCGCCTGCACGACCAATATCGCTATACGACGGTCTATGTGACCCACGACCAGTCCGAGGCCATGACCACCGCCGATCTCATCGCGGTGATGAACGGCGGGCGGATCGAGCAGTTCGGCCCGCCGGAGGAGATCTATGCGCGGCCGCGCTCCGAGTTCGTCGCTCGCTTCATCGGCGCGGCCAATATCCTCAAGGGCAGGGCGCTGGATGGCGGCCACGTCTCGATCGCCGGCGCCGCGGTCGCCTGCAACGGCGCCGCGTTGACGCCGGGCGCCGACGTCGCGATCTCGATCCGCCAGCACGAAATCGGCATCGGCGCCGACGCCGCGGACCCGTCGCCGGGGCCGCGCGAAAACGTCATCCCGGCGGTGGTGGCGCGCAACGTGTTTCTCGGCAACAGCCGCGACTACATCGCCGAGATCGGCGACGGCACCGCGCTTCGCATCGTTACCGCGCCGGAACACGACATCGCGCAAGGCAGCAGGGTTTGGTTGCGGCTTCCGCCACAGCGCTGCCGGGTGCTGGAACGCTGAGACCGGCGCAAGCGGCGCCGATGGAGGAGATACATGGCAGCAGCAGAATTCTCACGGCGCGGCGTTCTCGGGGCAGCGGGCGCGGCCGCGATGACTGTGTTCGCGTCCCCGCTTCGCGCCGCCGCGCCGGAGCCCGCCGCGATCACGCCGGACCTGATCGCCGCCGCCAGGAAGGAAGGCAAGGTCGTCTATTACACCTCGATCGACCTGCCGGTGTCCGAGCGAATGGCGAAAGCCTTCGAGGCCAGGTTCCCGGGCATCGCGGTGCGGGTCGAACGCACTGGCGCCGAGCGGATATTCCAGCGCATCGGCCAGGAATATGCGAGCCGCATTCACGCCGCCGACGTGGTCAATTCCTCCGATGCGTCCCATTTCATCGTCTGGAAGCGCGACGGCCTGCTCGCGCCGTTCGTCCCGGAAGACGTGGCGAAGCACTACGCTCCCGAACACAAGGACCCGGATGGCCAGTTCGCCAGCTTTCGCGCCGCCTTGAGCGTCATCGGCTACAACACCAATCTGGTCAGGCCGGCGGACGCGCCGAAGAGCTTCGCCGACCTGCTCGATCCCAAATGGGCCGGCAAGATCGTCAAGGCTCATCCCGGCTTCAGCGGTACCATCATGACCGCAACCTACGAAATGTCCCGCGATCTCGGCTGGGACTATTTCGAAAAGCTGGCCAGGCAGCGGGTGATGCAGGTGCAGGCGGCTGCCGACCCCCCTAAGAAAGTCGCGCTCGGCGAGCGCGCGATCATGGCCGACGGCAACGACTACGTCTTGATCCTCGTCAAGGAATCCGGCGGCCCGGTGGAAGTCGTCTACCCGGCCGAGGGTGCGCCGCTGGTGGTCGGGCCGAATGCCGTCTTCAAGGCGGCGCCCAATCCCAATGCGGCGCGGCTGTTCCAGTGCTTCTGCTTCACTGCCGAATGCCAGCAACTGGTGTCCGACATCTCCGGCATGCATTCGTTTCATCCCGACGTGAAGGAGAAGCCGGGCCGCCGGCCGCTCCGCGACATCAAGGTGATGAAGGAGGATGCGGCCGCGGTGGAGAAGAACGCCGAGGAGATCAAGGCGCGCTACACCAAGATCTTCCGGGTGTGAACCTTGGCCCTCGCCATTCCCGCCCCCGCGCCGCGCCTGCCGTTTCGTTTCGACCCGTCGTGGCCGATCCTGATCGGCTTCTCGGCGGCGCTGTGCATGCTGATCCTGCTGCCGCTGTCGTGGCTCGTCTATTACAGCCTCCACGACCGCGCCGGCGCTTTCACCCTCGCCAACTTCGCCCAGCTCGTCACCGATCCGAGCTTCCTCGATCCGCTGCTGACGACCGTCATCCTGGCGACCAGCTCCGCGGTGATCTGCTGCCTGGTGGCGGCGCCGATGGGGTGGCTGGTGGCGCGCACCGACATGCCGCTGCGCCGGACGGTGCGGGCGCTGGTGACGGCGTCGTTCGTCACCCCGCCGTTTCTCGGCGCCATCGCCTGGGAGCTGCTGGCGGCGCCCAATAGCGGGCTGCTCAACCAGGCCTTCCGCGCCGTCACCGGCGCGGAGCAGGACGAGTACCTCTTCAACATCTATTCGCTGCCCGGCCTGATCTTCGTCATCGCCTGCTACACGTTTCCCTACGTGTTCGTGCTCGTCGCCAATGCGCTCGACCGCATTCCCGCCGACCTCGAGGACGCCTCCTCGATCCTCGGCGGCAGCGCCTGGACCACGGCGCGCCGGGTGACGGTGCCGCTCGCCATGCCCGCGGTGCTCGCCGGCGCGCTGATCGCGTTTATGCAGGCGATGACGCTGTTCGGGTCGCCGGCCATCCTGGCCCTGCCGGCGGGCTTCCACACCATGACCACCAAGATCTGGAGCCTGTTCCAGTATCCGCCGAAGGCCGAGCTCGCCGCCGCGGCGTCGCTGCCGCTGCTCGTGCTCACCATCCTGCTGCTGCGCGCCGAGAATTTCGTGCTCGGGCGGCGCGGCTATTCGGTGGTCGGCGGACGGCAGGGCAATCCGCGTCTGGTCGCGCTCGGGCGCTGGAAATGGGCTGCGCTCGCCGCCGTCTTCATGGTGCTGCTCAATCCGGTGTTTCTGCCCTACGGCGCGCTGCTCAACGCCGCGTTCTCGCCGGTGGCGTCGCAATTCGTCACGCTCGGCACACTCACGCTGCACAACGTCGAATTCGTGTTCTTCGAGCTGTCCGCGACCCGGCTTGCCTTCGAGAACACGCTGATCCTGTGCACCTCCGCTGCGACCATCGGCACCGTCATGGCGGTGGTGATCTCCTACATGACCGCGCGCAAGGTGATCGCGTGGCACAAGGCGCTCGGCTTCCTCGCCACCGCGCCGGTCGCGGTGCCCGGCATCGTGCTCGGCGTCGGGCTGTTCCTGAGCTACACGCGGCCGCCCTTCGTGCTCTATGGCACCTTGTGGATCCTGCTGATCGCCTTCGTCACCATCGCGCTGCCGGCGGCCTATCAGCAGCTTTATTCCGCGTTCCGGGTGGTCAATCCCGATCTCGAGGAGGCCAGCCGCATTCTCGGCGCCTCCCGGCTCGGCACGCTCGCCCGCATCACCGCGCCGCTGCTGCGCACCAGCGTGATCGCGACCTGGTGCTTCATCTTCGTCGGCGTGATCCGCGAATTGTCGGCGGCGATCATGTTGTTCACCTCGCAGACCAAGGTGATCTCGGTGCTGATCTTCGACCTCAACGAGAGCGGCGATCTCGGCGCCATCGCGGTGCTGGGCCTGATCATGCTCATCGTCACCTTCGCCGTCGTCGTCCTCATCAACCGCATCCCCGGCTTCGGCGGCGTGCGCCTGCGCAACAGTTAGGGCCGAGTGCTTTTCGTTTATGTCCACACAAGCTTCACTGTCATCGCCCGGACGATCCAGCGAGTGTAGCCCGGATGAGCGAAGCGATATCCGGGTTATCCCACCGTGTGTGATCCCGCATTTCACTTCGCTCATGCGGGCTACATGCCTCGCTCATACGGGCTCAAACTTTCGAAAGCGCTGGATTGCCCGGTCAAACCGGGCAATGACACTCGATAGGGTCAGCGTAACCATGAGCAAAACCGTCCCCGCCGTCGCCGTCGCCGAGACGCTTGCCGAACGCATCCTGTCCGTCGATCCCGCGCGCTTGCCGGCGGCGATGCGGGCGAAGTGCGAGGATCTCGCCGTCGACGTCATCGGCCTCTGCCTCACCGTCCGCAACGAGGACTATGTGAAAGCGACGCTCGCCGCGTGCGACGACGATGGTCCCTGCACCGTGATCGGCCACACCCGCACGCTGAGCGCCGCTGGCGCGGCGCTGGTGAACGGCACCGCCATTCACGGCGAGGACTTCGACGACACCTTCGAGGGCGGCCCGGTGCATGCCGGCGCGGTGGTCGTGCCGGCGGTGCTCGGGGCCTGCGAGCGCCACCGCCCCGACGGCGCCGCGGCGCTCACCGGCGTCGCCGTCGGCGTCGAAACCCTGTGCCGGCTCGGGCTGGTCACGCCCAAGCTGGTCCACAAAGCGGGATTCCACCCGACCGCGGTGTTCGGCGCCATGGCGGCGGCCGCCGGCGTCGCCGCGGCGCTGAAGCTCGATCGCCGCGGCATCGTCGATGCGCTCGGCATCGCCGGCAGCATGGCCTCCGGCATCATCGAATATCTCGCCGAGGGCGCCTGGACCAAGCGCATGCATGCGGGCTGGGCGGCGCAGTCGGGCCTGCGCGCGGCGCTCCTGGCGCAGCACGGCTTCGTCGGGCCGCGCACCGTGTTCGAAGGGACCCACGGCCTGTTTCACGGCTTCGCCCACACCACCAAGGGCGACTACGAGGCCCTCATCGGCGATTTCGGCGCGCGCTGGGTCACCGAGACGCTCGCCTTCAAGCCGTATCCCTGCGGGACCATGGCGCATCCCTATATCGACTGCGCCCGGCGGCTCGCGGCGCGCGGCGTCAAGGCCGGCGACATCAAGGAAATCGTGTGCGAGGTCGGCGAGGGCACGGTGCACCGGCTGTGGGAGCCGCTCGCCGACAAGCAGCGCCCGTCCAACGGCTATGGCGCGAAATTCTCGACGCCCTACTGCATCGCCGCCGGCTTCGTGCGCGGCAATGTCGGGCTCGGCGATTTCACCGACGCCGCGGTGAAGGACCCCGCGGTGCTCGCCCTCGCCGCCAAGGTCCGCTACGTCGTCGATCCCGACAATCCCTATCCGAAGAACTTCACCGGCCACATCCGCGCGACGATGAATGACGGCAGCGTGATCGAGGAGCGCCAGCCCCACATGCGCGGCGGCGCCCACGAGCCTCTGACCCGCGCCGACATCGACGACAAGTTCATCCTCAACGCCCGCCACGGCGGCTGGCAGGAATCCCGCATCGGTTCGGCGCTGTCGCTGGCGAACACGCTTTACGCCGGCCCGCTCGATCTCAAGATGTTGAGGGGGTGAACGTAGCCGGCAAGCCCCTGCGTGCCGACGCCCTGGTTCGAAATCACGGCCGCACGGCCGGCGATTCCATCGGCATGCCGCGGGCGCGCTGCATCAGGAACAGTTCGAGGTTCACGTATTCGGGGGAGCCGTAGTCCGGCACCTCGGCGCGCATCCCCGAAATGCAGTTGCGCAGGCGGCGCTGCAGCGAGCCGAGGCTCTGCCATTCGAGCCGGTAGAGCGGATAGCCGGTCGGATGTCCCTGGGGGACGATGTTGCCGGCGAGCCGCTTGCCCCAGTTGTCGTCATGGCATTGCGCGCAGGAGAGATCGAGTTGGCCCTGGCGGCGGTTGAAGAGACCGCGACCGGCGGCGGTGAAGGGAGCAAGCCGCGCGTCCGTCGCCGGAGCGATCGGCATGCCGCGGGACTGGCGCGCCACGAAGGCCGAGAGCGCCAGCAGCTCCGGGCTCTCGAAGCGCAGCGGCGCCGCCTGCTGGCGGTCGCCGCGGCAGATGTTGATCTGCCCTTCGAGATCGACCGGACGCCCGCGCGTGGCGTCGAACGCCGGATAGCGCGCCGCGACCCCCTTCATGCTTTGCGCGGCGTCGCCGTGGCAGTCGGCGCAGGAGCGGCCGGCGGCGCCCGCCTTCTGGTTCCACAGCGCCTCGCCGTCGAGTACCGAGAGCATGCCGGGATTGGCGGTGTCGTCATCCTCCATCGCCCGCGTCTCGCGGCTCATGTCGGCATAGCCGGAGCGGCGATCGGCCGGCGTGATCTCGGCGCCGAGGCAGGGAACGGCGGCGAACAGGATCAGCAGAGCGCCGAGGGCTTTCGCAGGCGACATGATGGCGGCTACGTCTGTCCGCGCGGCGGCCGTGGTGCGTCGGCGCTCATTCCACCGTGATCTCGGCCGAAGCGGTTTCGACATTGCCCTCGTCATCGGTCCAGTGGAACTCGAACTTTCCGCTCGCGGTCGCCACCGCGAAAAAGCTGAAGAAGGGGTTCGCCGCGATGGCGGGATGCAGCCCAGCGCGGAAGACCTCTTCGCCATTGTAGGTGCACAGGAACGTATTGATGATATCGCGGGGCACCATGGCGCCGACCTCGTTGCGGCGGTAGCCGGTCTCCATCACATGGGAGATCAGCGTCTTGATCTCGATGACCTGGCCGCGCTTGGCCTTGGGCGGGACATTGATGAGGGTGCGAGCCATCTAATTGTACTCCAGGCACGCGGCCAGCGTGACGATCACATCGATCGAGTCGGACCAGAACGACCCGTCGCTCATTTCGGCGATGGCGATGAGGGTCTGGGTGTCGGCGAGACGGATGCGGGTCGAGAAGGCGGCGCGGGCGGCGCGCGGGCCGAAATAGGCGTCGATCACGTTGGGCTGCGGGTTCTTCTCGTTGAAGACGTGCACGACCTTGACGTGGTCCGACGGCGTCATCGGACTTTCCACCGAGACCGACATGGCGACGGTGTTGCCGTTCTCCACCAGCGGCGGAATGTCGAGCGTCACCTTGCCCTTCTTCACCGGCGCTTCGCCGATCGCGCTCTTGATCGCCGCCTGCATCTTTTCCGGCGTCGCCGCCGCGGGGCGCACCAGCAGCAGCGGCACCGCGCCGAGCGCGCCGGCGGCGCCCGCCAGGACCGCTCGCCGCGTCGGCAGGAGCCTTCGGTGTTTTCTCATGGGTGTTTTCTCATGGATTCCTCGTCTCGCCGCGCAACGTCTTGAGAAAGGCCACCACGTCCTCGACCTGCTCCGCCGACAGCACGGTCTTGCCGCGAAATGCCGGGGCCACCCGTTCGAGCCCCTCCAGGCGGTAATAGGACGGCATGATGGTATCCGGATTGAGCCGGCGCGAGTCAACCATGCGCAACCGCAATTCGCCCTCCGAATAACGCGACCCCGATCCCTTCAGATCCGGGCCGATGGTACCCTGGAACTTCTCCTCCGGCAGCGGCGCCGAATGGCACAGCAGGCACAGCCCGGTCTGCCGGCTCGTCACAATGGCCTTGCCGCGGGTGGGGTCGCCGGGCATCCCGGTGAGCGACTCCGGAATGGCGTCGCCAACCACGGTGTAGGGTCGCAACCCCTCCTCGGCGCGGGCCACCACGCAACACATAATGATCGCAGCGGCGGCTGCAACAGACCGCATTGCGCCACGCTCAGCCGAAGACCTCGGAGGTGATGGTATTGAACCAGCCATCGGCGAGCTTTGCTTCATCGTTTCGCAGCTTGCGCGGCGCATCGACCGGGCTGACGCCACCGGAGCCCGCGACTTCGGCCAGCTGGCCGTTCACGGGGTGGTAGATCGCGGCGACCGAGATGCCGTAGTCGGGCGCGATCAGGCTGTAGCAGGTGTTGATCAGCTTGGGCGTCTCCGGCTTGTCGCCGCGCACGAGCTTGGCCACCGCGACGGCGCACACCTTGGCCTGGGCGTTGGCAGCGAATGCCGCTTTCGGCATTGCGCCCGCGATGGCGGCGTCGCCGATCACGTGGATGCCCGGCACCTGCCGCGATTCGAACGTCACCGGATCGGTCGGACACCACCCGGAGCGGTCGGTGACACCGGCAATGGCGGCGATGCGGCCCGCCTTCTGCGGCGGAATCACGTTGGCGACGTCGGCCTTGTGCTTGTCGAAATCGGTGGCGAGCGTATTGGTCGCGGGATCGACCGAGGCGACCTTCCCGCCGGCCGAGAGCGACACCCATTCGATGTTGGGATAGAGCGCCTTCCAGGCGTCCTGGAACAGGCGCTGCTTGGAGAATGCGTCCTTGGCGTCGAGAATGAGGATCTTCGAACGCGGCTTCTTGTTCTTGAGATACCAGGCGATCAGGCTGGCGCGCTCATAGGGGCCGGGCGGGCAGCGATAAGGATTCTGCGGCGCGACGATCACTACGACGCCGCCGTCGTTCATCGCCTCGAGCTGGCGGCGCAGCAGCAGGGTCTGCTCGCCCGCCTTCCAGGCATGGGGCATGCGTTCGGCGGCGGCTTCGTCGTAGCCGGGCAGCGCATCGAAGCGCAGGTCGATGCCGGGCGCGAGCACCAGGCGGTCATAGCTGAGCTTGCTGCCGTTGCCGAGGGTCACCGTGCGCGCGGTGGCGTCTACGCCGGTCGCGGTCGCCTGGGCGAGCGTCACGCCGTCGCGGCCGATCTTGCCGTAGCCGAACTGCTGCTCCTTGAGGTCGCGCAGGCCGGCGATCACGTCGTTGCTGAACGGGCAGGCGGTGTAGGTCGGATTAGCTTCGACCACCGTGACGTCGAGCCCGGGGTCGACCCGTTTCGCCATGCGCGCCGCGGTGAGACCGGCAAAGCCGCCCCCGACCACCACGATCTTGGGCTGCGCCCCCTGGGCCAGCATCGGCCGCGATATCAACACCGAGGTGCCGGCGGCAACCCCGGCGGCGACGAATTGACGGCGGTTCGGATGCAGTCGTTTCATGGGCGTCGTCTCCCTCTATTTCTGCGCGCCGTACCAGGTCGCGATGGCCTGGATCTCCTCCGGGGTGAAGCCCTTCACCACCCGGTCCATGATGGTGGCGGCGCGCTGCCCGCTGCGGAATTCCTGCAGCGCCGCCACGGTCTTGGCTGGGTCGCGCCCGATCAGGCGCGGCGGCGTCGAATCCTCGGTGGCATTCGGCGAATGGCAGCCGGAGCAGGACAGCGCGCCGGGCGGCGCGTCGGCTGCGATCGCGGCCGCGGGCAGGATGCCGGCGCCGGCCAGAACGCCCGCGGCGAAGGCGAAGGAAATCTTCATGGCGTCATGTCCCGGAATGTGAGCGGCGGCCGGCGGCCGCCGCTCGTAGGCGTCACACGATGGTCAGGCCGTGGTTCTTGAGCGGGAAGGTGCGATAGCGCTTTCCCGTCGCCGCGGTGATGGCGTTGAGCACTGCGGGAGGCGCCACGCAGATGGTCGGCTCGCCGACGCCGCCCCACACCGGGCCGCCCGACGGCATCACGATCGTCTCCACCTTCGGCATCTGGGCGATATGCAGCATCTCGTAATTGTCGAGATTGGTCTGCTCGATCGCCCCATCCTTGACCGTGCATTCGCCGAGGAACAGCGCGGTCAGGCCGTAGATGAAGGAGCCGGCGATCTGCCGCTCGATCTGGGCCGGATTGACGGCATAGCCGGGATCGGTGGCGCCGACGATGCGGTGGACCTTCACCTTGTTGCCGTCCACCGACACCTCGGCGCAGGCGGCGATATAGCTGCCGAAGCCCATGTGCTGGGCGAGGCCGCGATAGACGCCTTGCGGCGCCGGCTTGCCCCAGCCGGCCTTTTCCGCCACCGCATTGAGCACGGCGAGATGCTTGGGATAATTGGCCATCAGCTTGCGGCGGAACTCGAGCGGATCGACGCCCATCTCCTTGGCGAGCTCATCCATGAAGCTCTCGATATAGATGGCGTTGTGGTTGATGTTCACGCCCCGCCAGAATCCCGGCGGCACGTGCGGATTGCGCATGGCGTGATCGATCAGGAGGTTCGGCACGTCATAGCCGAATGCCGCTTCCGGTCCGCCCTTGTAGAAGCCGGCGAAGGTCGCGGGATCCATGCCGTTCGGCATCCGGCCCGGTGCCACCGTCGCGAGGATCGACTGGCCGGAAATGCGGATGTGCAGCGCGGTGAGGTTCTTCTTGTCGTCGAACCCGGCGGTCATCTTGCATTGGGTGATGGGATGATACCAGCCGTGGGTCATGTCCTCTTCGCGCGACCACAAGAGCTTTACCGGCGTGCCCGGCATCTCCTTGGCGACGAGGACGGCCTGCCTGAGATAGTCGAGCGAGGTCGAACGGCGGCCGAACCCGCCACCGAGGAAAGTCTTGTAGAACTCGCACTTGGTGACGGGAATGCCGGCGGCCTCCGCCGTCGCTGCGAGCGCCTGCTCGCCGTCCTGCACTGAGGCCCAAGCCTCGCACCTTTCCGGCGTGTAGAGCACGGTGGCGTTCATCGGCTCCAAAGTGACGTGGTGCTGGTAGGGATAGGCGTAAACGGCCTCCACCTTCTTGGCCGCGCTGGCCAGCGCCGCTTTGATGTCGCCGCTCTGGTTGCCGACAATGGCCTGGTCGGCATCGAGCCCGGCCTTGAGCACGCCGGCAATGGTGGCGCTGGAAACCTTGGCGTTGGGGCCTTCGTCCCACACGATCGGCAGCGCTTCCAGCGCGGTCTTGGCATTCCACCAGGTGTCGGCGATGACGGCCACGGCGTTGTCCTCGACCGCGACCACCTTCTTCACGCCGCGCATCGACGCCACCTTGGAGGCATCGAAGCTCTTGAGCTTGCCCCCGAACACCGGGCAGGCCTTGATCGCGGCGTTCACCATTCCGGGCCGCTTGACGTCGATGCCGTAGATCGCCTCGCCGTTCACCTTGATCGCGGTGTCGAGACGCTTGACGCTCCTGCCGGCGATCTTCCAGTCCTTGGGGTCCTTGAGCTTGACGTCGGCCGGCGGCTCGATCCTGGACGCCGCACTCGCGACCTTTCCGAACGTGGTGGAGCGGCCGGACGCCTTGTGGGTAATCACCCCGTTGGCCGCGCTGCATTCCGATGCCGGCACCTTCCATTCATTGGCCGCGGCCTCGATCAGCATCATGCGCGCGGCAGCGCCGCCCTTGCGCACGGTCTCGTTGGAGGCGCGGATGCCGCGGCTGCCGGCGGTGAAGAAGTCGCTCCACACGCGCTTGCGGGCGAGGTTCTCGCCGGGGGTCGGAAATTCATAGGAGACCTTCGACCAGTCGCATTCGAGCTCTTCGGCGACGAGCTGGCACAGGCCGGTGAGGGTTCCCTGGCCCATTTCCGAGCGCGCGACGCGGATGACGACGCTGTCGTCCGGCTTGACCACGACCCACGCATTCACCTCGGGGCCCGCCAGCTGCGCCGAGGCCTCGGTACCGAACGGGATATGGAATCCGACCGCGAGCCCGGCGGTGGCAGAGCCCGCGAGGAAGGAGCGGCGATTGATGTTGGACATGTCGTTCATCGATGCCTCCCCTTATGCGTTCGCTGCGGAATGGATCGCCAGGCGCACCTGCTGATAGGTGCCGCAGCGGCAGACATTGGTGATCGCCGCATCGATGTCGGCGTCGGTGGGCTTGGGCTTTTCCTTGAGGAGCGCCGCCACGGCCATGATCATGCCGCTCTGGCAGTACCCGCATTGCGGCACGTCCTGGGCGATCCAGGCCTGCTGCACCTTGTGCAGGCGGCCGTTGTCGGCGAGCCCCTCGATGGTGGTGATCTGCTTGCCCTCGGCGGCGCTGGCCGGAAACGAGCATGACCGGGTGGGAACGCCGTCGATATGCACGGTGCAGGCGCCGCACTGGGCGATGCCACAGCCATATTTGGTGCCGGTGAGGCCGACATTCTCCCGGATCGCCCACAGCAGCGGCGTATCGGGAGCGACGTCGACATCGTAGACCTTGCCGTTCACATTGAGGCGGGCCATACGCAATTTCTCCTCATGACAGGGGTTCGATCGGTGCCGATCTTGGCCGGACCATAGCTCGTTTCGAATGACTCCAAAATGGCCTATGCCCTCGGCAAAACGGCGCAGGCGTTCACGGAAATGTGAGGGCCGACTTCGTCGTTGCGGGGCGCGCACCCTTCGCGCGAACCCGGCGTCCAGCGGTGCTGGAGGCGAGGCCGTCTGATTCCGGGTTCGCCGCTTGCGAGGCGCCCCGGAACGGCAACATCATTGTTTGGACCGAAAGGACCCTACCGCGTCGGCACCGGCTTCTCGCCGCGATAGTCGTAGAAGCCGCGCTTGGTCTTGCGGCCGAGCCAGCCGGCCTCGACATATTTCACCAGCAGCGGGCACGGGCGGTATTTGGAATCCGCCAGCCCCTCATGGAGCACCTGCATCACCGAAAGGCAGGTGTCGAGGCCGATGAAATCGGCGAGCTCGAGTGGGCCCATGGGATGATGGGCGCCGAGCTTCATGGCGGTGTCGATGGCGTCGACCGAGCCGACGCCCTCGTAGAGCGTGTAGATCGCCTCGTTGATCATCGGCAGCAGGATGCGGTTGACGATGAAGGCGGGAAAATCCTCGGCCACCGCGATCTTCTTGCCGAGCCTGGTGATGAAGGTCTTGGTGGTCTCGTAGGTGGCGTCGTCGGTGGCGATGCCGCGGATCACCTCGACCAGTTCCATCACCGGCACCGGGTTCATGAAGTGGACGCCGATGAACCGTTCCGGCCGGTCGGTCGAGGCGGCGAGCCGGGTGATCGAGATCGACGAGGTGTTGGTGCCGATGATCGCAGTCTCCTTGAGCACCGGGCACAGCGCGGCGAGGATCTTGCGCTTGACGTCTTCCTTCTCGATCGCCGTCTCGACGATGAAATCGCAGTCGGCCAGCGCGTCGACGGCCGGCGCCGGCGCGATCCGCCCGAGCGCGGCCTGCCGGTCGCCTTCGCTGATGGAATTCTTGGCCACCTGGCGAGCCATGTTGCCGTTGATGGTGGCGATGGCGGCCTTGACCCGCTCCTCGGAGACGTCGTTGAGCGCGACGTCGAAACCCGCAAGGGCGCACACATGGGCAATCCCGCTGCCCATTTGACCGGCGCCGATGACGCCTACCCGGTGAATGTTCATGTCCGTCCGCTGGCCTTTCGAGCCATCCCGCAAAATGCGCCGAGGCGACGTTCTACAGCGACGCGCCCCCCGCCACTACCGTCTCGGGCGCCCTCGCGTAGAACCAATCGACTGCATCAGCGCGCTCATCGTCCATCTAGTGCATGTTCCGGTCCGAAAAACCTGCGACTTTCGGTATCATGCCGTTAACCTTGATGGCCGCCATATCTCAGCGGCCGAGCTTGCCGAGCTCGTCGGCGAGTTCGGGAAGCGCCTTGAACAGATCGGCGACGAGGCCGTAATCGGCGACCTGGAAGATCGGCGCCTCCTCGTCCTTGTTGATCGCCACGATGACCTTGGAATCCTTCATGCCGGCGAGATGCTGGATCGCGCCGGAGATGCCGACCGCGACATAGAGCTCCGGCGCCACCACCTTGCCGGTCTGGCCGACCTGCCAGTCGTTGGGGGCGTAGCCGGCATCGACGGCGGCACGCGAAGCGCCCACCGCGGCGCCGAGCTTGTCGGCCACCGGCTCGATATATTTGGTGAAATTCTCGCGCGACGCCATGGCGCGGCCGCCGGAGATGATGATGCGCGCGGAGGTGAGCTCGGGCCGGTCGGTCTTGGACAGCTCCTCCCCGACGAAGCTCGACAGGCCGGAATCGGCGGGGGCGGTCACCGCCTCGATCACCGCCGAGCCGCCGTCGCCGGTCGCCTGGAAGGTCGAGGTGCGCACCGTGATCACCTTCTTGGCGTCCTTCGCGCGCACGGTCTGCACCGCATTCCCCGCATAGATCAACCGCTCGAAGGTGTCGGGCGCCAGCACCTTGACGATGTCGGAGACCTGCATGACGTCGAGCAGGGCCGCGACCCGGGGCATGAAATTCTTCGCATTGGTGGTGGCCGGCGCCACGATGGCGTCGTAACCCGGCGCCAGCGCGACGATCAGCGCCGCCATCGGCTCGGCCAGCATGTGCTCGTAGGGCGCGCCCTCGGCGATCAGCACCTTGGAAACCCCGGCGAGCCTGGCCGCAGCCTCCGCGACCGGGCGGCAATCCTTGCCGGCGACGAGGACGTGAACCTCCGCACCGATCGACCGGGCCGCGGTCAGCGCCTTGGCGGTGGCGTCCTTGAGGCTCTTGTTGTCGTGCTCGGCGACGAGGAGGGTCGTCATCTCACAGAATTCCGGCTTCGTTTTTCAGCTTGCCGACGAGTTCGGCGACCGAGCCGACCTTGCCGCCGGCCTTGCGCACCGGCGGTTCGGCGGTCTTGAGGATTTCGAGGCGCGGCGCGGTGTCGACGCCGTAATCGGCCGGCGTCTTGTCGGCGATCGGCTTCTTCTTCGCCTTCATGATGTTGGGCAGCGAGGCATAGCGCGGCTCGTTGAGCCGCAGGTCGGTGGTGACGACCGCCGGCATATGGAGCCTGACGGTCTGCAGGCCGCCGTCGACCTCGCGGGTGACTGCAACGGCATCGCCGTCGACGACCACCTTGGAGGCGAAGGTGCCTTGCGGCCAGCCCAGCAGCGCCGCCAGCATCTGGCCGGTCTGGTTGGAGTCGTCGTCGATCGCCTGCTTGCCGAGGATGACGAGCCCGGGCTGCTCCGCCTCGACGACGCCTTTGAGGATTTTCGCCACCGCCAGCGGCTCGACGATGCCGTCCGCCTTGACCAGGATGCCGCGGTCGGCCCCCATGGCGAGTGCGGTGCGGATGGTCTCGGCCGCTTGGGCGCTGCCGATCGACACCGCCACGATCTCGGTCGCCCGGCCCGCTTCCTTGAGGCGAATCGCCTCCTCGACGGCGATTTCGTCGAACGGGTTCATCGACATCTTCACGTTGGCGAGCTCGACGCCGGAGCCGTCGGTCTTGACCCTGATCTTGACGTTGTAGTCGACCACCCGCTTGACGGGCACCAAGACCTTCATTCTGGTTTCTCCAGGAGGCGGCGCGCAAACTATGACCCGCGCCGTGGCGTGTCAACGAGATTACCGCGTTGCAGCATGAATCGCGGGCGGCGTCACCGGTCGCGCCAAGCGGGTTTCGGTGGTTCGACCGATGGATTGGCTGCGGATGCTGCCGTAAGCGCAAAGCAAGTCGTGATGTGCTTCCTCGGCGGCGCTCGGGTCCCTCAACGGCACGCCTTCCTCAACGGCGTGTCGGACCCGACCGCCCCCGCTCGCCGCGCCTCGACCTGTTCGCCATCGCACGAGCCGAAGGCGCCGAGTCTATCGGTCCTGCTTCGGTCGCGCGGCGCCCCAGCTCTTGAGCGAGGCCCAGATTCCGCGTTCCAGGCGGAACCGGTCGAGCGGCGCCGACGACTGGATGGCGCGGATCCGGTAGAGGCCGACGCCGGTCCACTGAAAGCCGCATTTCTCCAGCACCCGGCGCGACGCCGGATTGCTGATGCGGGCGCCGGCGAGGAGCGTCTGGTGCCCGCGGTCGCCGAAGGCATGGTCGATCAGGGCGCGGGCGGCCTCGGTGGCATAGCCGTTGCCCCAGAACGGCACGCCGACCCAGTAGCCGATCTCGGGCACGCCGTCGCGACCGTGATAGCCGCAGCCGCCGATGATCTCTCCGGCCGCGGTGATGACGAAGGCCGTTTCGCCGTCCTTCTCGTTGGCGGTGGCGATCCACTCCCTGGCGTCGGCGAGGGCGTAGGGATGGGGAATGCGGGCGGTATTCTCGGCGATGCGCCGGTCATTGACGAGCGCGGCTATTCGCTTGGCGTCCTCGAGGCGCGGCGCGCGCAGGCACAGCCGCTCGGTCTCGAGGACGGGGGTACTTTCCTCGCGAAAAGTGTCGGTCGGGGTTCGGTCCAGCAAAGGCATGGTCGGGTTCCTTCGGTCAAAAAAACCAAGAGGGGAGCCGGCTGCCCGTCTCCCCTCTTCGGAACCCTTTGGGGTCCACCGGGTCGACTGACGCGCCGGCGGACCTCGATGTGATCCGCCGTCTATTCGGCCGCCGCCTGCATCGGTACCACCGACACGTAGACGCGGCCCTTGGCCTTGGTGCGGTACGCGATATGGCCGTCGACCAGCGCGAACAGGGTGTGGTCCCTGCCGATGCCGACATTCTGGCCCGGATGCCACTGGGTGCCGCGCTGCCGCACGATGATATTGCCGGCAAGGCAGGCCTCGCCGCCGAATTTCTTCACGCCGAGGCGCTGGCCCGCAGAATCGCGACCGTTGCGCGACGATCCGCCTGCTTTCTTGTGCGCCATGATTGTCTCCCTTCTATGGGGTCTTTGGTTCGATTTGAATGACGCCGCGATTCGCGGGCCACCACGGAAAAAGCTCAGTCGTTCCTGCGCGACCTGTTTCCTATGCGACCGCGTCCGTCGTTACCTCGGATTGCGGCCGCGGCTCCCGCTTCGGGCGCGGCGGCGGCGTCTGCGACGGCTTCCTACCTTCGGTCAGAATCTCGGTGATTCGCACCAGCGAGAATTCCTGGCGATGGCCGCGCTTGCGCCGCGAATTCTTGCGGCGGCGCTTCTTGAACGAGATCACCTTCGGCCCGCGCACGTGATCGAGCACCTCGGCGGCGACCGTCGCTCCCGATACCGTCGGCGCACCGAGCGTAGTGCTGTCGCCACCGACCACCAGGACTTCGCCGAACTCGATGACCGCGCCGGGCTCGGCCTCGACCCGGTCCACCCGCAGGATGTCTTCGGCGACGACGCGATACTGCTTGCCGCCCGTTTTGATGACCGCGAACATCTTTTTCTTCCTCGTGTTCGTCACCCGATTCGCGGGCACGGATGCCCGGACCGGCTTCTTTCGATCGTGGTTTCAGATATAGCTGCAGAGGCCCGGCATTGCGACACCACGGGTGTCGGAAAAGACCATGGGCATCGCAACAAAGCGCGCGGAACCGCTGCCGGCCCGCGCTGCCCGGGGGTTATGACCCGCGCCGGCGCGGCTGTCAAGAATTGCAGCCGGAAATTGCAGCCGGAAACGGACCGGAAACGGGGCGCGTTATCAGCGCCGGCCGCCCGATATGACGATCGTGGTCGCGCCCATGCCCTCGCGGCTGACCAGGGCGAACAGCGTCGCGGCATTCTCCGGATGCAGGCGGACGCAGCCATGCGAGGCCGGTCCGCCGAGGCGGTTGATCTCGTAGCTGCCGTGGATCGCATAGCCGCCGTGGAAAAAGATCGAGTACGGCATCGGCGAATTGTAATACAGCTTCGAAAAATGCGACCGCTCCAGGCTCTGCGGATGATAGGTGCCGCTCGGCGTCGAGTAACCCGACCGCGCGGTGGAGACCGGCCAGCGGTAGCTCGGCTGGCCGTCCACCGAAACCGACATCTGCTGGCTGCTCTTGTCGATCGAAATGACGATGTTGGCGTGCGCCGGCGCGGTCATCACCGCGATCGCTGCTGCGGCGGCGGAAATCATTGCAACACGCTGGTACATGATCGACCTCGATGGCAGCCGACGTGGCGAATTCGGGAATTGAATTCTGGCGCAGCCCCGGGGTTTCCACAAGCGGCGCGCAGGCGTCGTCGCGGCGGATGATTAATTCCCGGCGCAATTCTCCGCGCGAGATGCGCGGCGGCGGAAAAGCTTCGTCAACCTTATCTTTGCGCGTCGATCCTGTCGCCGCGAGACGGAATCTGCCACATTCGCCGGACAGCCGGGTTATGCTGATCTGCTGACGCTCGTCGATGTCATTGCCAGGTGTGACCGGGCTATTCCGGTACTCCCGGTCGGTGCTTACCGGATCGCCCGGTCGAGCCGTCGGTCGAGCCGGGCGATGACAGCGAAGCGGGTTTCGGCGCTCTTAACGGGGGCTGTTTCGTGCGGATTCGCTCGCTTCTCTATGTGCCGGTTTCGTCCGAGCGCTTCGTCGCCAAGGCCCATGAGCGCGGCGCCGACGCCATCATCCTCGACCTCGAGGACGCCGTCGCGCCGGCCCGGAAGGCGGCGGCGCGGGCGGCGCTCGGGGCCGCGGTCGCATCGGTGGGCCGGCGCGGCGCTGCCGTGTTCGTGCGCATCAATGCCGATGCCGAATTGATCCGGCGCGATGCCGAGGCGGCCTGCCGCGCCGGCGCTTTCGGCCTGCTGGTGCCGAAGGTGCGCGATGCCGGTTCGCTGCAGGCGCTGGCCGGATTTCTCGACGGCATCGAGCATCCGGTCGAACGCGCACCGCTGCGGCTGGTGCCGATGATCGAGGATCCCGGCGCGGTACTCGACGCGAGGTCGATCGCGACGGCGACGCCGCGCAACTGGGCGCTGATGACCGGCGGCGAGGACCTCGCCACCGCGCTCGGCGCCGAGCCGATGCCGGAGGTCCTGCATTTTCCCAAGCTGATGGTGCATTTCGCCGCCAAGGCCGCCGGCCTGCGCTCGCTCGGCCTGATGCGCACGGTCGCCGACTACAACGAGCTCGCCGCCATGGAGACATCGGCCCGCGAAGCGCGCATGTTCGGATTCGACGGCGCGAGCTGCGTGCACCCGGCGGTGGTCCCCATCCTCAACCGCGCCTTCTCGCCCTCCGCCGAAGAACTCGATCGCGCCCGCCGCTTGGTGGCGGAATTCGAGCGCGCCACCGCGAACGGCGTCGGCGCCTTCGCGTTCGAAGGAAAGATGGTCGACGAACCGGTGGTGCGACGCGCCCGCGCGCTGCTGGAACGGGCGTGAGGCGCACTTCGCTATCATCCCCGGGCGATGGCACCAGCGGGGTCAGTGCAACCGGGAAATGCGCTAAGATGAACCCGCTTTCGGCGCAAACGAGGAGATCGCCGTGATATCCATATCGCGTGGCGTTGCATGTGGCCTGTGGCTCGCCTGGCTTGTCGCGTCGGCGTCGGCGCAAGCGCCCGATGCCACGCTGCGGTCGACCCCGGACACGGTGATCTGGGGCTATCTCGCCGCCGATCTGCCGCCGGCGCTGACGATAAAGTCGGGCCAGACCGTGAAGATCGACACCGTGTCGCACCAGGGGCTCACGACGAAGGACGATCCCGCGACGTTCTTCGGGACCGCCGGCATCCCGGCGGACCAGGTGCTCCAGGACGCCAAGGAAATCTACCGCATGGTCGGGCGCGCCAAGGGATTGAGCGGCCATGTGCTGACCGGGCCGCTCTATGTGGAAGGCGCCGAGCGCGGCGACATGCTGGAGGTGCGCATCCGCAAGTTCGATCTGCGCGTGCCTTACGGGGTCAACAATTCGGGGCCGCGCGCCGGCGTGTTGGGCGATCTTCTCACGGCGCCGGCGCCGAAGATCATCAGGCTCGATATCGCCCGCAATGTCGCGCTGTTCGCTCCGGACATCGAAGTGCCGCTGGCGCCGTTCATGGGGATCATGGCGGTGGCGCCGCCGCGCGACCTCTTGATGGTCAGCTCGCGCCCGCCCTCGCGCTGGGGCGGCAACATGGATTTCAACAAGCTCACCGCCGGGTCCACGCTCTATCTGCCGGTGTTCAACGCCGGGGCGCAGTTCTTCACCGGGGATTCCCATGCGGTGCAGGGCGACGGCGAAATCAACGGCACCGCCATCGAAGCGTCGCTGACGGCGACGCTGCAGTTCATCGTCCACAAGGGCGAGGGCCAGGCGATGAAATGGCCGCGCGCCGAGGATGCCGCCAACTACTACACCATGGGCATGGACCTCGATCTCGACGTCGCCATGCGCGAGGCGGTGCGCGAGACCGTCGAATTCCTGCGCGAGCGGTTCGGGCTGTCGGCGGCGGACGCCTATGCGCTGGCCAGCATCGCCGTCGATTTCCGCGTCGCCGAGGCGGTGGATTCCGTGCAGGTGATCTACGGCATGGTCCCGAAAAAGCTGTTCAAGAAGGAGGCGGAGTATTGGGCGGGGCGGTAGAGGGAGGATCGCGATGTCCGGGGGCGATACACGCTCTGACGACCCGACACGCTGCGAGTTCCGGCATTTTGCGGCATTTTACTTTGTCCCACTTACAGTTCCGTTGTTGCTACTGCCCTTGTTTCTCTATGGAAAGTTAGCCCCATTTTGGGTAGGGGCCGCTATGACGATAGCCGCGGTCGTCAGTTACGCCGGTACCCTGTTATTTGGGGTGCCCGCCTATTCTGTGTTGAGGAGATGGGGATACACATCGATCTGGATCGCTATCACTGTTGGGCTCGTAATCGGTGCCATGATGTGGCTGGTTTTTGGTGTTCTTTTTGCGCTCTCTCTAGGTCAAGGAATTGCGGGCCTTCAATATGCGTTTTCGGATGTGAATACATGGATGGGAGTTCTTTGGGGCGGAGGACTGGGCGCGGTCGCTGGTGCGGTACTCTGGACGATCGCTCGACCCGACCGCCAGGGGGCCTAGCTAGCGCACCTTACTTCGGCGAGGTGAAGCCCAGTAGTTGCTGGATCGCCCTGTCAACGGGGCAATAACAACAACAGAATCGAGCGTCAGAAAAATCCCTACCGCATGTTCCCCGTATGCCCGAGCGAATAGCGCCCCGGCTGCGGCCATACCGTGAGCCCGTGCGGCTCGGTGCCGACCGGGATCTTCTGCACCGAGCCGTCCGTGGTGTTGATCGCATAGACCTCGTTGTCGAACCGGCCGGACAGCCACAATGTCTTGCCGTCGGCGCTGACATTGCCCATGTCCGGGCTGCCGCCGTCCGGGATCGGCCATTCGGCCACCACCATGCGGGTGGCGAAATCGATGACGGCGATGCTGCCCGGGCCGTGGCGGCGGCCGCGCACCATGTGGGAGCCGCGGTTGGTGACGTAGAGCCGCGTGCCGTCGCGGCTCGGATAGAGGCCGTGGGTGCCGGTCCCGGTGTGGATCCGCCCGGTCTGGGTGAAGGTTTCGGCGTCGATGACGAAAACGCCGTCGGCATGCATGTCGGCGACGTAGAAGACGTCGCCCTTGGGCGAGATGCGGATGTCCTGGGGCATGCCGCCGCCGGACAGCTTGAGATAGCCGAGCACGCGGCGACCGATCATGTCGATCTTCACCAGCGACCCGGTGAACTCGCAGGTGAAGATCGCGTAGCGGCCGTCGGTGGAAAAATCCGCGTGATTGAGGCCGCCGCATTGGGGCGCCGGCACCGAGAACGCGAGCTCCATGGTGTGGGCGTCGCGGAAGTCGAGGCGCCGCCGCTGCTCCGCCACCACGATGGCGAAGCTGCCGTCGGGGGTGAAGTAGAGGTTATAGGGATCGTCGACCCGGAGCGGTGCGCCCGGCTGGCCGGTGGTGGGATCGATCGGCGTGACCGAGCCGGGGGTCCTGCGGCCGCCCGCGCTCGTGACCCACAGCGTCTTGAGGTCGTAGGACGGCACGATGTGCTGCGCATGGAGACCGACGGGAAAGCGGTAGAGCACCTTCAGCGTGGCGGGATCAATCACATAGACGTCGTTCGACGTGACATGCGGCACGTAGACCCGCGCCAGCGCGCCCTCCACTGCGGCGCTCAGGTGCTCTGCGCCGATCTCGCTGTAGACGTTGTTGCGATCCGGAATCGGCGGCATGCCCGGATAGGTGTTCGGCCGCTGGGTTGGCGCTTTGGCCGGCTCCTGGGCCGGGGCGCGGCCCGGCGCCAGCATGGCGAGCGCCAGGCAAAGCGCCTGAAACACGCCGCGGAGCCTGCCTGCGCATGGGGGGGAATGGATTGCCATCGCCGGCGTCTCCAGAAGCGTGATTCCAAACAATTGCGAACTCGGAGCACGCGCCCCGGGAACGGGCGCGCCGCCGGTCATCGGTCGCACACCGGCGCGGCAGCTTCAACTTGCTTGATGGCTTCGGCCGGCGTCGTCCACGTTCTTCGTCTGCCAACAATCGATTCCGTTTTCGTCCCCTCTCCCGCTTTGCGTCCGCTTGCGGGGGAGGGCTAGGGAGGGGGCAATTCGACGGCACAGACTCGTTGCCAGAGCCCCCTCCCCAACCCTCCCCCGCAAGCGGGAGAGGGAGTAGAAAAGCCGTTCATTCACGACTTGGAGTGATAATTCACAGAAGAAGCGGGATGCTCACGGGCGTCGAGGCTACGCCTTGACGGGCGCGCGATAGAGCGCTTCCTCCATCTGCGAGGCCACGCCCTCCCGCTTCAGGGTCTCCTCGTACTCCTTGCGCAGGAACGGGTCCTCCAGCCAATAGGGGATCGCGGTCCCGCCTTCCGTCACGTCGATGGCGCCCTCGTCGGTGTCCTTCTCGCCGGGGATGCCGGGCTTGTCCTTGCGGTGGTTGTTGGGACCGTACCAGCCGATCAGCCGCAGCGGCTCCTTGCTGATGCCGAAATGGGCGTGGAACCAGTCGCCGCCATAGGGCGCCGCGGTGACGACGCCCACCGGCTCGTAGTCCTGGCGATAGACCTGGTCGGCCTTGCCGTCCTGCCACGGCGTCATCCCGATCGCGCGCGGCCACGTATAGGTGTAGCCCTTGCCCTTGATGCAGACGAGCACCGCGGCGGAGGCATGGGCGTGGGCCTTGGAATAGCGGCCGGTGATGTGCTCGCCGACGAACTGGTAGAACACGTTGCCGGCCAGCGCCGGCTCGAGGCGGCGATAGCCGGGCGAGCGGCGATTGTCGAGGTAGAGCTCGGCGTTGAAGATGTCGGGCACCAGATTGGTGCGCCGCATGGCGAGCCCGCGCAACTGGTCGGGCGCGACGTCGTCCTTGGGCTTGAAGTAGTTCTCGCTGCCGTCGAAGCGCGACGGGAAGGTCACGGGGCAGTTGAAGATCCAGTCGCTGTCGCGGAAGATGTTCATCACGTTGGGGGCGGTCGACGCCACCAGGATCAGCGCCGGGCTCGATGCCGCATTGATGATGCGATGCCAGGTGTTGAGCGGGATCGAGAACATCGAGCCGCGCTGCCATTCGAAGGAGTGGGGCTTCTTCTGGTCGTCGGTCCACACCTCGGTGGTGCCGCGTCCCTCCACCACCACCATGATCTCCTCGTACATGTGGCGCTCGGGGGTGAGCGCGCCGGCGCCGGGCACCTCGATCACATAGCAGCCCCATCGGCCTTCGGTGCCGAACAGCTGGATGAAGGTGCCGTTGCCGCCCATCCGGTTCCAGCGCTTGAGCGGCATGTCCTGGACGCGGCGCACGCCGATGCCGCGGAAGATCGGGATTCCCTGCGCCTCCATGTAATCGTCATAGGGCGTATTGGGGCGCTTCCAGGCACCGTATCCGGCGTTGCGCGTGCCCTCCGGCTCATGCCAGTGCTCGCCTGTTACTTCGTGCATGGGGCTGTCTCCTCGGGTCGGATGACGGAGGACAGGTGACGGACGACGGACAGGTCATCCGATCCTTCCGGTGCTCGGCTGTGATCGCAGCATATCAGAACAGAAATAATTGGCCTTCTCGTCCTCTGTCCTCCCGTCTGCTGTCCTCAGTTCCCGCCGAACAGAAGTCCGGGATAGAGTTCGAGATGGAGCAGCCAGCCGAACAGGAGCCAGATGCCCGCAAGCGTCGCGGCGGCGCTGAGGAGACAGACGAGATAGGGCCTCCCGCCGCGCCAGCGGGTGGCGGCGAACACGTAGATGGGGATCGCATAGGTCGCGCCGATCAGCGCGAAGGCGGTGACGAAGCCGCCGATCCAGACCATCGCCATGACCTGCTTGTGGATCGGATAGGCCACTGGCCCGGCGCCGTGCCTCGGCCGCGCCGTGACCGGATTGAGCCAGCCGGCGAGCGTACGCCCGACCCCGGTCTGGGTGCGCGACGCGATGTCGAGCAGCGCCAGCGCGACCACCGTCCAGCCGATCAGCAGCGGCGTCGCCCGGGCCTCGGGAGCGTATTGGTAGGCCGCGCCGAGATAGGCGGCGGCCACCGCGGCGGCGGTCGCAGCCGGCAGGTAGTCCGAGATCTCGGTCCCCAGCAGGCGCGCCATGGTCAGGCCTTTCCCGTGCCGGCGGGGGCGGTGCCCTTGCGGGGCGGGAACAGTCGGGCGCGCAGCGGCGGCAGGATGAGGAACGCGGCAATCGCCGCGATCAGCACCAGGCACATCCAGCGCGAGGTGAAGATCCACCAGCTGCCGTCTCCGATCATCATGGACTGGTGGAAGTTGCGCTCCGCCGTGGCGCCCAGCACCAGAGCGATGACGATGGTGAGGCGCGGGTAGTCGTAGCGGATCAGGATATAGCCGAGAATGCCGAACGCCAGCGTCAGGATCGGGTTTTCGATGCTGCGGTCGACCGCATAGGAGCCGGTCATCGCCACCGCGATGATGATCGGCACGAAGATGCGGGAATCGACCAGGGTGATGAGCCCCAGCGGGCGCGCCAGCAGTACGCCGATGAGGGAGGCGAGGATGCAGGAGCCGGTCAGCGCCCACACCAGGCCGTAGATCTCATTCTGGTTCTGCGCCAGCATCAGCGGTCCGGGCTGCATGCCGTGCAGCACCAGGATGCCGAGGAACACCGCCATCTCGGCGCCGGAGGGAATGCCGAAGGCGATGGTGGGAATGAGCGCGCTACCGTCCTTGGCGTTGATCGCCGCTTCCGGCGCGATCACGCCCTGGATGTTGCCCTTGCCGAAGCTCTCGGGATCGTCGGAGGCCTGCATGGTCATGCTGTAGGACAGGAAGGCCGCGACGGTGCCGCCCTCGCCGGGAATGGCGCCCACCAGCGTACCGATGATCGAGCCGCGCAGCACCGTGCGCCAGTGCTGGAAGGTCGCCTTCACGCCGCTCATCATGCTGGTGATCTTCACCGCCCGCAGGTCCTTCGACACCGTGCCGCCGGTGACCGACAGGTTGATCATCTCGGCGACGGCGAACAGCCCGATCAGGGCGGGCACGAGATGCACGCCGTCCCACAGATATTCGATGCCCCCGGCGAAGCGGGTGGTGCCGGTGACGCTGTCATAGCCGATGGTCGCGATCATCAGGCCGACGCCCCCGGTCAGCAGGCCGCGCAGCATCCGGCCGCTGAGGCTGCCGGCCACGGTGATGAGGGCGAGAACGGACAGCAGGAAGAATTCCGGCGGCCCGAACAGCAGGACGAGCTGCTTTGCGACCGGAAGGACCGCCAGCACCGACACCGTGCCGATGATCCCGCCGAGCGAGTTGGCGGTGGCGGCGGCGCCGATCGCATATCCCGCCTTGCCCTGCTGGGCCAGCGGGTAGCCGTCGAGGCAGGTCGCCGCGTTGGGCGCCGAGCCCGGCGCGTTCAGGAGAATTGCGGTGAGCGAGCCGCCCATCGGCACCGCGCCCATCACGCCGCCGGCGAGCGCAACCGCGGTGAAGGGTTCGAGGCCATAGGTCAGCGGCATCAGCAAGGCCAATGCGGTAGCCCCGCCGAGCCCGGGCAACGCGCCGAAAACGAGGCCGATGCCCATGCCGAGGCTGAGGAACATCAGTTCCCGGACCTGCAGCAGGCCCTGCACGCCGGCGACCCACGCATCCAACATGGCCGAACCGATCTGTCGGGCCGTCGGCTCAAACCTTCAACCGCCATCGCCGGTCCGGCCGACGAGGTGGAGAGGTCTCGGCCGATGGCCTCACGTCTCGAGCACAACAGGCTCCCTGATCCGGAAGCGCACCGTCGGTTCTATCGCGACGGCGATCAGTTCGGCACCAGGTATTTGCGCCATTTGTCGAAAAAATTGGCCTGGGCATGCACGTCGGCGGCGACTTCGTCGGGAGACTGGAGCGCCAGCCCTAAGCCGGCCTTCTCCGACAGGGCGACCACGGTGGGATCGTTGACCGCCTTGTCGATGGCCTCGACCAGGATCTTCTTGACGTCGGCCGGCAGGTTCGGCGGCGCTGCGACCATGCGCTCGACCAGTATATCGGCGAGCTGCGGCAAGCCGAGCGCGGTGGCGTTGGGAACGTCGGGCCTGGCGCCGCCCTTGGTGAAGGTGGCGAGCAGGCGCAATGACTGGCCCGCCTCGAAGCGACCCAGCAGCGGCAGGTTGGTGATCACGGCGTCGCCGTCGCCGCGAACGGCCGCGGCCACGTATTCCGAAGAACCCTTGTATCCCGTGATGAGCTGCAGCCTGATGCCGAGGAGTTCGGTCGCGATCATGGTTACGCCATAGGCGGTGCCGTCGGGCCCGGTGGTGGTGAACTTGACCGGCCGCGTCGCCGAGAGCGCCTGCAGGTCGGCAACCGACTTGATCGGCGAGTTCCACGGCACGGCAAGGGCATAGGGATCGCGGCCGAGGCCGGCGAGCCAGGTGAATTTGTTCAAGTCGTAACCGCCGCCGCGCGCCTGCAGAATGAACAGGCCGGGGATGTTCAGGATTCCGACGGTGTAGCCGTCGGGCCGCGCGCGATAGAGCTGGCTCACGCCCTTGGCGCCGCCGCCGGCGGGAACATTGAGCGGGACGACATTGACCTTGTTCGGCAGGTATTTTTCCATCGCGGGCGCGATGGCGCGCACATAAGCGTCAAACCCTCCTCCGACCTGGTTCGGGATGATGAAGGTGATATCGCGTTCGGGATAACCCGCGGCGATGCCGCGCCCCGGCAGGCCGGATAGGGCGATTGCAAGTGCAATGGCCAAGTGGATACGCGGACGGTGCATGTTGGCCTCACGTGTACGAAGCCGGCAAACCTAACATCATCGCGGCCGCCCGGCCAACCCGCGGCTCCCGGCCCGGTCCGGCCGGGCCGGTTGCGATGCGGGGCGCGCCCGAGGCTGGCGCCGGGCACCTTTCGCGGTCAGTTGGTCTTCATGTAGGTGGCATGGCAGCCGTCGCAGGCGGTGCGAAGCTTGGCCACAGCGGCCCGGAGCTCCGCTTCCTCGGTGGCACGGCTGGCATCGAAGGCGATTTTCGCAGCCGCGGCCGCCTGGCTGTAGAAGTCGCCGAATTTGGTCCAGACCTCGGGCGCAGCGAAAGTGTCGGTTCCGGGGTCCTTGTCGACATTGGGCTTCCATTGGTTGGTTGCGGGCGGGAACAAGTGCGGGAAAGCCATCAGCAGCACCGATACGGTATCCGCTTGGTCGTTGGCCCCGGCGATGTCGATCTTGGCGGTCCCTGCGGTCGCCGCCTCCAGGACATCCATCTTCGAGCTGAGGGTGTCCATGACGGTCTTGCGCGCAAAAATGGCGTCAGCCGGGGCAGCGGCGCCTTGATCCTGGCCCCGTGCGGCCGATCCGGCGAGGCCGGCCAGCATGAGGCAGGCTGCCGCGATCAGCGCACGCCGGCGCGGCGGCGCAAACGGGTGGCTCGATTCTGTCATCTGTCACACTCCCTCGGGTTTGCTGCACGGTTCCGTCGACAACGGTGTCCCTTTCAGCATTTTTTATCCAGGCAAACACAGCCGATCTTGCGCCCGCGGTCCAGGGCCGTGTGCCTGCTGTGAATTCGATATGTTGCCTCGTTCCCGGTGCCGGCAGGACGTCATGAACGTGCGGTGGAGGCCCTGACCGGCGCAATCTTCGGTGGCGCCGCACCGCGGCGCATGGTCGCCCCGTGGCCGCCCGGGGTGCGGCAACCCGTCACTTCTCGAAAAGCTGCCGCGCCCCACATTCAGGACTGGAGCCATACACCGCGCGCACGCATCCCCGTGCCCCCCCAGCGCGCGGATGGCTTCGACTTGGAGGCTCGGCCGAATTCAACGGCCGGGCCTCTTTTTGTTGCGTTTCGCAACCTTGCCCGATCTCTACGGAATAATGCGGCGCGGCATCGGTGGCGCGGGATAGCGCCCGGTCATGACATTCCAATAGGCCCAGGACCGCTCGTCCATGATGCCCGGCGGCGCTTGCTCCAGCGCCTCGCGGAGATCATCGAGCTGGACGTAGCGTCGAACCACAGCGAGGTCTTCGACCGTCCCATAGGTCATGACATAGGCCAGGAACCGGGCGGGATCGGCCAGCGCCTGTCCAGGGGGCTCGAACCAAATCACCCGGGGCGCCAGGTCCAGCAGGTCGGCATTGTGGGGAAGCGGTTTCATCGAGTGTCCGCCCTTTTTCTGACTGCTGCGAGCATCGGGAGGTGTTGGGGATCGACTGCCCTCACCGCAGCGATCAGATCTCGGCGTATCTCCGCCGAGAGGTCGGCGAGGGTACGGTCATCGTGATAGGAAAGCGCCTTCAGCGACAGCATTGGATTGAATTGAGTACCGTAGATGATCCTGGCTGCGGCAAGCATTTTGCCCAGGGGAATGTTCGCCCTTTTCAGCAACGCGTGGACATCGACGTAGTCTCTCGCCTCCGCACGCTGAGTCACGACGGCGACTTTGCAGCCTGCCAGGTCGACGAGGGATGCAAGCTTGATCCCCGGCCCGCTGGCTTTCCCTGACGGCTCGACCTGGCCGAGGCCGAGATCGCCGAAAAACGACACTTGCACCGGACCGCCGCGTTCAACCGTAACGGTCAGCGTATTCGGCTCCGAGCGCCGCACCGTGGCCCCTTTGAGGTAACGGATATTTTGCAACAGCGCGTTCGGGGTGAAGGGATCGTTTGCAAAGAAATCAAAGTCCACCGAGGTGCGATGGCCGAGCCGCAGCGCGATCGCGGTGCCGCCGTACAGCGTGAATTCATCCGGCGTATCAGCGAGCTCGGGCCATAGGCGCAGCTGGGCAGGCGGCAGGATATCAAGGCGAGGCTCGAAAGCGGGGGGCAATTTTGCGTTCGTTTCGGGTGCGCTCATCGTTGCGCATTATACCCGATCGCCATGCTCGCGGTCATCGACGAGAAACGACATGTCCGATCGCTCTACGCCGGGACGGCGACCGCGACGGATCGCGGCCGCCGCACGGCTTCCGCGTCGAGCGCCGCGATCTGCCGGTCCAGGTCCGCGACCAGGAACCGGGCGAACGTGCCGAGGTGCAAGTAGAACGCGATCATCGTCAGCACGAATTCGAGATTGCGCGGGCGGTGGCGCAGGCAATCGATGACGGCGCCCCAGAAATGCCCGCGCAGATCGGTGCGCCGGAACGTCACGCAGCCGAGCAGGCGGGCGAGGCCCTTCAGCTCACGCAGGCTGCGTGCGAGCGAAAAGCGGCCCGCCAATGCAGGACGATCGAGCATGCGGCCCAGCACGCGCACCCGCTCGAAATAGGCGGCCGGCTCGTAGATTTTCGCGAGGACGGCGCGGAAATCGGCCAACACGTCGCGGCGCGGCCGCAGCGTGACGAAGTTCAGTCCGGCGCTGCATTGATCGCCCAACCCCGGCGCGATCGGCAGGAGGCGGCCCTCCGCCTCGAGCCGGCGCGTGAGCTGCGTGTTCGGTAGCGCGGTGAGAAGACCCACCATGGCGACCGGGATGCTGGTCGCCTCGATGCAATCGGCCATGGCGTCGGCGACGCTCACGGCTTCGGTGTCGAAGCCGATGATGAAGCCGGCGATCACCATCATGCCCGCCTGGTAGATCCGGTGCACGCTGTCGGCGAGGCTGCGCCGCGTGTTCTGTTTCTTCTGCATCGAGATCAGCGTCGCCGTGTCCGGACTCTCGATGCCGATGAAAACGAGGAAGAAATTGGCCTCCCGCAGCATCCCCAGCAGTCCCGCATCGTCGGCGAGATTCATCGAGGCTTCGGTGGAGAACCGGAACGGGTAGCCGCGCTCCTTCTGCCAGGCGGTCAGAGCCGGCAGAAAGCGCTTGAGCGCCTTCTTGTTGCCGATCAGGTTGTCGTCGACGAAGTCGACATGGCCGCGATGGCCGAGACGGTAGAGCGTGTCGAGCTCGGCGAGCATCTGCGCGTTGGTCTTGGCGCGCGGCACCCGGCCATAGAGCTCGATGATGTCGCAGAATTCGCAATTGAACGGACAGCCGCGGGAGAACTGCACGCCGACATAGAGATAGTGCTCGAACTTCAGCAGGTCGAAGCGCGGCGTCGGGCTCGCGGTCACGTCGGCCTGGAACTTGACGCCCTCGAACACGCCGCCGGTGGCGCCCGCCGACCATGCCGCGACGAACTGGTCGATCAGGCCTTCGGCCTCGCCGAGCACGAGAAAGTCCGCATGGCGGTAGGTGTCGGGGCTCGACATCGCATCGGGGCCGCCGACCGCCACCGGCTTGCCGCGCCGGCGGCACAGCTCGATGATCGCGAGCGCGTCGTCCTGCTGCGGCAGCATTCCGCCGGTCATGACGAGATCCGCCCAGTCCAAATCGGCGTCGGTTAGCTCCTCCGCATTGCGGTTGACGAGACGCAGATTCCACGCCGCCGGCAGCAACGCGGCCACCGTGATCAGGCCGAGCGGCGGCGCCGGGCAGCGCGCGCCCCAGATGTCACACACCGCCTGCAGGTTCCAGAACGAATTCGGATTGAACTTCGGAAACACCAGGAGCGCGTTCGGGTTCTTGCTCGTCATCCGGCTACTCCCTCAGGTTCCGCTTGCGCGAACGAGACTCGTGCGCCGGAACCACGGCCGCGTCACGCCGCGAGATTGCCGTGCTTGATCAGTATCCCTTTCTCCCCGGCATTACAGCAAGTTTATCGACCGCGTTGGTGCTCTGTCGCAGCAAACATCCCCGATCACCAGCGCCGGCATCGTTGTTCCGCAGCGCCGGCTCCGCCGCGCGTGCGTTCGCGCTGCGAAAATCGGGCCGCGCCGAGATCGGCGCATTGGGCGCATAGCTGACGTTGTCGCGGCCCTCGATGCCGCGGTCGACGACGCTGTCGCGCCACAACGCGTCGAGAAAGGGCAGCAGCGTTCCGACACCGGCACCGCC
>DASYNT010000197.1:0-10353 GCA_036008405.1 Xanthobacteraceae bacterium
CCGTTGCCGAGTTCATCGCTTATGCCAAGGCCAATCCCCGTAAGCTCAGCATGGGCTCCGGCGGCAACGGGAGCCCAGCCCATGTGATCGGCGAACTGTTCAAGATGATGACCGGCATCAATCTGGTGCACGTACCGTATCGTGGCGCGGGGCCGGCGCTGACCGATCTGCTCGGGGGGCAAGTCCAAGTGGGTTTCCTCGACATGGCGGGATCGATCGGATACATCCGGGCCGGCAAGCTGCGCGCATTGGCGGTAACGACTGCAACCCGCTCGGAGGCGCTACCGGATATCCCGACCATCGGCGAACTCCTGCCGGGTTTCGAGGCGAGCCAGTGGGTCGGTCTCAGTGCGCCCAGGGCCACGCCCACCGAAATCATCGACAGGCTCAATAAGGAGATCAATGCAGGCCTCGCCGATCCCAAACTGAAGGCGCGGTTTGCCGACCTGGGCGGCACCTCGCTTGCCGGTTCGCCTGCCGACTTCGCCAAGCTCATCGCCGACGACACCGAGAAGTGGCGCAAAGTGATCAAGTTCTCCGGCGCGAAGCCCGGGTGACGCTGAACGGGACCCGCAATCGCAGCATTTCAGGGAGTCACGTCATGAAAACTCCACGCCGACAATTTCTGCGTTTGGCAGCGGGTGCTGCCGCGCTCCCGGCTGTTTCGCGCCTGGCGCAGGCGCAAGCCTATCCGACACGGCCGGTACGCCTGATCGTTGCGGTTGCGGCCGGCGGAGGGGCCGACATCGTGACGCGCCTGATGGGCCAGTGGTTGTCCGAGCGCCTCGGACAGCAATTCATCGTCGAAAACCGGCCGGGCGGCGGCACCAATATCGGAACCGAAATGGTCGTGCATGCGCCGGCCGACGGCTACACGCTGCTGCAGGTCAATCTGGCCCATGCGATCAACGCAACGCTTTACGACAAGCTCAATTACAATTTTCTCCGCGACATTGCGCCGGTCGCCGGCATCGTCGGCGTGTCCAACGTCGTCGAAATCCACCCGTCGGTTCCGGCCAAGACGCTCCCCGAGTTCATCGCCTACGCCAAGGCCAATCCCGGCAAGATCAACATGGGGTCGGCCGGCAACGGAAGTTCGTCCCACATGGCCGGCGAACTGTTCAAGATGCTGGCTGGCGTCAACTTGGTCCATGTGCCCTATCGTGGCCAAGGGCCGGCGATGACCGACCTGCTCGGCGGGCAGCTGCAAGTGATCTTCGCCACCACGCCGGGCACGACCGAGTATGTTCGGATCGGCAAGCTGCGTGCGCTCGCGGTCACGACCCGTGCGCGCGCGGAGGCATTGCCGGAGGTTCCGACGGTGGCCGATTTCGTGCCGGGTTACGAGGCGAGCCAATGGTACGGCTTCGGCGCCCCCAAGAACACGCCGCCCGAAATCATCGAGCGGCTCAACAAGGCCGTGAATGCCGCCCTTGTCGATCCCAAGATGAAGGCGCGCCTCGCCGACTTCGGCGGCACCGTCATGCCCGGATCGCCGGCCGACTTCGGCAAGCTCATAGCGGAGGAAACCGAGAAGTGGGGCAAGGTGGTGAAGTTCGCGGGGATCAAGGCGGACTGATCTGTCCAAGGCCGAAAGCGGCGATCTCATGCTGGCGCGCCCGACCCGCAGCCGGCATTCTGGAGCCGGGAGAGCGGCACTGGGACATCCCGCGCGAACTCGTGCATCCAAACGACCGGCCCGCTGGTGATGGACGCGGCGAATTGGTCCGCCCAAACCCGCGCCTGTTGCGCCGGCACCACACCTGCTCGCCAACATCCGGCAGGCGGATTGACGCTGGCCCATTCGCGTCATTAAGAGACCCTTAATCGTCGCCACCGTAAATCGCGTTGGGGCAGGAGGGGTCAGCGATGCAGTACACCCGCGGCACAATTCGCGTCGAAATGCGGGACCGGCTCGGCCGGACGACGGCAATTTTGCATGAGATCGTCGGCCCGGAGTCCGAGACGGACTACCAGCGGCTGGCCAAGCGCACCTTCTTGAACTTCCAGGCTCCGCAGGGCGAGCCGCATTACAGCTGCCATGTCCTGGCCGGCGACCGCGAGGTCAGCAGCTACTCGCGCCGGCACCTCATTCTGGAAACCTGATCGGCGTCGCGGCCGCGCGCCGATGGCGGCGCGCTCGAGCCGGCGAATAGCCGTCAATGGTTGCCCTGCAGGAACCAGTCCAGCGGGCTCGGCGCCGGTCGCGGCGGTGCCGTGCGGCGCGGCGGCGGAGGCGCCGGCTTGATCTCGATCGGCGCCGGCAGATCCGGAGCCCGGCCCATGGTCGCGGCGACGGCGGCCTGGGGCTCGGCCGGCGTGGCGGCGTCTGGGCGGCGGCCCACCGGATCGAGGCTCTTGCGCTCGCGCTCGGCCTCTTC
This sequence comes from Xanthobacteraceae bacterium, assembly GCA_036008405.1. GTDB lineage: Bacteria > Pseudomonadota > Alphaproteobacteria > Rhizobiales > Xanthobacteraceae > JAJPKK01. The sequence continues at coordinate 2,382 of DASYNT010000197.1, forward strand.
GAGGCGCTTGGTCTCCTGCTCGACGGCGCGTCCAGTCAGCCAGCCGACCAGCGAGGTGACGTCGACGCTGCGGCGGGCGGCGTTGAGCGGGCCCTTGACCGCCACGGCGAGGCTCGGCCGCGCGCCGCCCGGCGCATTCTTGCGCTGCGGTCCGGTCAAAGCGATCCGCATGTCGACTTGGTTATCGGCGAGCGACAGCGCCGCCGATGCCGCGATATCGGCGCTCTGTGCGGGGGCGGCGAGATCGGCCAGTTGCACGCGGCCGTCCGCGATGGTGATCGGGGCCGCGGCGAACGGCAGGCGCAGCCTGCCGCCATCGAGGCCGGCATTGGCGATCTCCGTGATCCGCGCGGAATTGATGGCGACCCCGCGATCCACCGCGGTGATCGCCGCGTCCATCGCGGTGGGATCGAGGCCGCCGATCTCGACATTCTCCAGCGTGGCGAGGCCGCTGCCCTTGAGGCTTCCCACCAGGGAGGCCGGGCTCATCCCCAGTCCCTGCACCTCGGCGTCGACCGAAATGCGTCCTGTCGCCGGCACGCGGGTCACGCCGCCCATCAAGGCCGCGAGATCCGCATTCACCAGCTTGACATGGGATTGCAGGCTCATGCCGTCGGTACCGCGCTGCATGCGGGCGCTGAGGTCGAGCCGCCCGTCGTTCAGCTTTCCGGTCACGCCTTCGAGCGAAAATCCCGTTTCCGCGGGTACCAGGGCGCCCTGCAGGTCGCGTGTCGTGAGGCCGGGCGCCCATAGCACGCTGCCGGCGCGGAATTCGATCCGGCCCGCCAACGCCGGTCCTCCCGGGACGACGAACGGCTCCGTCGGCCACAAAGCGGCGGCGCCCTTGGCCGGCCGTGGCGCCCCGGCGAGAACGGCGACCAGTTCCGCGCCGTCGACCTGGTCCGCCTCGATGCGTCCCTCGACCCGCGGCACCGCGCCGAGGTCTATGCCGAGGCGGCCCTTGACGGCCGTACCGGCCACCCGCCCGGCCAGGTCGGTGAGGTCCAGCGCACCGCCGGCGATGGCGAGCTTGCCGCGCAGGTCGACCGCGACCGTCGCCGGCGCGCGGTGCGGGAGCCTCGCATCGGCGGCACGAAGCGCGACGTCGAGCGTGCCGTCGCCGCCGGATTTCATGGTCCCGGCGACGCTCGCGGCGATGTCGCCGGCGGCGAATTTTCCATCGACCCGGAACGCGCGCGCGGCGGCGCCTTCGGCGAGGAAGGTGAGCCGGGCCGGACGGCGCTCCATGTTGACGAGCTGGTCGAGCCCGGTGAACGCCGCGATGGTGCGGCCGTCCTCGGCGTCGAGCCGGCCTTCCAGGCGCAGCGCCGCCGCGCCCGGATCGCCGAGCGTACCGGCGCCGGTGGCGTCGAGATTGGTGTCGATCCCGGCAATCCTGCCGGTCAGCTTGAGCTTGGCCGCGCTGGTCGCGGCGCCGCCCTTGCCGGGCTCGACATCGAGCCTCGCCTTGATGTTGAGCGGACCCAGCCGGCTTTCGTACTTGCGCAGGGGCTCCGCCGCAGCCGGGATGAGTTTCGCGGCGAGGCCGGCCAGGCCCTCGATGCGCCCGGCGATCAGGGAGAGCGTGATCGATCCGCGCGCGGCCGACTGCAGGCTGTCGATGCGGCCGCTCGCTTCCACTGCGGCGCCGCCGATGTCGGCGATCGACAGGCGCTCGATCTTGAGGCCGGCGCCGTCGAAGCCGAGCACGGCGTGGGTCTCGGTGGCCTCGACGCCGGCATAGGTGGCCCGTCCGATGTCGAGGGCGAGGGCGATTTCCTTGGGGCGCTCGAACGAGGTCGACGCGGACACCGCTTCGGCGATGGCGAGAACGCGGTCGAGATCGAGCTCGACAGCCGTCAGGGTGGCATCGAGGCGCGCCGGCGCGGCTGCGGTGGCGAAGCGATAGGCCGCCCGCCCCGCCACCGACTTGCGATCGAACTCGGCGTTCAAATCCTCGACCGCGACGCGTTCGCTGCCGAGCGTGATCACGCCGCTGCCGCGCAACGGCCCGACGCCCGCCCGCGCCGCCGCGCTGCGCCCTTCGATCCACGCGAAGAATAGTCCGGGATCGGTGGAATCGATCCGCACCGGCCCTGTGAACGCGACCTTGCGCTCGGCCAGCGCGAGCTTGCCGCCGATCCGCATCTGGGTCGCGCCGGGGGCGCGCCATTCGAACGAATCGATCGCCCAGCCGTCGGCGCGGCGCTCGGCCTCGCCATGCAGCATGCTGATCGAGGCGCCGGCCATGGTGAGGTTGTCGACGCTCAGCGCGACCCGCAGCGGCAGCGGGGGCGCCGGCATGGCAGCGAGGCTCTCGGCCATGGCCTTGGCCACGTCGAATGGCGGGTGGCGATCGGAACCGGCGAAGATGCGGTCGAGGTCGATCTGCCGGGCGCCGAGCGTCAACGTGGCGCGCGGACTGGCGCCGAACTCGACTTTCGCGGTGCCGCTGAGGTGAGCCGGACGCACCTCCGGCCCGTACTGGAATTCGAGATCGCTGGCCGTGGCGCCGGCGGCGTTCGCCTTGACCTTGGCGGTGGCCTTCCACGGCTCGTTGATGGCGGTGCTGCCGTCGGGCAGCGCCGCACCGACCACGCGCGAGACCGTCACCGCTCCTTCGAAGCGCGGGGCACGGCCTTCCGCCCACACGGTGCCGTCGGCATCGAACGACACCGCCGCGGCGGATGCATCGACGAACACATGCAGCTTGACGCCGCCATCGTCGCCGCGGCGGCTTGCGCCCAGGCGAAACGCATAGGGTCCGTCGTGGGCGGTGAAGCCGCCCTCTCCCTTGAACGGACCGAGCAGCGAGCGAACCTCGCCGGTGAAATTGAAATGATCCAGCGCCAAGCGACCGCCGCTGCCATCGTCCGCCACCGAGATGCGGCCATTCGTCACCACGAGCCGGTCGATGCCGAGGCGATCGGGATCGAAACCGAGGCCGGCGAGCGGCGCCTCGATTCGCCCGTCCCGGTCGAGCCGCACCGTCGCATCGAGACCCTCGACCGTCATTTCGTTCGCGCGCAACTCGCCCCGCATCAGGCCGCTGAGCCCGAATTCCATCGCCAGCCTGCCGGCGGTAACGGGGGGAGTACCGGCCGGGCTGATTTCGAGGCCGTCCAGTCGCAGCCATGGCGTCGGCAACAGGCGCAGGGAAATCGGGCCCGACACGTGCACCGGCGCTCCGATCGCCTGACTCGCCTGCGATTCGACGATGGCGCGATAGCCGTTCCAGTCGACGAAAAACGGGCCGATCAGGGCCGTCGCCAAGGCCAGGATGATGGCAAAGCCAATGCCGAGTAGCGTCGTCTGCACCAGGGTGCTCCGAACCGGGGGTTCAATCACTGTTGGAGATGACCCGCCGCCGCTCTTACGCCGCAAAAACGAGCCGGTCATTTTCAAGCTGTCTGCGGCCGGTTGACGGCGAATATATGTCGGGGCCCCGATTCACCCAGGGTTGATCATCTTTTCGGTGATCATCTTTCCCGGGTTCATGATGTCATGCGGGTCGAGCGCCCGCTTGACTGCACGCATGGCAGCGAGCGCCACCTCGCCATGCTCGGCCGCGAGGTATTTGATCTTGCCCTGGCCGACCCCATGCTCGCCGGTGCAGGTACCGTCCATGGCGAGCGCCCGCGCCACCAGGCGTTCCAGCAAGCCCTCGGCGCGCGCCACCTCGTCGGCATCGTCGAGGTCGACGAGCAGGGAAAGGTGGAAGTTTCCGTCGCCCACATGGCCGACGATGGGGGCGACGAGGCGGCACGCCGCGACGTCTTCCTGCGTCGTCACGACGCATTCGGCGAGGCGCGAGATCGGCACGCAGACGTCGGTCGCAACTGCCTTGGCGCCCGGCCGCAGCCCGAGCGCCGACCAGTAGGCATCATGGCGGGCCTGCCACAGGCGGGAACGGTCCTCGGCCCGGGTCGCCCATTGGAACGGGCCGCCGCCGCATTCGGCGGCAATCGCGCCGAAGCGCTCGGACTGCTCGGCGACGCCGGCTTCGCTGCCGTGGAACTCGACGCACAGCAGCGGGCACTCCGGCAGCGCCAGCTTGGAATAGGCGTTCACCGCCTTGACCTGCAGGGCGTCGAGCAACTCGATCCGCGCCACCGGTATGCCGGTCTGGATGGTGGCGATGGTTGCCTGGCAGGCGGCCTCGACCGAGGAAAACGGACAGAGGCCGCCGGACACCGCTTCGGGAATGCCATAGAGCTTGAGAGTGATCTCGGTGATGACGGCGAGGGTGCCCTCAGAGCCCACCAAGAGCCGCGTCAGGTCGTAGCCCGCGGCCGATTTGCGCGCCCGGCGCGCGGTGGTGAGCAATTCGCCGTTGCCGAGCACGGCTTTGAGCGCCAGCACATTGTCCTTCATGGTGCCGTAGCGGACCGCATTGGTGCCGGAGGCGCGCGTCGCCGCCATGCCGCCGATGGTGGCGTCGGCACCGGGATCGATCGGGAAGAACACGCCCTGGTCGCGCAGATGTTCGTTGAGCTGCTTGCGGGTGACGCCCGGCTCGACCACGCAGTCGAGGTCTTCCGGGTGGACCGCCAGCACCCGGTTCATGTGGCGGAAATCGATGCAAACGCCGCCATGGGGCGCATTGACCTGGCCCTCCAGCGAGGTGCCGGCGCCGAACGGGATCACCGGCAGCCGGTGGGAGGCGCAGATGCGCACGACCGCCTGCACCTGCGCCGTCGAAGCCGGAAACACCACGGCGTCAGGCGGCTGTCCGGCCAGCCATGTGGTGGTGTTGCAATGCTGCTCGCGCACCGCGAGCCCGGCCGAAAAGCGCGTCCCCAACATCTCGGCGAGCGCCGCCAGCCCGGCCGCGGCGGCGGGCCGCCGCTGCCGCCCCATGTCGGACGAGGGCGCGGTCACCGGCCGGACCGTGCCACGGGAGCGCGGGCGTGGATGCCGCGCGGCGGCGACAACCGCCGGGTGCGGCGGGCACCGGCGTCGATTTGGCGAGACAGGTTCGAAATTCTCGGCATAATGAAAGCCAGCCGGATGTGCAGCGATGCTAGAGCGTTTCGATTGCGTGCCGTTGTTCTTTGCGCCGTTCGTATCATCCGTGATGCGAATCGAGCCGCAATGGATCGATTATAACGGCCATCTCAACATGGCCTATTATAACGTATTGTTCGACCGCGCGGTGGACGAGACCTACGAGCTGATCGGGGTCGGCGCCGACTACGTGGCGAGCCGCGCCCATTCCGTCTACACCGCCGAGGTGCATGTGCGCTACCTGCGCGAGCTGCATGCCGGCGACCCCGTCCGCGTCACCTTCCAGCTCCTCGACTACGACGCCAAGCGCCTGCATTACTTCGAGCAATTGTTCCATGCCGAGGACGGCTGGGTGTCGGCCACCTCGGAGAACCTGTCGCTCCATGTGGACATGACGGCCAAGAAGGCGGCAGCCTTCCCCGCGCAGGTCACGTCCCGCCTCGCCGAGATGAAGGCATCCCATTCCCGCCTGCCGGTCCCCGAGGCCGCGGGACGCCGCATCGGCATGGCCGCGCGGGGGTAGGCCACCCCCCTTCCTTTTCCTTGCCCCGTCTTCGGCCATCTTCGGTAGGGCAGGGCTAACCAATCTGCGAGGTCGAGCCATGAATGCATCCGACGGGACGATACCCGTGCTGCGGCCCTATCTTCCGGCGACCGTGGACTTCGCCGCGGGCAAGGACTCGCCGCGCGAATTCCTGGAGCGCTGCCTCGCCGCGCTCGAGAGCTGGGAGCCGCGCATCGGCGCCTTCGTTGCGCTCAACCTTCCCGAGGCCCGTGTGGCGGCCGACCGCGCGACCGCGCGCTGGCACGCCGGCGCGCCGCTGTCGCCCATCGATGGCATGCCGCTCGGCATCAAGGACATCATCGAGACCGCGGACATGCCGACCCAGAACGGCTCGCCGCTGTTTGCCGGTTTTCGTAGCGAGCGCGATGCGGCGAGCGTCGCCGCGCTGCGCGAGGCCGGCGGGGTGATCGTCGGCAAGACCGTGACCACCGAGTTCGCGGCGACCGAGCCGCGTGGCACGCGTAATCCTTGGGATGCTGCCCGCACGCCGGGCGGCTCCAGCAGCGGGTCGGCGGCGGCGGTGGGCGCCGGGGTGATCCCGGTCGCGCTCGGCACCCAGGTGATCGGCTCGACGCTACGCCCGGCGAGCTTCTGCGGCTGCTACGGCTTCAAGCCGACGGTGGGCGCGCTCAACCGCGGCGGCAGCTATGACGGGCTCAGCCAGAGCGCGACCGGCATGATCGCCGCGAGCCTGCCGGAGGCCTGGCAGGTCGCCCACGAGATCGCAAAGCGCGCCGGCGGCGATCCCGGCTGTCCCGGCCTTTATGGTCCGGCGACCCCACCGGCGCCGACCCGCCCGCGCCAGCTCGCCCTGCTCGAAACCGACGGCTGGGCCGACGCCACGCCGGGCGCACGGAAGGCGCTGGACGAAGCGCTGGGGCGCCTGACCGAGGCCGGCATCGCCATCGCGACGCGCTACGACCACGCCGACATCGCGGCAGCGGAGACCGCCATCCACGGCGCGCGTGAATTGTCCGCCGACATCAATGCCTGGGAATCGCGGTGGCCGCTCAACACCTACAGCCGGCGCGACGCCGGCAAGCTCTCCAAGGCGATGCGCGATCGCCTGGTTCAGGCGGAAGCGATGACCATCGAGGATTACCGCCGGCTGTTGACCGAGCGCAGCAAGCGCCGCGTGGCCTATGAAGCGCTGGCGCCGGAGTTCGACGCCTGCATCACCCTGTCGGCCACCGGCGCCGCGCCGGTCGGCCTGCACTCCACCGGCAATCCGGTGTTCGTGGTTCCGGCCTCGCTGCTCGGCATTCCCGCCATCTCGCTCCCGGTGCTGGCCGATGGCGGCCTGCCGCTCGGGCTCCAGCTCATGGGATTTGCCGATCGCGATGCCGCGCTGTTCTCCTGCGTCGGCGGCGTCCTGGCTTTGCTTGAAGCTTGAATGGGTCGGCCGTCTCAGCGGGGCGCCGTCCACGACAGGCAGGCGCGATCGGCGTTGTACCAGCTCTGCATCTTGCACGGCAGCGGAGCCGGGTCCGGAATCGGCGCCCGCACGGTGGCGAGGCTCCAACGCTCGGCGACGTGAGCGGGCTGGATCAGGCCGAACAGGATACCGGCGACGGCCACTGCGAACAGCGGAAAAGCGAGGCGCTTGAAGGACATGTGAACCCCCGTCATTGAAGTTGTCCCTCGGTAGTCGCAACGCCTCACCCCGAGGTTCAACGCGATGAGTTACATTTGTTCGTTCTGGCGGATCCGTTTCAGCTTCCGAAGGAGGGTCGATGCCGCACGAATCCAGGCTGGTTCTGGCCGCCTGTTGCCTGGCGATGCTGGCGGTCGGCGAGAACAGCACGGCGATCATGGCGGCGCTGCCCGCAATGACGAGCAGTCTCGGTCTTTTACCAGCTACCGTTGAGTGGGTCGTCAACGCCTATCTGCTCGCGTCTGCGGTGTTCATCATCCTGGGCGGCGAAGCGGCGGACCAACTCGGGGCGCGCCGCTCTTCGGCCGCCGGAATCGCGGTGTTTGCTGTCGGCTCGCTGGTCATCGCTCTGGCGACGAATGCCGCCGCGGTCGTCGGCGCACGCGCCTTGCAAGGGGTCGGCGCCGCCTTCTCCGTCGCCGGCACCCTCGCCGCCGTTACCGAAGCGGTCTCCGAACAGGATCGTGCCCGGGCGATCAGCGCCTGGACCGGCTTCCTGATGCTCGGCTTCAGCATCGGTCCGCTGGTGGGTGGAGCCGTGACCCATTACGCCGGCTGGCGCGTCATTTTCTGGCTGAACGTTGTCGTCATGATTCCGGCCGCGACGGCGCTCTGGCTACGGCCGGGAATCGGCGGCGGGCGCAGGGGTCCCATCGACTGGCTGGGGCTCGGCCTGCTCGCTGTTTTCATGGTGATGCTCATCTCCGGCCTGCACGCGCTGCCCGTCGCACGTTCCGATCCGAAGG
>DASYNT010000198.1:0-5419 GCA_036008405.1 Xanthobacteraceae bacterium
CGAAGCGCAACTGCACCGCGGTCGCCAGCTTGTTGACGTTCTGGCCGCCCGGCCCCGACGACCGGATGAAGGTCTCCGACACCTCGCTTTCGTCGATGCTGATGGTGTCGTTGATGCGGATCATGAATGCTCGGCCAAGAACAAAGCGGGGCGCGGGGCATCTTATACATCAGGAAAGATTGGCCGTTCTGGCGTATTTTGGTCCGGCCCGGCGGTGCCGTCATCGGCGCCGTTCTGCAAGTCCGAGCGGCAGGCAGTGGTGTCCGCAAAATGGAGAGCGTTCCCGGAAGCCCTATTTTCGTCCGAACAGGCGCTTGATCCAGGCGCGCAGCACGGCGCCGGCGAGCGCGACGGCGGAAATCGGCTTGGCAGGCGGCACCGGCACCGCGGACGCCGCGGATGCCGCCGGTGCAATGGCCGCGGCGGCCGGGGTTATCGCCGGCGCCGGCGCGGCGGGCCCGAGTTGCGCTTTGAGATTGGCGGCGAACTGGGTGATGATCTGCGCCGCCGTCATCTGGATGATGCCGACGCCGCGGCCGTATTGGGCCACCGCGCCCGACAGCGTCAGGTTGGTGTGCACCAGCACCCTGGAGCCGCCGCTCACCGGCTCGAGATGGAAGGTGGCGGTGGCATTGGCGGCGCCCCTCCCCTTGGTGTCGCTGCCCTGCGCCGCGATCCGCGCACCGTGGTTCGCATCGTCGATCTCGTCGAACCTCACCGTGCCGGCGAAGGCCAGCGACACCGGCCCGAGCCGCACGCCGACCTTGCCCTTGTAGGTTCGATCATCGACCACCTCGGTGAGCTCGGCGCCGGGCAGGCACGGCGCGATGCGCCTGATGTCCATCAGCACCTTCCAGGCCTCGTCGACCGGCAGCGGCACCTCGAACGAATTGTCGAACTCCATCCCCGACACTCCGGCTCCTACGCATGGCGTGCTCCGCCTCATTCGGCGGCGGCTGAAGCCACCCCGCCATGGGCCTGGGACCAGCCGGCGGGGTCATGCATGAATTTCTCGACCTCGGCCAGCATCCTCGGCTCGAACTTGTCGGACTCCTTGGCGACGCGCAGCACGTCCCACCAGGTCGCGAGCGCGTGCATGGTGATGCCGAGGTCGGCGAGGATTTTGCGGCCTTCCGGATAGATGTCGTAGAAGAACAACACGAAGATGTGGTCGACCGTGGCGCCGGCCTGGCGCAGCGCAGTGCAGAAATTGACCTTGCTGCGGCCGTCGGTGGTGAGGTCTTCCACCAGCAGGATGCGCTCGCCCTCGGCGAAATGGCCCTCGATCTGGGCGTTGCGGCCGAAGCCCTTGGCCTTCTTGCGCACGTAGAGCATCGGCAGGCCGAGCCTGTCGGACATCCAGGCGGCGAACGGTATGCCCGCGGTCTCGCCGCCGGCGACGACATCGAACTGCTCGAAGCCGGCGTCGCGCAGCACGATCGAGGCGCCGAAATCGATCAGCGTGCGACGCACCCGCGGAAACGAGATCAGCCTGCGGCAGTCGGTATAGACCGGGCTGGCCCAGCCGGAGGTGAAGATGAAGGGCTTGTCGGCCATGAACTGCACCGCCCCCACCTCCAGGAACATTTTGGCGGTGAGATCGGCGATCACCTTCTTGTCGGGAAATCCGATGCCTGCGGTCATGGGAGGGCCTCGTGTTAAAGCGCGCCTGGAGCGCTCCAGGATTGCGCTGACCTATCGGTGTCATTGCCCGGCTTGACCGGGCAATCCAGTACGCCCGGTCGGTGTTTACTGGATCGCCCGGTCAAGCCCCCGGTCAAGCCCGGCGATGACAGCGAGGTTGGTTTCAATCTGAACGAAACGTGTGCTGCTCCGATCCGCCGGCTCGGCTCGCCGTCACCTTCCATTCGATGGTCTCGGCCCCTCGCCAGACCAGGGCCCGCTCGTCGGGTCCTTCGACCTTGACCTGTTCCGGCGCCACCCAGGGGACTTTTTCCAACGTGATCGTATCGGTGTTCACCGGCAGCTTGTAATGGGTCGCGCCGTTGATGGAGGCGAAGGCCTCGAGCTTGTCGAGCGCGCCTTCCTCCTCGAACACCCTGGCATAGGTCTCGATCGCCACCGGCGAATTGAACATGCCGGGAACCCCGTTGACGCTGAGCTTGCGCGCCACCGGATGCGGCGCCGAATCGGTGCCGAGGAAATAGCAGGATTCCCCCGAGGTCGCGGCCTTCCGCAACGCGGCACGGTCGCGCGCGGTCTTGATCACCGGCATCACATACATATAGGGCTTGAGGCCCGAGCCCAGCCAGTCGGTCCGCGTCAGGACCAGATGATAGGGCGTGATGGTGCCGCCGAGCTGCGGCTGGGCGCTGCGCACGAAATCAACACCCTCCTTGGAGGACAGGTGCTCCAGGATCATCCGCAGGCCGGGAAACGACTTGACCAGCGGGATCAGCTTGCGCTCGATGAACGCGGCCTCGCGGTCGAAGATGTCGATGTCGGGATCGACGTCCTCGCCGTGCATGAGGAACGGCATGTCGATCTTTTCCATGCGTTCGAGCACACGGTACGCCTTCCTGAGGTCGGTCACCCCGGCGGCGGAATTGGTGGTGGCGTTGGCGGGGTAGAGCTTGACGCCGGTGAACACGCCCTCGCGAAAGCCGCGCTCGACGTCGTCGGGGTCGGTGTCGTCGCGCAGATAGCAGGTCATCAGCGGCGTGAAGGTCGAGCCGGGCGGGCGCGCCGCGAGCGCGCGCTCGCGATAGGCGGCGGCGTCCTTCGTGGTCATGACCGGCGGGACGAGGTTCGGCATCAGGATGGCGCGGCCGAAATGCCGCGCGGTGAACGGCATCACCGCCGCGAGCATGGCGCCGTCGCGCAGATGCAGGTGCCAGTCGTCGGGCTTGCGTATGGTGAGCTTCATGGGTCTCCGTTTCTCGCTGATCGCGCCGCCGATGCGACGGAAACATCATCCGATCGGCGCCGCCGCGGCGGCGAAGGTCTCCATCGGCGCGTCGTCGATCATGGCGCCGGTGAGGTCGGCGACCCGCGCGAAGCCGCGCCTGGCGCACCATTCCTCGAGCCCGTCGAGGATGGCGATCAGGCCGGACGGATTGCGGAAGATGATGTAGCCCATCATGACCGCGCTGGCGCCGGCGAGCATGTATTCCACCACGTCCTCGACCTTGACGATGCCGCCGCAGCCGATCACCGGGATCTTCACCGCCTTGGCGCATTGATAGACCATCCGCATAATGATCGGCTTCACGCCGGGGCCGGAGATGCCGCCGAACTTGTTGCCGATCGCGGGGCGGAAGGTGTCGACGTTGATCTTCAGGCCGAGAATGGTGTTGGAGACGACGAGGGCATCGGCGCCGGCGGATTCCGCGGCCTTGGCGATCGCGACCACGTCGCCGGCATTGGGCGACAGCTTCGCCCATACCGGCTTGTTCGTCATCTTGCGGATGCGGCTCATCACCGCGAAGGTGTGGTCCTCGTGCATGGCGAAATTGCCGCCGCCGGGATTTCGGGTCGGGCACGAGATGTTGACCTCGACGATGTCGACAGCGGGGACGTCGACGTCGCGCGTCATCGCCTCGAAGTCGTCGGCGGTCTGCGCCGAGATGCTCGCCACCAGCGGCGGCGAGAAGCGCTTGTAGTCCGGCACCTGATGGCTCAGGAAGTATTCGATGCCCTTGGTCGGCAGGCCGATCGAGTTGATCATGCCGCATTCGAGCTCGGCGACTCGCGGCGGCGGATTGCCGATGCGGAATTCGCGCGACACGGTCTTGGCGACCAGCGCGCCGAGCCGGTTGATGTCGATCACCTGGGCGAGGTCGGTGGAAAACGCGCCCGATGCCGGCATGATCGGATTCTTCAGGGTGACGTTCCCGATCTTCACGGTCATGTCTACCGTCCGCACGTCTACCATCCGACAGCCTCCTGCAGATCGAACACCGGGCCTTCGATGCAGACCCGCCGCAGCTCCTTCTTGCCGTTGACCTCGAAGGTGCGCACGCAGACGTAGCAAGGCCCCAGCCCGCAGGCCATCACCTGCTCCATCGCCACCTGGCCGGGAATGCGATGTGCCCGGCCGAGCCGCTTCATCAGCTGCATCAGCCGGTTGGAGCCGCAGGTGAAGAACGCGTCGGCGAGCCGTGCCGCGATCAGGCCCAGGATGATCGCTTCGACATTTCCGAGGTCGCTGGAGCGATCGCTGTCGAGCACCGGCACCACGCTGCCGACCTCGCGAAACAGGTCGTCCGCCATAACCATGGCGCGGCTGCGCGCCGACAGGATCGCGGTGACGCCGACCCCGCTTGCGCTGGCGAGCTGCGAGATCGGCGCCAGCGTCGCGAGGCCGACGCCACGGCCGAGCACCACGATGTTCTTCCAGGACGGATCGAGATGAAAGCCGACGCCGAGCGGCCCGACGATGTTGAGCATGTCGCCGGGCCTGACGGTGGCGAGGCCGCGGGTGCCGCGTCCGACGCACTTGTAGAGAAACTCGATGCGGCCGTTGGCGCGGTCGATGCGATAGACGCTCTGCGGACGGCGCAGCCACAGCTCGCCGGCATCGGGCGACGGGCACAGCAGGTTGAAGAACTGGCCCGGCCGCACGGCGATCGCCTTGGCCGACGCCACCAGCACCATGTGCTTGTATTCTTCGTTGACCCAGTCGTTGGCGACGACCGGGCACAGCGCCTCCTCGGCGGGAATGTGGGAATCGGTGGGAGAAGGCTCGCTCTTGCCGACGATGAACGGCGCCGATGCAAACACTTCACCCATCAGATGACCTCGATCGGGCCCGCCCGCCAGCCGCTCCGCTCAGGTATAGAAGGGCTGTGCCAAAATCAAGATTTTTTCCAATTTGTGAACACGAGCGCGCGCCTGTGGGGCGGGATTCTACTTTGCATGGGGTTGTTTTTCACAAAATGTGAATGGCCCCCCTCCCCGTTCGAGCCCGTTCAAGGGAACCCGCCGTAGCGAGACGGGCATCGTGGGCGCGCACCACCTTCCGCCCGCCATCGCCCGGTCTGCCCCATATGCACGCCCTACCCCGCGAGCGCGGTCATTCCGGGGCGCGCGTCTTCGCGCGAACCCGGAATCCATCTCCGTGCCCTAATTGCCGTATCTGCCCATAGCCGTCCATAGCTGACGAAAATCGGCATGTTTACAGGCGCTTGTGGGTTCGCAGATAACCGCCGCACCTGCCGTTGCCGATCGCATCCGCGCACCATATATCGCAACCCGGTATGGTCATAAGTGAGGCCATAAGTAGGTGCGGAGTTGCGTTTCATGCCCCGGAAACTTACAGCCGCTGAGCACTTGGAAAGCTACCTCGCCGACGTCGCCGCCCGCAAGGTGGAGAGCGGCGCACGCCGTCGCATTTCTTATGGCGACGGTCTCTATCTCTTCATCACCGGGCCGCGCTCTTGCCGCTGGCGCTACGATT
>DASYNT010000199.1:0-20625 GCA_036008405.1 Xanthobacteraceae bacterium
GCGGGTTGGCGACGCCGCCGAAGGGCCTGCGGTTTCCCTTCACCTTGGCCTGGGGATCGATCAGATAGGCGCGCAGGTTTTCCGCGTTCCATAGGAGATTGGCCCGCTTCATGGGATTGGAATAGCGGAAATCCTCGAGTACCGCGGATTTGCGGCCATACACGCCCTTGAGACTGGGTCCGATTCCGTCCGCCTTCTCGTTGTGGCAGGCGGCGCAGGCGACGAACAGCTGCTTGCCGTGCTCGGCGTCAGCGGCAAGCGCCGCTCCACCCGCGCACACACACATCATCACCGCGGCGGCGCCGGCCCGAAACATTCCCGTCACTCTCACGCTCATGCTCATGCTTACGCTCATGTGACTTCCTCGTGGGTCGCTGCGACGCTCAACCCAGCTCCATGCCCTTTTCGATGATGACGGGTGCATTCTGGGGCGCCGCCAGGAATTTCAGGAAGTCGCGCGCAGCCGCCCCCTGCGCGGCGCCCTGGCTGATGCCCGCGGTCTGCACGATATAGTTCTGCACCGCGGCGGGCAGCGGTCCGGCCAGCGACACGCCCTTGACGGCGAGCAGTTCGCCGATCGGGGTGATGCCGATCTCCGCTTCGCCCTTGGCGACGGCCTCTCCGGTCAGCGGGCCGCTGGCGATGCGCTTGAGCTTGTCCTTCAGGGCCTCGGTGAGGCCGAGACGCTCGATCAGGCCGACGAGATAGATGCCGCTCTGGCCTTCGGGCGGAAATGCGATCGACTTGGCGCCGAGCAGGGTCCGCTTGAAGGCGTCGACGGTGCTCACATCGGGCTTCGGCGCGCCGCTGCGCACCATCACGCCGATGCCGGACCGAGCGAGCACCAGGCGCGATTGCGGCGCGATCCTGCCCTGCGTGATGAGGGCGTCGATCTGGGGCGGCGCCAGGATGGCGAGATCGAAGGTCTCGCCGGCCTCGATCTGCCGGCCCAGCACGGCGGCGAGACCGTAGCTGACCACGAGCCTGTGGCCGCTGGCCTTTTCATATTGCGGACCGAGCACGGCCATCACCGCCTGGAAGCCGTTCGAGCAGAGGACCTTGATGTCCGCTGCGCGGACGTCGCGGGCGGCGGCGATCAGGGTCGCGACGACGAGCGCCAGGGTCGCCGCCAACGAACCCAGTTTCATGGTGTCCTCCCACTGTGCCGGCGGCGGTCCTGTACGTCGGCCGCGCGCCTGTCCGGCGGCAAGGCTAGCGGCAGGCGGCGGCAATCGCCAGGAATTCCTCGGCCTTGAGGCTGGCGCCGCCGACCAGAGCGCCGTCGACATCGCCGATCGCCAACAGTTCCGCGGCATTGGCGGGCTTCACCGACCCGCCATAGAGGATGCGCACGCCCTCCCCTGCGGCGCCGAGCCGGGCCGCCGCCTGGCTGCGGATGAAGCCATGGACCTCGGCGACATCGGCGGGGGTCGGGGTCAGGCCGCTGCCGATCGCCCACACCGGTTCATAGGCGATGACGAGATTGTCCGGGCCGGCACGGTCCGGCAGCGATCCCTGGAGCTGGGCGCCGACGGTCTTGAGGGTGCGTCCGCCCACCCGGTCGTCCCGGCTCTCGCCGACGCACAGGATCGCGAGCAGGCCGGCGCGCCAGGCCGCCATGATCTTTCGCCGCACTTCGTCGTCGGTCTCGCCGTGATAGGAGCGGCGCTCGGAATGGCCGGCGATCACGGCGCTGGCCCCGAGATCGGCCAGCATTTCTGCAGAGATATCGCCGGTGAAGGCGCCGGCGGGCTCGGAATGGCAGTCCTGGCCGCCGATCGCGACGCCGTCGGCGATGGCGGCGAATAGCATGATCAGGGTCGCGGGCGGACACACCATGAGGTCGATTCGTTGCCGCAGGTCGCGGGAACCGCGAACGATCTTCTCGAACTCGGACAGTGAAGCCCGCAGCCCGTTCATTTTCCAGTTGCCGGCGATCAATGGCCGTCGCGATAGGCCCATGCTGCTCTCCAACGGAACGTTCGCCTCCGAACCGGGCGCCGCTGCGGCACCGCATTTCGAGCCGATTCGGGCAATGCCCTCAAGCCTTTGATATTGAGCATGATCTCGTCCACGCCGTCTGCACTTTTTTGCCGAGTCGGGCCTGTCGAGCAGCGCCGGCCGCGCCGATCGGAGGCTGCGGTAGCGGACCGCAGGGCGATCGGTTGCGATGGCCTGGCGCGAACCCTATGATGCACCGACGGATAAAGCCGGCTATAAAGGCCGGCCCGATCCCCGGCAGCGGCGGTTCCCGCTTCACTCTAATTTCAGTGTTCGCCCCATGCTTCGAGGTCTACGACAAGCCTCTTCCAACTGGCTCGGCCGCATCATCATGGCCGCCGTGGTGCTGTTCCTGATCATCAGCTTCGGCATCTGGGGTATCGGCGACATTTTCCGCGGCTTCGGCGTCTACACGGTGGCCAAGATCGGCCGGACCGAGATTTCGGTCGACCAGTTCCGCAACCAATATAACGAACGCCTGCAGCGCTTCGGCCAGCAGCTCGGCCGCCCGATCACCCCGGACCAGGCCCGCGCGCTCGGCCTCGAGCAGCAGATCCTCGGACAGATGGTCGCCGAGGCCGCGCTCGATGAGCGGGCGCGCCAGCTCGGGCTCGGCATCTCCGACGCCGAAGTGGCCAAGCGCATCACCCAGGAGCCGGCGTTCCGCGGCGTCAACGGCCAGTTCGACCAGAACGTGTTCCAGCAGGTGATCCGCCAGGCCGGCTTCTCCGAGCAGCGATTCGTCGCCGAGCAGCGGCGGCAGACGTTGCGTCATCAGCTCTCGGCCGCGATCGGCGGCGAATTCACCGCGCCCAAGACCGCGGCGCAGTTGCTCGACCGCTATCAGAACGAGGAGCGCGCCATCGACTACGTCGTGCTCGACGGCAACAAGTTCACCGACATCCCGACGCCCACTCCCGAGGAGCTGACCGCCTATTTCGATGCCCACAAGGCGGCGTTCCGGGCGCCGGAATATCGCAAGCTGGTGGTGCTGACGGTATCGCCGGAAGAACTCGCCCGCACCGTCGAGGTGAGCGACGAAGACGCCAAGCGCACCTACGACATTCGCCTCGGCCGCTACACCGTGCCGGAACGCCGGCAGATCCAGCAGATCTCCTTCCCCAATGCCGAGGAGGCGGACGCCGCATCGAAACGCATCGCCGAAGGGCTGGGCTTCGAAGCGCTGGCGACGGAACGTAAACTGACCGACAAGGACATCGATCTCGGTACCGTCACCAAGGCGGAGATGATCGACCCCGCCATCGCCGACGTGGCATTCGGGCTCGCCCCGGGGGCGGTCAGCGCTCCCGTGACCGGGCGCTTCTCCACCGCCATCGTGCGCGTCGTCAGGATCGAGCCGGGTTCGACCAAGTCGTTCGCGGACGTCGAGAGCGAGATCAAGCACGACATCGCGGTCGACCGCGCCAAGGGCGAGGTCAACAAGATCAGGGACAAGATCGAGGACGAATACGCCGCCGGCGCCAAGCTGGAGGACATCGCCAAGAAGCTCAACCTTCCGGTCGCGACCATCGATGCGGTGGATCGGGCCGGCCGCTCGCCGGCTGAGCAGCCGGTCGCCGGGCTGCCGCAAGGCGTCGACATCCTGAACGATGCGTTCGCGGCCGACACCGGCGCCGAGAACGATCCGGCGGCGATCCCCGGCGGCGGCTTCGTCTGGTATGAGGTCGCCGACATCACGCCGTCGCGGGAGCGCATGCTCGACGAGGTCAAGGACCGCGTCGCGGCGCGCTGGCGCGATGACGAAATCAACAAGCGCCTCGACGCCAAGACGATGGAGATCGTCGACAAGCTCAAGGCCGGCGCCCCGCTCGCCGATGTCGCCACCGCCGATCAACTCATGGTCGAGACCAAGTTCGGGCTGAAGCGGCAAGAGGCCGCGATCCTGCCGCCCGCGGTCGTCGGCCAGGTCTTCCGCACCCCGAAAGACAGCGTCGCCAGCGCCGACGGCAATACCCCGTACGAGCGGATCATCTTCAAGGTCACCGACGTGAAGGAGCCGACCTTCGAAGCCGGCGGAGCGGCGGCCAAGCCGCTGCAGGACCAGCTGCGCACCGCCTATGGCGACGAGCTGTTGAACCAGTATGTGCTCAAGCTGGAAACCGACCTGGACACCAGCATCAATCAGGCGGCGCTCAACCAGGCCGTCGGCCGCGGAACCAGCGAGTAGGCCGGCCCGGATCCATGCAGATCGAGCCTTCCGCCAGCGCGTTCGCGGCGAGCTATGCGCGGGGCACGAGCCAGGTCGTGTGGACCATGCTGGTCGCCGACCTCGACACGCCGGTGTCCGCCTTTCTCAAGGCCGGCGCCGACAAGAAGCTCGGCTTCCTCCTCGAATCCGTCGAGGGCGGCGCGGTGCGCGGGCGCTATTCGATCATCGGCCTCGACCCCGATGTGGTCTGGCGAGCGCGCGGGGCGCGCGCCGAGATCAACTGCGCCGCGCGCACCGACCCCGATGCCTTCGCGCCCTGCGCCGGGCCGCCGCTCACGGCATTGCGCGCCTTCATCACCGAAAGCCGGCTCGACATGCCCGCGAGCCTCCCGCCGATGGCGGCGGGCGTGTTCGGCTATCTCGGCTACGACATGGTCCGCCTGATGGAGGAGCTGGACGCGCCCAATCCCGACCCGATCGGCATTCCCGACGCCATCCTGGTGCGGCCGACCGTGGTGATCATCTTCGATTCCGTGCTCGACACCATCACCCTCGTCACCCCGGTGCGGCCGGCGGCCGGCGTCGCCGCTGAACGCGCGTTCGGCCGCGCGGTCGAGCGGCTGACCGCGGTGGTCGATGCCCTCGACAAGCCGCTCGCCAAGGAGCCCGCGATCGACGTCGCGGCGGCGCTCGACGTCCCCGCCACCTCGAACACCACGCCGCACGAATTCAATGCCATGGTGGCGCGGGCGAAGGAATACATCGCCGCCGGCGACATCTTCCAGGTGGTGCTGGCGCAGCGCTTCGAGGCGCCGTTCACCCTGCCCGCTTTTGCGCTCTACCGGGCGCTGCGCCGGGTCAATCCGGCGCCGTTCCTGTTCTATCTCGACTATGACGGCTTCGCGGTCGCCGGCTCCAGCCCGGAAATCCTGGTGCGCGCCCGCGGCGACACCGTGACCATCCGCCCGATCGCCGGCACCAAGCCGCGCGGGCCGACGCCCCATGAGGACAAGGCGCTCGAAGAGGAATTGCTCGCCGACCCCAAGGAGCGCGCCGAGCACCTGATGCTACTCGACCTCGGCCGCAACGATGTCGGCCGCGTCGCCAGGATCGGCACCGTCACGGTGACCGACCAGTTCTTCGTCGAGCGCTACAGCCAGGTGATGCACATCGTCTCCAATGTCGAGGGCAAGCTCGATCCCCGCCACGACGCGCTCGATGCACTGGCGGCGGGCTTTCCGGCCGGCACCGTGTCCGGCGCGCCCAAGGTGCGCGCAATGGAGATCATCGACGAACTGGAGAAAGAGAAGCGCGGGCTCTATGCCGGCTGCGTCGGCTATTTCTCGGCCACCGGCGACATGGACAGCTGCATCGTGCTGCGCACCGCCCTCGTCAAGGACGGCAAGATGTACGTCCAAGCCGGCGCCGGCATCGTCGCCGATTCCAGCCCGGCGAGCGAACAACAGGAATGCATCAACAAGGCCAAGGCCTTGTTCCGCGCCGCCGAGGAAGCGCGGCGGTTCGCGAGCGCGGCGCGCAAGGGGCAGTGAGGGGGTGGCTGAGCGGCATAGGCGGCGTGTCGAGAAGGCGGCAGGTCAGCGCGTCCAGGGATCGAGTCCCTTTGCGCCCAAGGATGCCGGCTCGAGGCCCCAGCATTCCATGCAGGTCACGTCTCTTGTGTTGGGGCGGCGCAGCGGCTGCCATCCGTCGCTGACGCTTGGCGCCGACACAGGTACGGCCCCGGTTGTGGCGCCATCGGCCTGGGCGAGCCGCGTCATTTGCGGTGCGGCCGGACGCGCGGCCACGGCCGGCGCGTCATTCTTCTCCCACAGGACCAAGTCCTGCAACTCGCCCAGCACGCCGTTGACCACGCGGGGATCCACGTTCATCCACAGATGGAAGGCCTCGACATAGTTGACCTTGTCGAAGCCGTCTTCCACCCCGGCATTGGAAAGGAAATCCGGGCCGTACCACAGCACCGACCGCCTGGTGTTTTCCTTTTTGATGCGGTGATTTTGTCCGAGCGAGGATTCGGAAATCGCCAGCAGCAGGTCGACCTCGAGATATCTCTGGAGATAGGTGATCGTGGTATTTCCCAGCGAATATCCGACCAGCGCGATCTTGTAGCCGTCTTTCTTCTTGCGGCTGACCTGCGCCCAGGCGGTCTTTACGTCGGAGTATTCGAAAATATCGGTCTCCGCGCCGAGACCGCGCGCCTGGGAAGCGAGATAGGGTATGCCCCACGAAAACAGGTAGCCGCCCTGGCCCAGAAAAAAGGCCGCATAGGTCTTTTCCGGCGTGGGGACTGCTACGGCCGATGCCGGCACTGGCGAAACAGCGGCCCCGCCTGCTGCCGCCAGCATGCCGAGGATGGCCTGCCTCCGATCGATATGTGAGCCCGACTTCGACGCCATGAACTACCCCCCAGCGCATGACATGATCGACCATGTCGGCGCCAACAGGGCGCAGTGATGTCCTCCGCTGGCTAAATTGTGGTTAACTTCGGGCACGCGGATTTCAGGCGACGATACGTTAACCATGACAGGGGCAAGCGAGCCAACCCGGCGCCGCGTCGACGGCCGCCGGCTTTAGGACTCGTCTTGGTTCCCTCCCCCGGCTTAACGACCCGCTTGCGGGGAGGGAGTAAATCACATCAATTCCGCACGTATTTCATCAGCCGCTTGGGGCCGACCTCCGCGCCGAAGATGTTGCCCTTGGCGTCCGCCGTCACGCCTTCGGCCGCACTCGTGCCGGTGGCCTTTTCGACGGGGTCGGGAATGAAGGCGGTAACCGATCCGTCGGTCGCCTTGCCGACGCGAATGCCCCGCTTCCAGCCGTCGTGATTCTTGGAGACGGATTCGGATTCCGAATCGGCGACGTAGATGATGTCGTTCTTGTCGATATAGACGCCGCTGGGACGGCTGAACTGCGGCCACTGGTCGATGTATTTGCCGTCCTGGTCGAAGATCTGGATGCGGTTGTTGTTGCGGTCCCCGACGAACAGGCGTCCGCGCGAATCCATGGCGAGCGTGTGCGGGGTGTCGAACTCGCCGGGCGCACTGCCTTTCTTCCCCCAGGTCTTGATGAACTTGCCGTCCTTGGAGAATTTCACGATGCGGGAATTGGTGTTGCCGCCGTGGCCGTCGCCGACGAAAATATCGCCATTGGGCGCCACTAGAACCGCGGAAGGCGCGTTGAACGTGTCCGGACCGTCACCGGCAGTCCCGGCCTTGCCGAGCGCGAGCAGCACCTTGCCGTCGGGGCTGAACTTGAAGACCTGTTGGCCCTTGCCGTCCTTGCCCTGGCCGTCGGTGACCCAGACGTTGCCGTCACGGTCGACGAAGATGCCGTGCGGAAATACGAACATCCCGGCGCCGAAGCTCTTCACCAGATTTCCGGAGCCGTCGAATTTGAGCACCGGGTCGAGATTGGAGCCGGCGCAGGAATTGGCGCCGCAGCGCTCGGCCACCCACACGCTGGTCCCGTCGGGATCGATCGCGACTCCGGCGGTGGAGCCCCAGGTCCGGCCCGCCGGCATCTTGGCGGCGTTCTCGATCGAGCGATACGGATTAGGCGACGAATTGGTCGGCACGGCGGTCTGGGAATGGACGGCTCCGGCGGAAATCGCGAGCACTGCGAAGGCCGCGAAACCGAGCGATCGTCGTCTTGCATGCGTGTTCGACATCATGGCTTCTCCTCGGGTTTTTTGTTGATGCAACGTGTGCCGGTTGCTGCGTCGGGCCTCAGGTCCAGCTCAACTCGGTGAGGGGCCGCAACGCGACAACATGGGCGAACCTCCCAACGGCAGCATGCGGCCTTATGGCTCAGAACGGCCGGCGATCAGGCTACACCACCGGCTCGCGCAGAAAAAGCCGATCGATCGCCGTCCGACGATCGATAGCTATTACCGGAGCTATTACTGGCCGAGGACCGCTTCAGAGGCGCCGCCAAGGCGGCGACGCCTCGGCCTCGCGCACATCATGTACGCCGATCCGGCCTACTTGTAGAATTCGACCGATGCCTGGCGGAAGAACACGAAATTCGGCGGCGCCACCGAAATCGGGCCGTTGACGCCGAAGATCGCGATCTGGAACTTGTCGCCGGGCTTGACCGCATCGGCGAGCACGACACGGTTGGGAATGTTGAAGCCCTGGATCGTGGCGGGGCTGGTGAGTCCGGCACGGCGCGGCATCTGCCCGTTGACCCACACTTCCGCGTAGTCGTCGACATAGGCGGTCAGCACCGCCTTGGCGCCGGTGGTGTCGAAATCTCCGATCTTGGCGGGGACGGTCAGGGTGGTGCGGTACCACAGAAACGACACCTTGCCGCCGCCGCGCCGGTCGCCCAGACCCTTGGCATCGATGGTCGGCCACGCGGAATCGTCGAAGCCGGCCTCGCCGGCATGGGGAGCGATGTCATAGGAGGTCTTGTAGCCGGGCATGGCGCCCTGCAGCGCCGGGCCTTCGACGATCTTGGCCTCCATGGTCTTCCATTGCGCCCCCAACGCCGCCGCACCGTCCGCGGTCATGAGATTGACCACTAGCGACGGCACCAGGGCCGGCGGAATTTGCGGCGGCGGCACCGGATTGGGCGCCGCTGCGGCGGGCGCCGGTGCCTGTGCCGGCGCCGAAGTCGCCATCATCACCGAAACCGAAGCCATGGCTGCACAGGCGATGAGCCTGCCGAGATCGTCCTTGCGCATATCGTTCCTCCCATTGTTGTCACCCGCGCGCCGGCGGCGTGCCATGCCCCCGCGGTGGTCAGGAAGGGTATTCCCCGGATGGCCGCGGATTCAATAGCAATCGCGATGCCGCACACGAACGCGTGCGCCGTCCATGCCGCCCACATCCTACCTTGACCGGTGCCACGGTGCGCCACGATCATCCAGACCGGTTGATCCACACGCACCCATCCATCTGTTATAGTCGCGCGATGCCTAAGAAACTGGCCTACGTGCTCACCATAGAGTTCCATCCAGAGGAATCTGGATACCTCGCTTTTTTCCCGGCGCTGCCGGGATGCCACAGCTGGGGCACCACCTACGAGGAGGCCGTCAAGAATGCTGAAGAGGCCTTGATGGGCTTTCTTGAGGCTCTGCAGAAGAATGGCGAGAGCATTCCAGAGGGCGACCAACCCGTGGGAGAAGTGTCGCTCGGCGTGTTCGTAAGCCTGCCTGCACGGGTATGATCGGCCGCCTGCCGGCATGTACCGCGCGCGATGTCGATCGCGCGCTGAGACGAGCAGGCTTTGCCGTCGTGCACCAGAAAGGCAGTCATCGCTACTATGCGAGTCCACACACTGGCAAGATCGCCACTTGCGTGCCGATGCACCCCGGCGATGTCAAGCGCCCTCTGTTCAAGAAGATCATACAAGACGCGGGACTGACCGAGGACGCATTTCACCAACTTCTTTAAGATCGCGCATCGGTCTGGGAAATTGCGACCTCGGAAGAACTTGGAGACACTTGAAGCGTATCGAAATCATCCTCAATCGCGGGTACTCCGGGGGCCGCAACCGGTCCCCGCCTTGACCCTCCACAGGGCCGCGGTTACACGATGACCCGATAGCCCAATCGTCAATGTGGCCTCTTGCGAATCCCCGCTGTTGCGGGCGGAGCGCGGTTCCGACCAGGCCCGGCCGCAGACCGGATGAAACGGTGCCATGATCGTCCTCATCGACAACTACGACAGCTTCACCTTCAACCTCGTCCACTATCTCGGCGAGCTGGGGGCCGAGGTGGTCGTGCACCGCAACGACAAGATCGCCAGCGCCGATGTGATCGCCGCCGATCCCGATGCGATCGTGCTGTCGCCGGGGCCGTGCACGCCCGACGATGCCGGCGTCTGCCTCGCGCTGATCGCACAGGCCGCGCCGACCATTCCGGTGTTCGGCGTCTGCCTCGGCCACCAGGCGATCGGCCAGGCGTTCGGCGGCCGAGTGGTGCGCGCGCCGGTCCCGGTGCACGGCAAGCTCTCCGAGGTGAGCCATGAGGGCAAGGGCGTGTTCCGCGGCATCAACGGCCCGTTCAAGGCGACCCGCTATCATTCCCTGGTGGTCGACCGCGCTTCGATGCCCGCGAACCTCGCGGTCACCGCGCAGACGCAGGACAGCCTCGTCATGGCGCTCCAGCATCGCAGCCTGCCGGTGCACGGGGTGCAGTTCCATCCCGAGAGCATCGCCTCCGAGCATGGCCACCTGATCCTGAAGAATTTTCTCGACCTCGCCGCGGATTGGAATGCGACGACCGGCCGCCGCAAGCCTGACCCGACGGCTTCGCGCCGGACCCATTGAGGGCAGCATGGTCGAGATCAAGGCGCTCATCGGGCAGGTGGCGACGGGGGCGTCGCTCGGCCGCGAAGCGGCCTTCGACGCGTTCGAAAGCATGATTTCCGGCGAGGTCACGCCGTCGCAGATCGGCGGCCTGCTGATGGCGCTGCGGGTGCGCGGCGAGACCGTCGAGGAGATCACCGGCGCGGTCGCGGCGATGCGCGGCAAGATGCTGCGCGTCGAGGCCCCCGCCGACGCCATCGACGTGGTCGGCACCGGCGGCGACGCCTCGGGCACCTACAACATTTCCACTTGCGCCGCCTTCATCGTGGCCGGCGCCGGGGTGCCGGTGGCAAAGCACGGCAAACGCGCGCTGTCGTCGCGCTCGGGCGCCGCCGATGTGCTCGCCGCGCTCGGCGTCCGGATCGATCTCGGGCCCGAGGCGATCAGCGCTTGCATCCGGCAGGCCGGCATCGGCTTCATGTTCGCGCCGGCCCATCATCCCGCCATGAAGCATGTCGGTCCGACCCGGGTCGAGCTCGGCACCCGCACCATTTTCAACCTGCTCGGGCCGCTGTCGAACCCGGCCGGCGTCAGGCGCCAGATGGTCGGCGTGTTCTCGCGACAATGGGTCGAGCCGCTCGCCCAGGTGCTGAAAAACCTGGGCTCCGAGCGCGCCTATGTGGTGCACGGCTCCGACGGGCTCGACGAGATCACCACCACCGGGACCACCGCGGTGGCGGCGCTCGAGAACGGCGCCGTGCGCTGCTTCGAGATTGCGCCGGAGGATATGGGCCTGCCGCGGGCGCGGCCGGAAGCGCTGCGCGGCGGCGATGCCGACGCCAATGCGGGGGCGCTCAAGGCGGTCCTCGAGGGCACCAAGGGCCCCTATCGCGACATCGCCGTGCTCAACGCGGCCGCGGCCCTGGTGGTGGCAGCGAAGGCCCGGGATATCGTCCACGGCATCGCGCTCGCCCAGCATTCGATCGACAGCGGTGCGGCCGAAGGCAGCCTCGACCGCCTGATCGCGGTGTCCAACGCGTGAGGATCGTAGCCCGCATAGGAGCGAAGCGGACATGCGGGAACGGCCGTCCCGGGTTTCGCTGGCGCTCGACCGGTGCTACAGCGTCGCTCGGCCCCCTTCTCCGCCGGAGAGAGACGCCGCGACAACCGGTGCGACGGCGGATAAACTTTGATCCCATGGCCGACATCCTGACCCGCATCGAAGCCTACAAGCGCGAAGAGATCGCTGCGGCAAAGCGCGCGCGCCCCCCCGCGGAAGTCGAAGCCGCCGCCAGGCGCGCGCCGCCGCCGCGGGGCTTCCTGCGCGCGATCGAGGAGCGGCTCGGCCGCGGCGATTATGCCTTGATCGCCGAGATCAAGAGGGCGAGCCCGTCCAAGGGCCTGATCCGCGCCGAGTTCGACCCGCCAGCGCTCGCGCGGGCCTATGAGGCCGGCGGCGCCGCGTGCCTCTCGGTGTTGACCGACACGCCGTCGTTTCAGGGCAGCGCGAATGATCTGGTGGCGGCGCGCGCAGCAACGGCGTTGCCGGTGCTGCGCAAGGATTTCATGTACGACCCCTACCAGGTCGCGGAAGCCCGCGCTGTCGGGGCCGACTGCATCCTCATCATCATGGCAGCGCTCGACGACGGCGCCGCGGCGGAAATCGAGGCGGCGGCGTTCAGCCTCGGCATGGACGTGCTGCTGGAGGTCCACGATGCCGTCGAGCTGGAACGCGGGCTGCGGCTCCGATCGCGCCTCGTCGGCATCAACAACCGCGATCTCAGGACCTTCGTGACCGCGTTGGAGGTGGCCGAGCGTCTCGCGCCGATGGTGCCGCGCGATCGTGTCGTGGTCGGGGAAAGCGGCATCTTCAGCCCTGCCGACCTCGCCCGGCTCGCGCGTGCGGGGATATCGACCTTCCTGGTCGGGGAAAGCCTGATGCGCCAGGCCGATGTTGCCGCCGCCACGCGTGCCTTGCTCGACCGCGGCAGCGCCCGCAATGCGGCGGCGGGCTGACCGTGACCGGGAGCAAGCTCACCCATATCGACCAGGGCGGGGCCGCCCGCATGGTCGACGTGTCGGAAAAGGCCGCGACCGAACGCGTCGCGGTGGCCGAGGGCCGCGTGCGCATGAGCAAGGCGACGCTCGATCTCGTGCTGTCCGGCAATGCCAAGAAAGGCGACGTGCTCGGCGCCGCGCGGATTGCCGGCATCATGGCGGCGAAGAAGACCCACGACCTGATTCCGCTGTGCCACCCGCTCGCGATCACCAAGGTCGAGATCGACATCGCGCCGGACGATGCGGCGCCCGGCGGCGCTCCCGGCCTGGTGGTCCGCGCGACGGTGAAGGTCACCGGGCCGACCGGGGTCGAGATGGAGGCGCTGACCGCGGTGTCGGTGGCCTGCCTCACGGTCTATGACATGATCAAGGCGGTCGAGCGCGGCGCCGTCATCGACGCCATCCGCCTGGTCGAAAAGAGCGGCGGCAAGTCGGGCCATTACCGCGCCGGGGAGGCCTGAGCCGTGGCGCTGCTTTCGGTCGCGGACGCCCTCGCCATGGTGCTGGCACAGGCGCAGCCTTTGCCGTCCGAGCCGACGCCGCTTGCCGATGCGGTCGGCTGCGTTCTCGCCGAAGATCTCGCGGCGTTGCGGACCCAGCCGCCCGCCGATGTCTCCGCCATGGACGGCTATGCCGTGCATGCCGAGGATGTGGCCGCACCGGCGGTGCTCCGGGTGGTCGCGGAGATCGCGGCCGGCCAGCCCTCAAATCGGGTGATCCGGCGCGGCGAGGCGGCGCGGATCTTCACCGGCGCGGTGATGCCCGTCGGCGCCGATACCGTGGTGATCCAGGAAGTCACCAGCCGCGACGGCGACAGCGTCGCCATCAAGCGGCCCGAGGCCAGAGGCCGCCACATGCGCCGCCAGGGATTCGACTTCAAACACGGCGACATGCTCCTGGAAAAGGGCCGCCGGCTGAGCGCGCGCGACATCGCCCTGGCGGCCGCCATGAACCACGCCGAGGTAGCGGTGCATCGGCGGCCGCGCCTCGCGGTCTTCGCCACCGGAGACGAGCTGGTGGACCCCGGCACCCCGCCCGCGCCCGGCCAGATCGTGCATTCCAACGGCATCGCGCTCGCCGCCCTGGCGCGGGGCGAGGGCGTGCAAGCGACCGACTTCGGCATCGTCCCCGATCGGCTCGACGCCACCATCGCCGCGGTGCGCCGGGCCCGCGAAGCCGGGGTCGACGTGCTCGTCAGCAGCGGCGGCGCATCGGTCGGCGATTACGACTTCGTGCAGCAGGCATTCGCGGCCGAGGGCATGGCGCTGTCGTTCTGGAAGGTGGCGCTGCGCCCGGGACGACCGCTGATGCACGGCAAGCTCGGCGGCATGCAGGTGCTGGGCCTGCCGGGCAATCCGGTATCGGCCTATGTCTGCGCCATCCTGTTCCTGGTTCCGCTGCTGCGCCGCCTCGCCGGCCGCAGCGATCTCACTCTGCCGCGAGAATCCGCCCTGCTCGGCTGCGCGCTCGCGGCCAATGACGAGCGTGCCGACTACATGCGCGCCACGCTCGAACGCCCGAGCGACGGTACCAAGATAGCGACGCCGTTTCCCGCCCAGGACAGTTCCCTGCTCGTCCCCCTCGCCCACGCCCATTGCCTTGTGGTGCGCGAACCCTTCGCTCCGGCGGCGAAGCCGGGTTCACCTTGCGACATCCTCAATCTTGAATTTTGACAACCCCTCGGATTGTTCACTCCAAATTAAATGGTTGCGGAACACATATGGAACGGATAGTGTCTGTTCATGATTTGTTTTGGTCGGCGTATTGCAGGATGAGGGCATCTGGATACGCCCCTGGTTTCGACTTGGGTTTCGACTTTGAATGCGACTTCGGGGGACTGGGAATATGCTGACGCGCAAGCAATATGAGCTGCTCCGCTTCATTCATGAGAGGCTCAAGGAGTCCGGCGTGCCGCCTTCCTTCGACGAAATGAAGGAGGCGCTCGACCTGCGCTCCAAGTCCGGAATCCACCGCCTGATCACGGCGCTCGAGGAGCGCGGCTTCATCCGGCGGCTGCCCAACCGCGCGCGTGCCATCGAGGTGATCCGCCTGCCCGATTCGGTCGCCCACGGGGTCGCCAATGGACGCTCGCGCGGATTCGTGCCCAACGTGATCGAGGGCAATCTCGGCCGGGTGCGGGCGCCCTCGGTGGAGGATGACGGCAGCCGCCCGGTGGCGGTTCCGGTGATGGGTCGCATCGCCGCCGGCACGCCCATCGAGGCGATCCAGAACAAGAGCAGCACCATCAACATGCCGCCGGATCTGCTTTCGCCCGGCGGCGAGCATTTCGCCCTCGAGGTGCGCGGCGATTCCATGATCGAGGCCGGCATCCTCGACGGCGACATCGCCCTCATCAAGAAAAGCGAAGCCGCCGAAACCGGCGACATCGTGGTCGCCCTGATCGATGAGGAGGAAGCCACCCTCAAGCGCTTCCGCCGCCGCGGCGCCTCGATCGCGCTGGAGCCGGCCAATACCTCCTACGAGGTCCGCATCCTGCCGCCCAACCGGGTCCGCATCCAGGGCAAGATGGTGGGACTGTTCCGACGGTATTGAGGGATGAAGCGTGGCCGTATCTGGCCGACGCGATGAGACAGGCCCAAGAAGCGTTGGGCCTCGCGCTGTTGACGTATCCGAGGCGCGGCCTTCCCGTACCCGACGCGAAGTCGAAAGGAAGGGGCTTGATCCGGTTAGCCCCGGAGCGGAAGTTCGCGGCCAAGATCGCGGGGCTGGAGGCCGTTATCCTGTAACCACACCGCCTCGCCCTTCATCATTCCTCCGCAGCGGCCTCCGACGGTGGTGTCGCGTCCGGCTCGGGCCGCACGGCTGAACCGCGCGCCGGCTGCGCTTCGTCCGGCGCGTAGCGCCGCGCCCACGGCCGGTCGAGCCCATCCGGCCGGGCCGCCACCACCTCGAAATTCCCGTCGCGCCACAGCGCCCGTGCCGCGCAGCGCCCTGCGGTCGATCACCATCGCCGCACAGCCGGGCGGCGTCGGGCGCGGGGTGACCAACACAGCGGCGCGGCTGCAATCGTCCGGGAGCGCTCGGGGGCCGCGCGCCACAGCGACGATGGCGCCGTCGGCGAGGCGCCCCGCGCAACCGTCGGGATCGCAGGCGAAGCCCTGCGCCAAGGCGCGGTCCGCGGCCAAGCGCGCATCACCGTCGGCATTGAGCCAGTCACCCACCGCAAGGCCGTCGTTGTTGCCGGATTTGAGCACGCTGAGGCGGCCGTCGCTGCCGCGCACCGCCACCACCTCGCCGGCGGCGGAAACGAGCACGTCGGGCCGCGCCGCCATCACCGCGGCGATGCAGCCTGCCGTCGCGAGCGCCGCACCTGCGAAGCGCAGCGGTGTGCGCAGCAGGCACAGGACGATCAATCCGGCGGTGCCAAGCAGCAATGCGCCGATGCCGAAGGCGTGGATATGGCCGACCGCGCCCGGCAGGTGGGCGACCCAGGTCGCGACGGCGATCATCCAGTCGATGCCGACGCCCATCAGGCGCCACAGCGGCCCGTCGAAGCCGAACGGCATCGCCACCAGCGCCAGCAGGCCGGCCGGCATCGACACCGCCGAGATGACCGGCATCGCCAGTAGGTTGGCAAGGACGCCGTAGGGCGCCAGCCGGTGAAAGTGATAGGCCGCATAGGGCATGGTCGCCAAGCCCGCCACCAGCGAAGCCAGCATCAGGAAGGAGGCCTCCCGCGCGCCCCACAGCGCGATGCGGGCGCCGAGCGAGGTGTCGGCTCCGGCGGCGATCCACGGAATGCCGCGCTCATAGGTGGCGATGAGCGCCAGCGTCGCCGCGAACGACATTTGGAAGCTCGGATGCACCACCGCCTCCGGCGCCAGCAGCATGACCGCGAGCGCCGCCACCGCGATGGTGCGCAACGTCAGCGCCGGCCGGTCCGCCATGACGCCGACCAGCACCACCGCAGTCATGATGAAGGAGCGCTGCGTCGCCACCTCGGCGCCGGACAGCACGAGGTAGCAGGCGGCGGCGACGAGCGCGACGCCCGCCGCCCATTTCTTGACGGGATGGCGCAGCGCGAGGCCGGGGACCAGCGCCAGCCCGGCCCGCAGTATGAAGAACACCACCCCGGCGACCAGCGCCATGTGATAGCCGGAGACCGACAGCACATGGCCGACGCCCGAAATGAACATGGCGTCGAACACGCTGCCGGTCAGCGCATCGCGTTTGCCGGTGATGAGCGCCGAGGCGATCGAGCCGGCATCTCCCGGTATCGCCTCGCGGATGCGGCGGTCGATGGCGTCGCGGATCGCTTCGACCGCCGTGGTGAACCGCAGGCGCCAGCCCGGCGGGGCCGCCGGCGCCGCCGGCTTGATGGCGCCGAGCACCATGCCGGTGGCGCCGATGCCCTGGAAATAGAGGTCGCGGGCGAGGTCATAGCCACCGGGGCGCAGCGGCGATGTGGGCGGATTGAGCCGCGCCTTCATCGCGACGAAACTGCCGACCGCGGGCGCCGTGCCTTTACGCACCGTGAGCCGGATGCGCTCGGGCCGGTCGCTCAGGCGCGCCCCTTCCATCCCGGTGACGCGGAGCACAATGCGGTCGCTGCGCTCGCGCTCCTCGCGGCTGTCGACGAAACCGGACACGGCGATACCATAGGCGGTGGCGCGCAGCACCGTGTGGTCGACGATGCGGGCCTTGACGGCGGCGGTGGCAAACCCCGCCGCCACCGCCGCGCAGCCGAGCGCGATGGGAAACGACGCACGGGTGGAAACGAAAACCGCAACGGCGATGGCGCTGGCGGCGACCGCCGCCGCCATCCACCACACCGGTTCCCGCTCGGCGCTGAAATAGACTGCGATACCGGCGCCGAATGCGACCGGCAGCCACGGCATCAGCCGCCCCGGCGCGGCCTCCGCCGCCGCCCATTCGCGCAGCCTCGCGGCAAGGGGACCGACGAGCCCGGAAAGCGGAATCGGCCATGGCGCCGCCGCGCCCGCCGTTCCCGGCCGCGGCCACGTACCGACCTGTCCCTGCGCCCTGCCCTGGCCCGCCATGTGCGGCTCCGCTCAGGGAAGAGTCTAGCCGATTTTCGCGGTAGCAGGGAACCGGCGTGTAGCATTTTCAAATGAAAAGCCCCGGGATGATGCCCGGGGCCTTCCATTTTCGCCGAAGCCTGACGGGATCAGAACTTGTAGCTCAGCGCCGCCCGCGCCACGCTCACATTGGTGTTGCTCCACGAATATCCCGACGGGAACGCCGGGAAGTTGCCGGCGCCGGCTACCACGGACGGCGAGCTGTTGAGCCCATAGTAGAGATATTCGCCGCGCAGCAGCCAATTGTTGGTGATCATCCATTCGAGGCCGCCGCCGGCCACCCAGCCGCCCTGGGTGTTGGAGAAGGCCGCGGTCGTGGCATATGCCGGCCCGCCGAGCGTAGCCGGCGCAAAGTTGCTGGCGGCATAGTCGACTTTGCCCCAGGCGCCGCCGGCGGTGCCGTAGACCATGAGGTTCGGCAACACGAGGTAACCCAGGCGGGCACGCAGCGACGACACCCAGTCCAAGGTCGAGCTCATGGTGGTGAAGGAGCCCGGCACCGTTGCCCCGCCTGGATTGGTTACCCACGGCTGATTGACATTGCCGCCGGCCTTGGCCCAGGACCAGTCGCCTTCGATGCCGACGACCCAGGTCGGGGCGAATTGCCAGTTGTAGCCGGCCTGGAAGCCGCCGGCGACCGAGGAGCCGCCGGTGTTGCCGGCGACCGGAAATGCTCCAAACGCGGCCGACGACGGCAGCGGGCTCCACAGCGCATTGTTGCTCGACCACGCACCGCCGACATTGCCGCCGACATAGAAGCCGGTCCAGCTGGCGATCGGCACCGCCACCGCGGCCGGCGGCGCCCGATAATACGGTGCGATGTCGGCCGCACCCGCAGCTCCGATGCCACCCGCCAGTGCGGTCGCGGCCATCAGCCCGATCAGGAAATGTTTCATTTGTCAGTCCTCACGCACTTTCAACGCCCATCCGGGGAGCATCGTGAGACTGAATGCTTAAATTATGGAAAATTCGATCCAGCCGCGCGCTTTTTCCGTGGCATTTTTGGCTGAGCTGGCGCAGGAGCTAAACGCTTTTATTTTCAATCTATTAGACTGATACTGCAGCGGCCCAGACGGCGCCAGAGCCAGGGTTTAGCCGCGTCAAACCGCCCATTGAGGCCGCGCCGGTTAAGCTTAACGCCTACTTTTCCCAAGACATGGCGGCATTGGGAGAAGCCGACGATGACGGCTCCCGACTCTTCGACCCCCGGACCGGTATTTGGTCCACTTCTCTCAAGGCGGACCGCGCAGTACCGCTTCTCATGGATGACGACGTGCGAATTTCCGTAACCGAGCCACGGGGCAACTGACCGAATTGGTGGGGCGCGCCGAAGCCGGGGATGAGATCATCCTGACTCGCCATGGCCAGGCGATTGTGCGCTTCGTCCCCGCAAAGGTTGTTCCGCGGCCAGAGGCACGCAAGAGCCTGCTCGAGGCTGCCCGCATGTCCGGAGCCGCCAAGGCGACCGACGGGCCGCATGCTGCGAGAAGCCAGGACTTCCTCTACCTATACCTATGAAGTCGCGAAAGCGCACTCCTGCCGCCTGCTCTTCGTCGGCGATGATTTTCGAATACCGACGTAGGGAGGGTTCTTTAGCTCCCGGTCACGGCGTCCCCTTCGCCTTCACCCAGCTGTCGCGCAGGCCGACGGTGCGGTTGAACACCAGCCGTCCGGGCCGGGAATCGCGGTCGCGGATGAAATAGCCCTGGCGCTCGAACTGAACCACGGCGTCGGAATTGTCGCCGGCAAGCGCCGGTTCAACCATGCTGCCGCCCAGCACCTCCAGCGAATCCGGATTGAGATCGGCAGCGAAGTTGCCGGCGTCGGGATCGGGCTTGGCGAACAGCGGATTGTAGAGTCTCACTTCCGCCGGCACCGCGTCGGCGGCGGCGACCCAGTGCAGCGTCGCCTGCACCTTGCGCCCGTCCGGCGCATTGCCGCCGCGGGTAGCGGGGTCGTAGGTGCAGCGCAGCTCGACCGGCTCGCCGGCGGCGTCCTTCACGACCTCGCGGCAGGTGATGAAATAGGCATAGCGCAGCCGCACCTCGCGCCCCGGCGACAGGCGGAAGAACTTCTTCGGCGGGTTCTCCATGAAGTCGTCGCGCTCCACATAGAGCTCGCGGCCGAACCGCACCCGCCGCACGCCGGCGGCGGCATCGTCGGGATGGTTGACCGCATCGAGCTCCTCGCCCTGCCCTTCCGGATAGTTGGTGATCACCACCTTGAGGGGACGCAGCACCGCCATGCGCCGCAGCGCGGTGCGATTGAGCACGTCGCGGACGGCATGCTCGAACATGGCGACATCGACGATGCTGTTGGCCTTGGCGACGCCGATCTGGCGCACGAATTCGCGCAGCGCCTCCGGCGGCACGCCGCGTCGCCGCAGCGCGGCGAGCGTCGGCATGCGCGGATCGTCCCAGCCGCCGACATGGCCGCCGCGCACCAGCTCGGTGAGGACGCGCTTCGACAGCACGGTGTAGCTGAGATTGAGGCGGGCGAACTCGTACTGGTGGGGATGCGAGGGCACCGGCAGGTTGTCCAGGAACCAGTCGTAGAGCGGGCGGTGGTCCTCGAACTCCAACGTGCAGATCGAATGGGTAACGCCC
Source organism: Xanthobacteraceae bacterium (assembly GCA_036008405.1). Lineage (GTDB taxonomy): Bacteria > Pseudomonadota > Alphaproteobacteria > Rhizobiales > Xanthobacteraceae > JAJPKK01. The sequence continues at coordinate 20,166 of DASYNT010000199.1, forward strand.
TCGATGGCGTCGGACTGGCCGTGGGCGAAGTCATAGCTCGGATAGATCGACCACGTGGTGCCGGTGCGGGGGTGGCTCGCATGGAGGATGCGGTAGAGCACGGGGTCGCGCAGGTTGATGTTGCCGGACGCCATGTCGATCCGGGCGCGCAGCACCCGGGCGCCGTTGGGAAACTCGCCAGCGCGCATGCGTTCGAACAAATCGAGGTTCTGTTCCACCGAGCGATCGCGGAACGGGCTGTTGCGGCCGGGCTCGGTCAGGGTGCCGCGACTGGCCCGCATTTCGTCCTGGGACTGGTCGTCCACATAGGCCTTGCCGGCGCGGATCAGGTGCTCGGCCCAGGTATAGAGCTGCTCGAAATAGTCGGAGGCGTGGTAGAGATGCTCGCCCCAGTCGAAGCCGAGCCAGTGGACATCGCGCTTGATGGCGTCGATGTATTCCTGCTCCTCCTTGGTCGGAT
>DASYNT010000200.1:0-6775 GCA_036008405.1 Xanthobacteraceae bacterium
CGTGTTCACGCTGTCGCTGGCGCGCCAGCCGGCGATCCGCCGGGACTTCGGCTTCATGGTGGCGGCCGCCGCCTTGGTGGTCGCCGTGGTGGTCATGTTCACCATGGTTCGCGCCTTCAGCTACGCCATATGGCTGGCGATCCCGATGGTGGCGGCGGGGGTGGTGCGTATGTCCGCCCGGCCGGGCGCCCTTGCCGTCCGGGCCCTGATCGCATTGTTCCTGGCGCCGGCCGTCACCGCGGCGGCAGCCATGGCCGCGGTGCAGGCGGTGACCACGAGGCAGGTCGAGGCGGAAAACTCCCGGGTCGCGGCCGGCTGCCTGCTCAGCTCGAGTTACGCCCAGCTGGCTTCCCTGCCGCCCGGCCTGGTCGCCACCGACATCGATTACGGGCCGTTCGTGCTGGCGCTGACGCCCCATTCCGTGATGTCGGCGCCGTATCACCGCCTGGTCGGCCCGATCATCGCGGCGAACGATATTTTCGCGCTGCCGCCGGCGGCGGCGCGGGAGGTCGTGGCGCGGTCCAAACCCGATTATCTCGCGGTGTGCGACCGGCACACGCTCGGCGGCATCGGCGCGGCGGAGCGGGATGCGAGCCTGTGGGGACGGCTCGCCGCCGGCGACGTGCCGCCCTGGCTCGAGCCGGTTGAGGCGACCCGGAACGCTCCCTTCGTGGTCTATCGGGTCAGGCTTTAACGGCGGTCGGCGCCGTGGTGCCGCAATGGTTTCGAGCTTGTTAGTGCAGCCGATTTCGTCCATTCCCGCCTTGCGGCGGCGTGGTCGCCTCCTATATGACGCTGTGAACCCGCCGGGCTGGCGGGCAACGACAATTGAGGGGTCGGACCAGGGGCGATCCGAGGCAGGCGAGACCGCCGGCCGCGCGCTTCTTCCGGGTGCCGCATGGGCCCGGCCGATCTGCTGACACAGAAGGATTTTACAATGGGCAAGGTCATCGGCATCGACCTCGGCACGACCAATTCCTGCGTCGCCGTGATGGAAGGCAAGAACCCCAAGGTCATCGAGAATTCGGAAGGTCGCAACACCACGCCTTCCATTGTCGCCTTCACCGACGACGGCGAGCGCCTCGTCGGCCAGCCGGCCAAGCGCCAGGCGGTCACCAATCCCGAGCGCACCTTCTTCGCCGTCAAGCGGCTGATGGGCCGGCGCTATGACGATCCGATGGTGGAGAAGGACAAGAAGCTCGTCCCCTACAAGATCGTGCGCGCCAGCAACGGCGACGCCTGGGTCGAGGCCGACGGCAAGACCTATTCGCCCTCCCAGATTTCCGCCTTCGTGCTGCAGAAGATGAAGGAGACGGCCGAGGCCAATCTCGGACAAAAGGTCACCCAGGCCGTCATCACCGTTCCCGCCTATTTCAACGACGCCCAGCGCCAGGCCACCAAGGATGCCGGCAAGATCGCCGGCCTCGAAGTGCTGCGCATCATCAACGAGCCGACCGCCGCCGCGCTCGCCTACGGCCTCGACAAGCAGAAGAGCGGGCTGATCGCGGTCTATGACCTCGGCGGCGGCACCTTCGACGTATCGATCCTCGAGATCGGCGACGGCGTGTTCGAGGTGAAGTCGACCAACGGCGACACCTTCCTGGGCGGCGAAGACTTCGACATGCGCCTCGTCAACTATCTCTGCGACGAGTTCCAGAAGGAGCAGGGCATCGACCTGCGCCGCGACAAGCTGGCGCTGCAGCGGCTGAAGGAAGCCGCCGAAGCTGCGAAGATCGAGTTGTCGTCGACCTCGCAGACCGAGATCAACCTGCCCTACATCACCGCGGACCAGACCGGGCCGAAGCATCTGACCCTGAAGCTCACCCGCTCCAAGTTCGAGGCGCTGGTCGACGATCTCATCCAGAAGACCGTCGAGCCCTGCCGGCTCGCCCTCAAGGACGCCGGCCTGACCGCCGGCGAGGTCAACGAGGTGGTCCTGGTCGGCGGCATGACCCGCATGCCGAAGGTCCAGGAGGTGGTGAAGCAGTTCTTCGGCAAGGAGCCGCACAAGGGCGTCAATCCCGACGAGGTGGTCGCGGTCGGCGCCGCGATCCAGGCCGGCGTGCTGCAGGGCGACGTCAAGGACGTGCTGCTGCTCGACGTGACCCCGCTGTCGCTCGGCATCGAGACGCTGGGCGGCGTGTTCACCCGCATCATCGATCGCAACACCACGATCCCGACCAAGAAGAGCCAGGTGTTCTCCACTGCCGAGGACAATCAGAACGCGGTGACGATCCGGGTGTTCCAGGGCGAGCGCGAGATGGCGGCCGACAACAAGATTCTCGGCCAGTTCGATCTCGTCGGCATCCCGCCGGCGCCGCGCGGCGTGCCGCAGATCGAGGTGTCGTTCGACATCGACGCCAACGGCATCGTCAACGTCCAGGCCAAGGACAAGGCGACCGGCAAGGAGCAGCAGATCCGCATCCAGGCGTCGGGCGGGTTGTCCGAATCCGAGATCCAGAAGATGGTCAAGGATGCCGAGGCCCATGCCGAGGAGGACAAGCAGCGCAAGGCCGCGGTCGAGGCGAAGAACCACGCCGAGGCTCTCGTGCACTCGACCGAGAAGGCGCTGGCCGAACACGGCTCCAAGGTCGGCGAAGGCGAGCGGCGCTCCATCGAGACCGCGCTCGCCGATCTCAAGGAAGCGCTCAAGGGCGACGATACCGCTGCCATCAGCGCCAAGATGAACACGCTGGCCCAGGCCTCCATGAAGCTCGGCGAAGCGATGTACAAGCAGGCGGAGGGCGGTGCCGGTGCCGGTCCAGGCGGTCCGGATGCCGGCGCCGGCGCCAAGAAGGACGACGTGGTCGACGCCGAATTCACCGAAGTCGACGACGACAAGAAGAACAAGAAGTCCGCTTGAGCCGAAACGGCCCTCGTCCTGCCGGGCGAGGGCAAATCTTCGAAGCAGCCTTCAAGCAGCAAGGCCTCCAACAATGAATTGCGCTTGAGCGATGCCCGCCACGATCATCCGTCACCCGCCCCGTCCGCCTGCGCTGTCGCCCCCTCTTCCGTACCGGACGAGCCGTTCCTATGTCGGGTTGGGGTGATCGGTCATGGCCAAGCGGTGTTATTACGAGATACTGGGGGTCGAACGCGCGGCGACCGATTCCGATCTCAAGAGCGCCTATCGCAAGCTGGCCATGAAGCTGCATCCGGACAAGAATCCCGGCGACAGCGATTGCGAGCACCGCTTCAAGGAGATCAACGAGGCCTATGAAGTGCTCAAGGACGGCGACAAGCGCGCTGCCTATGATCGCTTCGGCCACGCCGCCTTCGAGCAGGGCGGCGGCGGGCACGGTTTCGGCGCCGATTTCGCCACCACCTTCGCCGATATTTTCGACGATTTCTTCGGCATGGGCGGCGCCGGCGGCCGGCGCGGCGGCCGCGGCTCGGGCCGCGAGCGCGGGGCCGACCTGCGCTACAACATGGAACTCACCCTCGAAGAGGCCCATGGCGGCAAGAACGCCCAGATCCGGATTCCGACCTCCGTTACCTGCGATTCCTGCACCGGCAGCGGCGCCCAGTCGGGCACCAAGCCGAAGGTGTGCGGGACTTGCGGCGGCCAGGGCAAGATCCGCCACGCCCAGGGCTTCTTCACCCTGGAGCGAACCTGCCCGTCCTGTCATGGCCGCGGCCAGGTGATCGACAATCCCTGCGCCGCCTGCGGCGGCCTCGGCCGGGTGACGCGCGAGCGCGCGCTTTCGGTGAATATCCCGCCCGGCGTCGAGGACGGCACCCGCATCCGCCTGGCCGGCGAGGGCGAGGCGGGGCTGCGCGGCGGTACGGCCGGCGATCTCTATATCTTCCTGTCGATCTCCGCGCACGCCTTCTTCCAGCGCGACGGCGCCGACCTGCATTGCCGCGCGCCGATCTCGATGACGACGGCGGCGCTGGGCGGCGAATTCGAGGTCCCCACCATCGACGGCGGCAAGACCCGGGTGAAGATACCGGAAGGCACCCAGTCGGGCCGGCGCTTCCGCCTGCAGGCCAAGGGCATGCCGGTGCTGCGCTCCAAGCAGCTGGGCGACATGTATGTTCAGGTTGTGGTCGAGACCCCGCAAAACCTGACCAGGCGGCAAAGGGAGCTGCTCGCCGAATTCCAGAAATTGTCCTCGAACGATACAAATCCGGAGTCGGCGGGCTTCTTTGGCCGCGTCAAGGAGTTCTTCGGCACCCGCGCCGGATCGGCTTGAGGTGGACTCGAGGGAGCTTGCGGTCTTGACCATGGCCGTCCCGCCCTATAGTCGTGACGGTTATGTGACGAGTAAGAGCGGCGGGGCAACTTGAATCCAAACATGCCGTTTCAGTCGACGCTCAGTATTGCGAAAAAGAGTCTGCGCCTCGACGACGAGGTGCATTTTTTGCGATCCTGGATGGAGAAGCCGCTGGCGACCGGCGCCGTGATGCCATCGGGCAAGCCGCTCGCCCGCGCCATGGCGAAATTCGTCGATCCCGGCCTGGACGGCCACGTCATCGAGCTCGGCCCCGGAACCGGCGCGGTGACGGCGGCGCTGGTGGAGCAGGGCATCGACCCCGCCCGCCTGGTGCTGGTCGAGTTCAATCCGACCTTTTGCCGGCTGCTGCGGGGGCGCTATCCCGACGCCACGGTGGTGCAGGGCGATGCCTATGCGATCAAACGGCTGCTCGGCGGGCTGCTGCGCCAGCCGGCGGCGGCCGTGGTGTCCGGCCTGCCCCTGTTCACCAAGCCGCTCAAGTTCCGGCTGCGCCTGGTCGACGATGCCTTTGCGCTGCTGCACCCGGGAGCACCCTTCGTGCAGTTCACCTACGCGGTGGTGTCGCCGATCCCGCGTTCGCACGCCGCGACCGCTCAATGCTCGGAGCGCATCTGGCTCAATCTGCCGCCGGCACGCGTTTGGGTCTATCGCAGGGGCTGAGGCGTGGGCTGAGCGCGCGGCTATATCGCGGCGATGCCGAAGCGGAGTCCGGCCCCCGGCAAACGCCGTCAGTTTCAAGCGGCTGTTCGGGATCCATCACGGCGCCTCGTCGACGCCGGCCCCTATTGCGCGTGAAGCGATCGACCAAGGAGCCGCCGATGCAGGCGCTTGACCGGCTGATTGTCGCTCTCGATGTCCCCTCGATCCCGGCCGCGTCCGCCCTGGTCGAGCGGCTCGGCGATGCCGTCTCCTTCTACAAGATCGGCTACCAGCTCGCCTTTGCCGGCGGCATCCCGTTCGCGGCGGATTTGGTCCGGGCGAACAAGCGGGTGTTTCTCGACCTCAAGCTGCACGACATCGGCAACACCGTCGCCAAGGGGGTCGAAAGCGTGGCCCGTCTCGGAGCGACCTTTCTCACAGTCCATGCCTATCCGCAGACCATGGAGGCGGCGGTCGCCGCCCGCGGCGGCGCCGGCCTGCGCATCCTCGCGGTGACCGTCCTCACCTCCTATAACGATGCCGATCTCGCCGCGGCGGGCTATGAGGTGGGGGTGTCGGCGCTGGTGGCGCAGCGGGCGGCGCAGGCCCGCGACCTCGGCATCGACGGCCTCGTCTGCGCCGCCGAGGAAGCCGCCCGGCTGCGCCCCGTCATCGGCCCAGGGATGGCGCTGGTCACCCCCGGCATCCGCCCGGCGGGGGCCGCTATGGGCGACCAGAAGCGGGTCATGACTCCGGCGCGGGCCGTTGCCGCCGGCGCCGATTATCTCGTGGTCGGACGTCCTATCGTGGAGGCGGGAGATCCACGGGCGGCGGCGGCCGCCATCGTCGCCGAAATCGCGGCGGCGCTGCGCGAAATGGCATGAAAGGCAAGCCGATGGCAAAGGGATACTGGCTGGCGCTGGTCGACGTGTCCGACCCAGAAGGCTACCAGGCCTATGCCGCAGCCATCCAGGACGTGCTGCGCCGGTTCGGCGGCCGCTATGTCATCCGTGCCGGCCGCAGCGAGACGATGGAGGGCGAGCTTCGCCGGCGCCTGGTGGCGATCGAGTTCAAGGACTACGAGACCGCGCTGGCCTGCTACCGGTCGCCCGAATACGGGCGCGTCAAAAAACTGCGGGAACACTGCGCGCAAGCCGATCTCGCCGTCGTCGAAGGCTATGATGGTGCCCAGCCGGGCGATTGATACGGGCACCGCTCCGCCGGCAGGCGCAAAACGCGACGCTCAACTGCTAGACGCTTACTTCCCAGCTCTGATGCGGGAAACCAGGCGATGCGCGCGCCCGGCAGCGACACGGCCCATCGCTCCTCGCGAGCGGCGATCTGAACATCCTCAGGCGAGCATGTCATGCCCGCGCCGCGCAACGCTTCGCAAGCAACTTCCGCGGTGAGATTGGCAACAGGTCATCAGAGACTTTTGGCTACATTCCGTCAAAGCCAGTATAATGCGCTTCGTGTGCAAGCCCAGGGAACAGGAGGGCGGTCATGAAGGTGCCGATGTCACTAGGAATCGTCATCACGTTATCACTGATCGGCGGAAGCTTTGAAGCAAAGGCGGCTGGGTGTGAGGCGATCGGCAACGTTCGTTTCATCTGCGATCAATTAGGTCCTGAAGATCTCGCTGCTGTGCCGGGGTCGGATTGGGTTCTCGCGTCCGGTATGGCGGCGAACGGCGCGATCCGTCTCATCAACCTGCGCGATAAGAGCACGACCGTGCTTTTCCCGAGTACGGCGTCTACAGAGCGGCCGAACAAGAAAACGTATGAATCGTGTCCTGGGCCGATCGGCTCTGAAGGCGACAAGTTCAGAGCGCACGGCCTATATCTGCGCCCTGGACAGAACGCGGTCCATACCCTCTACGTCGTTCATCATGGCGGCAG
>DASYNT010000201.1:0-14440 GCA_036008405.1 Xanthobacteraceae bacterium
GACTCGCCTTCACCGCCCAGTCGCGATGCTGGCCCGGCGGCATTCCCGGACAGTTGCTCTATCCGATCGAGCCCATGTACTTCATCCAGACGCCGAAGGAGGTGTGGATGATCTGGCAGCGCGATCACATGGTCCGCCGCATCTATCTCACCGACAAGCATTCGGAACACGTGAAGCCGACCTGGTTCGGCGAAGCCATCGGCCATTATGAAAACGGCGACACGCTGGTGGTCGACACCATCGGCCTCTCCACCAAGAACAGCTATATCGACAATTTCCGCACCCCCCATACCGAAAAGGAACATGTGGTCGAGCGCTACAAGACCACCGCCGACGGCAAGGCGCTCGAAGCCGCGGTGACCGTCGAGGACCCCGACACGTTCAACGCGCCGCTGCATTTCCTCAAGCGCTGGCGCCGGGCCGAGAATCCGTCGATCGAGACGGTATGCGCGGAGTACAACGGCGATCACTTCAGCAAGAACCTGTTTCCGATCCCGCAGGCGGAGACGCCGGATTTTTAGCGCGGTTGCCGAAGAAGAAATTGTGCTCGACCGGGCGATGAAGTAACCACCGATCGTGCTGGATGGATTGCCCGGTCACGCGGGGCAATGACAACAGGATCGACGCCGACAGACCCTGCTCGGGGTTATCCGCGTCGACCCGCCGGCGCGGTCGCCTTGTCGACCAGCGCGATCAGGCCGCGCAGCAGGTCGATCGGTCGCGGCGGGCAGCCGCTTATGTGGAGGTCGACCGGAATCACCTTGTCGACGGCGCCGATCACAGCATAGCTGCCCTCGAACGCACCGCAGCCGCAGCCGCAATCGCCGACCGCCACCACCCATTTGGGACCGGGCGTCGCCGCATAGGTGCGTTCCAGCGCGATCTTCATGTTGCGGGTCACCGGGCCGGTGACCAGCAGCACGTCGGCATGGCGGGGCGAAGCCGCAAACCGCAGGCCGAACCGCTCGGCGTCGTAGATCGCGTTGTTGAGCGCATGGATTTCGAGCTCGCAGCCGTTGCACGACCCGGCATCGACCTCCCTGATGGTGATCGAGCGGCCGAACAGCCGCCGCCCGCGCGCCGCGAGCGCGCGGCCGAGTTCCTCGAGCGCGGCGCCATCGGCATCGGGTGCCGCGATCGTCAGCGGCCGCGCAAACAGCGATTTCAGAAGCAACGTGCGCATGGCTAGAGATCGTGTCCCGAATAGGAGCAGTTGAACGACTTGTTACAGAGCGGGAAGTCCGCCACGATGTTGTTCTCGATCGCGGCCTCGAGCAGCGGCCACTGGAACCACGATGCGTCGCGGACATGGCAGCGCGCCACCTGCCCGTCCGCAGCGAGCCGCAGCCACACCATCACGTCGCCGCGAAACGCCTCGACCATTGCGACGCCTTCGCGCGGCGCCGATGATCGCGGCACCGGCGCGAGCACCGGGCCCGGCGGCAGGGCGGCGAGCCAGGCCCTGATCATCGCAAAGCTGGCGCGGGTCTCGTCGATGCGCACGCGCAGGCGGGCGTCGACATCCCCCGCGGTGTAGAGCGGGACTGCGAAGCCAAGCCCCCGATAGGGCGGATAGGCGAGGTCGCGGCGGGCGTCGAAGTCGCGGCCCGACGCGCGGCCGACATGGCCGCCCGCCGCCCATAGCTTGATCAGGTCGGGCGACACATGGCCGGTGGCACAGGTGCGATCCTGCAGCGACGGGGTGTCGTCATAGAGGGCGACGATCTCCTCGAAGCGCGGCGCGATGTCGTCGAGCGCCGCCACGATCGCGGCGCCGCCGTCCGCCGAAATATCCTGGGCGACGCCGCCGGGAACGATGCGGTCCATCATCAGCCGGTGACCGAACGCCCGGTCGGATGCTGCCAGCACGCGCTCGCGGAAAATGCCGCAATGGGCGTGGATCAAGGCGAACGCCGCGTCGTTGCAGACCGCGCCGATATCGCCGAAATGATTGGCGATGCGTTCGAGTTCCGCCATGACGCCGCGCAGCACCGCGGCGCGCGGCGGGGCGTCGAAGCCGAGCGCCGCCTCGACGGCGCGCGAGAAGGCAAAGCTCAGCGCGACGGTCGAATCCCCCGACACCCGCGCCACCACACGCCCGGCCCTGGCGAGGTCGACGTCGCTCAAGAGGCCATCGATGCCCTTGTGCACGTAGCCGAGCCGCTCCTGCAGGCGCGCCACGGTCTCGCCATTCGCGGTGAAGCGGAAATGGCCGGGCTCGATGATTCCGGCATGCACCGGGCCGACCGGGATCTCATGCAGGCCGTGGCCATGCACCGGCAGGAAATCGTAGCCGGCGGGATCGCGCAGCGGCGCCGGTGCCGCCGCGCCGAGCGGCGCACGCAGGCCCCACTGGCCATGATCGAGCCAGGCGCGGTGGTCGGGCGCGTCCGCCGGCCTGTGGCCGTAGAGGTCGCACACCGTCCGTTCGAGCCGGATCGCCGGGAGGTGGAACCGGCCGACCGACGGAAAACTCTCCTGCGTCACCGCCAGCGAAATCACGAAGGGATCCGCGGGCGGCGTTCGCAGCGCCATGTGCACGGCGGCGGCGTCGCCCCACAGGCCGAGCAGATCCGCCTCGCCGGCGCCGAGCGACCTGGCGATGGCGGTCCAGGTCGGGGCATCGACGTCGAAGCGCCGCCACGGCGCGTGACACCCCTCCGGCGCGAATCCGGCGAGAAGTGCGGGAATTGCGTCGGCATCCATCGCCGTCATCCCAGCAGCGCGGCGACGCCGCGGAACCATTGCACGATCGGGCCGGGCAGCCAGATACCGGCAATGAGGACCAGCGTCAGGTGCATGAAGGCCGGAATGTAGGAGGCCTGCGCCGGATGGGCCTTACCGGTCGGCTCGCCAAACACGACGTCCTGGAGCCGCAGGATGAGCGCGCCGAACGCTACCAGCAGCCCGAGCACCAGCACGACGCTCAACGCCGGCTGCCGCGCGAAAGTCGACGACACCAGCATGAACTCGCTGGTGAACATGCCGAACGGCGGCAGCCCCGCGATGGCGATGACGCCGAGCGAGAACACCACCGCCAGCATCGGATGGGTCACCGAGATGCCGCTGATGGCGGCGATGCGCTGGGTTCCCTTGACCTGAGCGATGTGGCCGACCGAAAAGAAGATCCCGGATTTGATCAGCGAGTGCATGGTCATGTGCAGCAGGCCGGCGAAGTTCGCGAGCGGCCCGCCCATGCCGAACGCGAAGGCGGCGATGCCCATATGCTCGATCGAGGAATAGGCGAACAGGCGCTTGATGTCGCGGCGCCGGTACAACATGAAGGCCGCGAACACCAGGCTGACGAGACCGAGCGCCACCATGATGGCGCCGACGTCGATGGCGCCGGGATTCCCGGCCAGGACCATCTTGAAACGCAACAGCGCATAGAGCGCAACGTTGAGCAATAGGCCGGACAGCACGGCCGAGATCGGCGTCGGGCCTTCCGCATGGGCATCGGGCAGCCACGCATGAAACGGCGCGAGGCCGACCTTGGTGCCGTAGCCGACCAGCAGGAACACGAAGGCGAGCGACAGGAGCCTGGGATCGAGCAGCGGGGCGGCCTTGACCAGCAGGTCCCACGACATCGCCGGCAGGCCGTCGCCGACCACGTCCTGCGCCACCAGGTAGACGAGGATGGTGCCGAAGAAGGCGAGCCCGATGCCGACGCTGCCGAGAATGAAGTATTTCCACGCCGCCTCGATCGCCTCGGGCGTGCGATAGATGCCGACCATCATCACGGTCGACAGCGTCGCCACCTCGACGCCCACCCACATGAGGCCGATATTGTTGGCCACCAGCGCCGCGTTCATGGCGCACATCAGGGCCTGGTACATGGCGTGATAGAATCGCAGATAGGCCGGGGTCAGGCGGCCGATCTCGATTTCATGGGCGAGATAGGAGGCGCTGAAGATGCTGGTGGTGAAGCCCACGAAGGTCGTCAGGATGATGAAAAAGACATTGAAGTCGTCGATGATGACGAGATCGCCGCGGGGATGGTCGGTGAACAGCAGCGACAGGGCGGCGGCGAACGTCATCGCGCAGGCGAGCATGTTGACGGCCGCGCCGAGCCGGTAATCGGATATCAGCGCGAGCACCGGGATCGCGAGCGCGGGAACGACGAGGATCGCTTCGACCGGGCCGATCACGTCGCGTCCCTCCGCTCGCCGCGGAAACGATCGAGCGCGCTCACGTCGACGGTGTCGAAGCGCTCGCGCATGCGGAACACGAAGACGCCGAACACGATGAAGGCGATCAGGACCGAGAATGCCACCGAGACCTCGACGACCAGCGGCATTCCCTTGGCTCCGGTTCCCGCCAGGATCAAACCATTCTCCAGCGACATGAATCCGACCACCTGAGTAATCGCATTGCGCCGCGTGATCATCATCAACAAGCCGAGCAGAATGACGGCGAGCGCGAAGGCGAGGTCCTCTCGCGTGTAGATGCTGACCTCACCGACCGGTTGCACCAGCAGGATCGAAAGCGCGACCAGGATCAGCCCCGTCACCATGGTCGGGCCGGCCCCGATCACCCGCTCGATCTCGCGGTGGATCTGCAGCTTGCGGATGATCTGATGCAGCGCCATCGGGATCACGAAGCCCTTGACCACCAGTGCGAGCGCGGCCGTCACCAGCAGATGCGGCGCCCCCTGCACCAGCGCCTGCCAGGCGACCGAAAGCGCGAGCGCCATGGCTTGCAGCGCGAACACGTTGATGACGGCCGTGATGCGATCCTGGTAGAGTAGCAGGAAGCTCAGGACCAGCATGCTGCCGGCGAGCAGGTGGGCGACGTCGAAAAGGAGCTTTTCGTTCATCAGAATCCCTGCGAAACGAACAGGAGAAACACCGCCAGAGCCGCGGCGGCGAACGCGCCGCCGACGAAGATCGGATAACGGAACACCCGCATCTTGGCGACGCTGGTTTCGCCGATCGGCAGCAGCACCGCGAGCACCATGAGCTTGGCGAGATAGGCGAGGATTCCAAACGCCAGGGCCGCAAGCCCGGCACCCGGGCCGGCAATGCCGAACGGCACGAACAGGCAGACGATCAGCGAGAAATAGAGCACGAGCTTGAGCGCTGCGGCCGCCTCGATCATGGCGAGATGGCGGCCGGAATATTCCAGCACCATCGCCTCGTGCACCATGGTCAGTTCGAGGTGCGTGGCCGGATTGTCGATCGGGATGCGGCCGTTCTCGGCGGTCGCCACCACGAGGAAAGCGAACATTCCGAGCGCGAGCGACACCCGTAGCCCGACCGACCCGGTGGCGAAGACGGTAGCGATGGCGGAGAGCTGGGTGGTGCCGGCGACCAGGGCGACCGTGAAGACGATGAGCAGCATGGCGGGCTCGGCCAGCGATGCGATCATCATCTCGCGCGACGACCCGATACCGCCGAACGCGGTGCCGACGTCCATGCCGGCGAGCGCCAGGGTGAAGCGCGCGGTGCCGAGCAGCGCCACGATGGCGATGAGGTCGGCCGACCACGAGAACAGCAACCCGGTCGCGTAGGACGGCACCAGCGCCGCGGCGACCCAGGTCGCCGCGAAGACGAGATAGGGCGCGACCCGATACAGCCACGAGGCGTTGTGGGCGAGCACGGCTTCCTTGTGCATCAGCTTCCACAGATCGCGGTACGGCTGCAGCAGCGGCGGGCCGATGCGGCGCAGCAGCCGCGCCTTGACCTTGCGCGTCACCCCGAGAATGGCGGGGGCGATGGCGACGACCAGCACCATCTGCACGCCCTGCAGCGCGAGATCGATGATCAGCGCCATAGCGCCACCATCGCCAGAAGCAGGATCAGGGTGCAGAACACCAGCGTGAGATAGCTGCGAATGGTCAGGAACTGCAGCCGGTTGAGGCGGGTCGCGACGGTCCCGACGGTGCGTGCGATCGGGCCATAGGCGAAGCGCCAGGCGGGGTCGAGCACGCGCAGATGGAAGCTGCCGGCGCGCATCTCGCCCGGCCGCGGCATGTCCACCCGCTCGCGCACGTCGAACACCACCGTGCCGAACACGCGGCGGATCGGCATCGCGAAGCTTGAACTCGCATATTGGGTCTGCGGCGCATCGAGCGGGAACCCGCAGTCCCAGATGGCGCTGCGCCGCGTCGCCCTGGTGGCGAAGCGGTGAATCACCATGGCGGTGATGGTCCCCGACGCGATCAGGAATATCAGGATGATGAGCCCGTTATACGAGCTGCGGCTCTGCCCGATCGGCACGATCGACAGCCACGGCACGCCGGCCTGGCGCGGCATCATGTCCCCGACCAGCAGGGCCGCCACCGGCGACAGCGCGTCGATCACCAAGCCCGGCAGCACGCCGGCCAGGAAACAGATCGCGGCGAGCAGGAACATCGCGGCGAGCGAGAACGGGTCGACTTCGGCCGCGGCCGCCGCAGCCGGCGAACGTGGCCGGCCGAGGAAGGTGACGCCGAACGCCTTGACGAAGCAGGCGGCGGCGAGCGCGGCCGACAAGGCGAGCAGCGCGCCGGCGGCCGGTACCGTCAGCTTGAGGCCCCATTGGGGCAATTGCGGGCTCACCAGGATCGCCTGGAAGGTGAGCCATTCGGACACGAAGCCGTTGAGCGGCGGCAACGCCGAAATCGCCGCGCAGCCGATCAGGAACACCACCGCGGTCTGCGGCATGCGGTGAATGAGCCCGCCGAGGCGCTCCATGTCGCGCTCGCCGGTGGCGACCAGCACCGCGCCGGCCCCGTAGAACAGCAGGCTCTTGAACACCGAATGATTGAACACGTGGAACAGCGCCGCGGTCAGCGCCAGTGCGGCGGCGACATTCATGCCGTTGGCGCGGAACGCCAGCGCCAGGCCGAGCCCGATGAAGATGATGCCGATGTTTTCCACGGTGTGATAGGCGAGCAGCCGCTTGAGGTCGTGCTGCATCAGGGCGTAGAGAACGCCGATGGCGGCGGTGATGCCGCCGAGCGTGAGGACCACGAGCCCGAACCATGGATTGGGCGGGCCGGCGAGGTCGAACGCGATACGCACGAAGCCGTAGATGCCGACCTTGGTCATCACCCCGCTCAACAGCGCCGAGACGTGGCTGGGCGCGGCCGGATGGGCGAGCGGCAGCCACACATGGAGCGGCACCAGGCCGGCCTTCGAGCCGGCGCCGACGAGGGCGAGCAGGACCGCGAGCATCGCCGTGGCGGGAGCAAAGGCGGCGGCGCGAATGGTGTCGAAGGCGTAGCCGCCGGCGGGCCCCGCCAGCAGGCCGAAGGCGAGCAGCAGGCACAGCGTGCCGAAGCTCGCCATCACGAGATAGATCAAGGCCGCGCGGCTGTTGGCGGGATCGTCATAGCGCGCCAGCACGATCGCCCACGAGGTGAGCGACATGAATTCCCACGCCAGCAAAAAGGTAAAGGCGTCGTCGGCGAACACCACGAGATTCATCGCGCCCAGAAAAGCGGCATAAAACGGCAGCACCCGTGCGGGCGATACCTCATGGCGGCCATAGCCGAGCGCGTAGAAGCTGGTGACCGCACCGCCGAGATTGACCACCACCAGGAAGAATGCGCCGAGCGCATCGACACGAAAATGGGCGCCGATGCCCGGCAGGCCGATCGGAAGTACCAGCCTCCATGGCGGCCCGGAATCGAGGAAACATGACAGCGCCGCGCCGAGCGCGACCACCGCCACCGCCAGCGAGCCGCCATAGATGAGCGGCGTGGCCAGCCTGCGCGCCCCGGCCGCGACCGCAAGACCGGCGAGCCCCAGGAAGCCCAGGACGCACCACAGACCAGTGGTGGCTGGCAAGGCTATCCCTGGCATCACTACGTCCTTTGTCGTCCCGATACCGCTTGGCGAAGCGTGAGCCTGAAATGAAGGCACCCGCTGCTACAGGCGGCATGACAATGATCCAGCGGACCGCTGATGCCGGGTGGGGGTCGGCCCGGCCACGACTCGACTCGTTGGTTTGTAATACGAGCCGCAGCGCCGGACCACAATGGGGTCTCTGTGGTGCCTGGGATTTATGATGTGCGGAATTACATCATCGGCCGATGACGATCTTCATCCAATTCAATCTGCATAAATTCGGCAAGCCGTCGAATCTCCCTCTCCTGAGCCGGCGAGAGTTCAAGGGAGTGCTCGACCACCATTGCATCCAGCCACCGCAACGCAACACCGTATTCTCGATTCTCAATGAATTCGGTCAGAAGATCCACGTCTCGTTTGCCAAGAATAATCGACATGGACTCCACGAGGGACGCAAGAGATCGTTCAAGCTCATCCCAGAGGCTCAGCTTCAATTCGTGCTCCATTTCGGGCTCACGCCAGCTGATAACTCATCGATTTGGTCCGATTCCGGAGCTCGTCAATCCTTGGTTTCATGGCCACGACCAAGTACTCCTTACTCGATCCACGAGCGCGTCGGCCACCACCGAAACATGCGCTGTCCGAACACGCTGCCGAGCCCGGTGATCAGCGCGGCAACGCCGAGATTCCACACCAGGATCATCATGGTGGCGTCGAGATCGTGGAGCAGCGACAGCGCGCTCGAGGTGATGGCGGCGACCGCCAGCGCTCCCGCCATGGCGACGGCGCCGGGGCGCAGCAGCGCCGCGTAGCGCAGCATCACCGCGAGCGCAATCGCAAGGGGCACGCTGGCCAGCACGAGGGTCGCGAAGCATCGCAGCGTCTCGCCGAAGCGGACGCCGTCGGGGCCAATGCTGACCCAGTCGGTCAGGCAGCCGTAGCCGATGGTGCCGATCCACACGGCGAGCGCCGGCGCGGGCAGCAGCAGCCACCATTGCGAGCGGTCGGGAAGGCTGACCACGAACGCCGCCATCGCCGCCAGGATTCCGGTGGCGAGCGCGGCGGCCATGCTGACGGCGAACACGGGCTGGTGGAGGCGCTCCGCCAGATCGCCACGCACCCCGTGCCCGATCGCGAGCAGCGCCAGGATGAGGGCCGCGAAGGCGAGCCACAGACCGGCTCGCACCAATGGCCGGCGCAGTCGGCGCACCGGGGCCGCACATTCCACCAAGGCGTCGATGAGGTCGGGCGTTGTGGTCACGGCGTGTCGCTCGGCTGTCGCAATAGCTTTCGCAGGGACTTGATGGCGCGGTGAGTCGCCACCTTGAGGGCGGACACCGACTTTCCGCTCGCCACCGACGCCTCGCTCAAGGACATTTCCTTGAGCTTGAGCAGCCTGATCGCCTGGCGCTGGTCGGGGGGTAGGTGCTCGATCGCCGCATGCAGGACGGCCTCGTCTGCCGATGTGTCGCCGAAGTTCGACTGGAGGTTCGCCGGATGGGCCGAAAAGGTTTCATGCGCCGCCGTCAATTCGATTTCTCGAGAGCGGGCGCGCATCTGGCGGCGCAGCCGGTCAATGATGCGGCGGTTGGCGATGGCGACCAGCCATGGCCCGAACGGCCGCCCGGGGTCATAGGCGTGGCGGACCGCGTGAATCGTCAGCAGCACGTCCTGCACGGCGTCTTCGATGTCGGCGGCCTCGCGAAAGCAGCGCGACGCCAGCGCGCGCAGATAAGGCGTGATGTCCTCGAGCAGAACACGATAGGCGTCCCGGTCGCCATCCTGGGCACGGGCCATGAGTTGCGACCAGTCGCGCGCGACGGCAGCGTCGCCGCCGCGTCCGGGCAGCGCGCCCGACGCGGCAGACGAGGTCACCAACGTCAATGGCGGTGTGCGCCTGCGCCGCCCGGGGGACATCGGCCTCTCCTGGATTGGCCTCTCGTGTCGCCGAATTCCGGCGGTTTCCATACACCACGTGGCGCCACGCCGGTAGCAATGTATTTTTGCAAACGACGTGTAACCTTGCGGTCGCGGCGGCGAACCTCCCAAGTCTCGCCACGAGACTCCAACGAGAGGTCCAATCATGAGCAACCGTCTGCTTGCCGCTTCCGTTCTCTCGACCGCCGTCGGGCTCGCGCTCGCCGCACAAGCGCCGTCGGTACGCGCCCAGGGCGCGAATCCGCCGCAGATCGTGAAAGACAACATGGCGCGCGCGGCCGCCAACAAGCTGGAGAAGTGCTACGGCATCAACGCCGCCGCCAAGAACGATTGCGCCGAAGGCGCGCATTCCTGCGCCGGACAATCGACCCAGGCACGCGATCCCAAGTCGTTCGTGCTGCTGCCGGCCGGCGATTGCGCCAAGATTCAAGGCGGCAAGACGACCTCGACGTGACGGCGGGCCGATGTCTCCCGACCTCGTCGCGCATCCCGGCCCTATTCCGGCGCAGGCCGGAATAGGGCTGCGCTTCCAACATCACCAGGTGGTGCTGGACAGTCGCCCCGACGTGGCATGGATGGAGGTCCATACCGAGAACTACATGGGCGGCGGCGCGCCGCTGCGCTACCTCGACGCCATCCGCCGCGACTGTCCGATGTCGCTGCACGGCGTCGGGCTGTCGCTCGGCAGCGCCGAAGGGTTGGATCCGGCCCACCTCGAACGCATCCGCGGCGTGGCCGAGCGGATCGAGCCCGGCCTGATGTCCGAGCATATCGCCTGGAGCGTGGTGGACGGCACCTACCTTGCCGACCTGTTGCCGCTGCCGATGACAGAAGAATCGCTCGCGGTGGTGTGCCGGCATGTCGACCAGGTGCAGAGCCACATGAAGCGCAGGATACTGGTGGAAAACCCTTCCACCTATCTGCGCTTCCGCCATTCGACCATCCCGGAATGGGAGTTCATGGCCGCGGTGGCGGAACGCACCGGCTGCGGCATCCTGTGCGACGTAAACAACATCTATGTCAGCGCCCATAATCACGGCTGGGACGCCGCGGCCTATCTCGCCGGATTGCCGCCCGCCGCCATCGGAGAGATTCATCTGGCCGGCCACAGCGTGCGGCCGCTGCCCGATGGCGGGACCGTGCGCATCGACGATCACGGCTCGCGGGTAATCGGCGAGGTGTGGGCGCTCTATCGGGAGGCGCTCGCGCGGTTCGGCCCGGTGCCGACCCTGATCGAATGGGACACCGACGTGCCGACCCTCGACGTGCTGCTCGGCGAAGCCGACCATGCCCGCGCGCTGCTCGCCACGGCCGAACGGGAGGTGCGCAGTGCCGACGCTGCTTGAGACGCAGCGCGCCATGCGCGCGAGCCTCCTCGACGGCGAGGACGGCGCGGTCGCGGCCATGCTGGCGGAGCATCTCGGAGCCGACCGCCTGAATATCTACCGCAATACGTTCATCACCGGCGTGACCAAGGCGTTGCGGCTGACCTACCCGGCCATTCACCGGCTGGTCGGCGCCGATTTCTTCGAGGGCGCTGCCGGCCTGTTCATCGCGCAACACCCGCCCCGCGCGGCCTATCTCGACCATTACGGCGCCGAGTTTCCGGAATTCCTGCGCGACTTTGAGCCCGCCGCCGCGCTCCCCTACCTCGCCGACGTCGCGCGCCTCGAATGGGCGGTGAGCCGCGCCATCCATGCCGCCGATACCGCGCCGCTCGACCTTTCGCGGCTCGCGGCGCTTTCGCCCCAGGACCGGGGGCGTGTCTGCTTCGTGCCGCATCCCTCGGTCGCCCTGCTATACGCGGATTATCCGGTCGATGCGATCTGGCGCGGCGTGCTCGATGCAGACGATGCGGCGCTGGCCGGCGTCGATCTCGATGCCGGAGCGGTCCGCCTGCTGGTGGAGCGCCGCGACACCGGGGTCAACGTATCCGGAGTTGACGTATCGCGGCTCGACGAAGCCGCCTGCTGCTTCGCGGCGGCGCTGTGCGACGGCTGGTCGGTCGAGGAGGCGTTGGCGGCAGCGGCCGGCATTCCCGCCGACGCGCTGCTGGCCGAACACCTCGCCGCCGGGCGGTTCTTCGATTTCCGCCTGGCGCCGCCCGAGCCCACTCCCTCACCTGCCGCAGCACCGGAGGTATGGCCATGACCGACGTTGCCGCCGACAAGCCCTCGCCGCCGCTCGCCCTGATGGAGAGAGCGGTCGGATTGCTCGACGGCGTCCCTTATACGTTGCTGGCGCTGCCGCTGCGGGCGGCCGCGGCCACCGTGTTCTGGAACTCCGCCCAGGCCAAGCTCGCGAACTGGGACACGACCATCGAGCTCTTCACCGACGACTACAAGGTGCCGCTGCTGCCGCCGGAGATTGCCGCCAACATGGCGCTGGGCATCGAACTGACCATGCCGGTGCTGCTGGTGCTCGGCCTGTTGACCCGGGCCGCCGCGCTCGTGCTGCTCGGCATGACCGCGGTGATCGAGATTTTCGTCTATCCGCAGGCGTGGCCGACCCACATCCAATGGGCTTCGATCCTGCTGGTGCTGCTGTGCCGCGGCCCCGGCAAGCTGTCGCTCGACCATGTATTATGGCGACGCCTGCGCCGCCGGGTCGGCGCAGAAGCGCAAAAGGCGTGACGTCGGCACCATGCAGCTCTTCTCGACCATCACCTGCCCGGCTTGCGGCCACCGCAGGATGGAAGAAATGCCCGAGGACGCGTGCCGGTTTTTCTACGATTGCACGGCTTGCGGGATACGGATAAAGCCGAAGCCGGGCGATTGCTGCGTGTTCTGCTCCTATGGCGACGTACCCTGTCCGCCGGTCCAAGCGGCGCGCGAGAACGGCGATCAGCCGGCCTGCTGTCGGCAGGATCGAGGATCTTGATGACACGAAGTCCGAGTACCGACGCTCCGTCCTCGACCATTTCGCGCCCCTACAACCTTTCCTGCCGCTGCTGTTGCCGCTGCCGATGACCGAGTAACCCCTCGCGGTGGTGTCCCGGCAAGCCGGCTGACCGCCGGCAAGGGTCCTACCGGATCGATCGCTCGGCCGACGAAACCGGCCGCGGCAGCTTCTCCACCGCGGCGCGAACGGCCGGATCGAGGCCGGCTCCGCCGGCGTCGAGATGGGCGATGATCGCCGCGCGCATGCGCGGGTCCCAGAACTTGGCGATATGCTCGGCGATGCCGGCCGCCGCTGTGCCGGAGCCTTGGCTGGCGAAAAACCTGCCGATCTGGTTGGCCATGTAGACGAGCTTGTCAGGCGACACAGGCGACCTGCTTCCGGGCGATGCGATGGGGATGGGTGAAGACCTCGAACCCGTCGCCGCGGGCGACCGCCACCAGGGTGATGCCGGCCGCCGCGGCGGTGCGGACGGCGAGCGCGGTGGGCGCGGAGATCGCGACGATGAAGGAAATGCCGAGAAAAGCCGTCTTCTGCACCATCTCCACCGAAACCCGGCTGGTCAGCAGGACCGTTCCGCCCTCGACCGGCACATGGTCGCGCGCGAGTGCGCCGCCGAGCTTGTCGAGCGCATTGTGGCGTCCGACATCCTCGCGCAGGGCGACCAGTCCGACCGACGGATGCCAGAATGCCGCGGCATGGACCGCGCGGGTTTCGCGGTTGATGGTCTGCAGCGGCGCGACGGATTCGATCGCCCGCAGGACGTCGCCGGACGCCAGCAATCGGCCGTCGCGAACCAGCGGCGGCGGCCGCATCGCCTCCGCCAGCGTCTCGATGCCGCAAAGCCCGCATCCCGTCGGCCCGGCGAGATGCCGGCGGCGCGCCTGCAGGCCGGCGGCGCGCGGCTCGGCGAGCCACATCCGCAACTCGATGCCGGACTCTTGCTCGACGATCTCCAGCCGTTCGATCTCCTCGATGGCGGAAGCGATCCCCTCGGTCAGGCTGAAGCCGAGGGCGAAATCTTCGAGGTCCTGCGGCGTCGCCATCATCACCGCATAGGAGGTGCCGTTATAGGTGAAGGCGATCGCGGTCTCCTCCGGAATCGCCCGCTCGCCGTCGGCGAAACCGTCGGCGCGCCAGGCCATGCGGGCAACGCGATCGATCGGCGGAGCCACCGTGTCCTACTCCGCGGGTTCCACCGCATGGGCGATGCGACGGCTCTGGCGCGCGAGATCGTCGTAACGCTCCTGCCACTCGCTCGGGCCGTTCGACGGCGTCACCTGGACCGCGGTCACCTTGTATTCCGGGCAGTTCGTCGCCCAGTCCGAATACTCGGTGGTGACCACATTGGCCTGGGTACCGGGGTGATGGAACGTGGTGTAGATCACGCCCGGCGCCACCCGCTCGGTGATCAGCGCACGCAGGGTGGTCGCCCCCGACCGGCTCGCGAGCTTCACCCAATCGCCGTCGCGAATGCCGCGCTGCTCGGCGTCGTGGGGGTGAATCTCGAGGCGGTCCTCCTCATGCCAGACCACGTTCGCCGTGCGCCTCGTCTGGGCGCCGACATTGTACTGGCTGAGAATGCGGCCGGTGGTCAGCAGGAGCGGAAAGCGCGGTCCGGTACGCTCGTCGGTCGCGACATATTCGGTGATAACGAACTTGCCCTTGCCGCGGACGAAGCCGTTCATATGCATGACCGGCGTGCCGGCCGGCGCCTTCTCGTTGCACGGCCACTGGACCGAGCCGAGCGCGTCGAGCTTGTCGAACGAGACGCCGGCAAATGTCGGCGTCAGCCGCGCGATCTCGTCCATGATCTCGCCGGGATGATCGTA
>DASYNT010000202.1:0-11705 GCA_036008405.1 Xanthobacteraceae bacterium
CTGACCATCCAGGGCATCCAGCCCGGGCCGGAGGTGATGACGTTGCGGCCCGACCTGTTCTGGGGCCTCGTCGCCAGCATGTGGATCGGCAATCTCATGCTGGTCGTGCTCAATCTGCCGCTGATCGGGCTGTGGGTGAAGCTGCTCGAGGTGCCGTACCGCCTGCTGTTCCCGGCGATCATGGCGTTCTCCGCGATCGGCATCTACAGCGTCAACAATTCCTCCTTCGAAATCTACCTCACCGCCCTGTTCGGTGTGCTCGGCTTCGTGTGGGGAAAGCTCGGCTTCCCGCCGGCGCCGCTGCTGCTCGGCTTCGTGCTGGGGCCGATGATGGAGGAGAATCTGCGCCGCGCCATGCTGATGGCGCGGGGCGACCCGTCGGTCTTCGTCACCCGGCCGATCAGCCTCGGCTTCATCATCGTCACCATCGGCATCCTCGTCGTGATGGTGGCGCCGGCGGTGAAACGGCGCCGTGCCGAGATCACGGACTGACGCGGCAGCGCCGCGGGCGCCGCCCGTCCACGGATTCATGGAGGGGTCATCATGGCGAATGAAAATCAGCTCGCACTGATCGTCGGCGCCGGCGCCGGCCTCAGCGCCTCGATCGCCCGCGCCTTCGCGGGCGCCGGCATGAGGATCGCGCTGGCCGCCCGTGGCATCGCCGACCTCGGGGCGCTGGCGGCCGAGGTCGGCGCCAGGACCTATGCCTGCGATGCGGCCGAGCCCGAGGCGGTCAAGCGCCTGTTCGCCGACCTCGACCGCGACGCCGGAGGCCCCGGCGTCGTCGTCTACAATGCGAGCTACCGCACCCGCGGTCCGTTCGTCGAACTCGAGCCCGCCGAGGTCGAGAAGTCGATCCTGGTGTCGGCATTCGGCGGCTTTCTGGTTGGCCAGGAGGCGGCGCGCCGCATGCTGCCGCGCGGTAGCGGCACCATCCTGTTCACGGGGGCATCGGCGAGCGTGAAGGGCTATGCGCAGTCGGCGCCCTTCGCCATGGGCAAGTTCGCGCTGCGCGGGCTGGCCCAGAGCATGGCCCGCGAACTCGGCCCCCAGGGCATCCATGTCGCCCATGTGGTGGTCGACGGCGGCATCCGCGGCGCCCGGCGCCCTGAGGCCGCCGACCGCCCCGACGCCTTGCTCGATCCCGACGCCATGGCCGCGAGCTACCTGCACCTCGTGCAGCAGCACCGCAGCGCCTGGACCTTCGAGCTCGAGCTGCGGCCATGGGTGGAGAAGTTTTGAAGCGAATGCACCAGGAGATTGGGCGCCGTCGTCGCAGCCACGCGGTTCGATCCGGGCGACAGCGTATGGCGTCGCGCCGAATCGGGGGCGCTTCCCGGTCGTGATTGCGGACGCTCGACGCTCCGCGGGCGCCGGGGGCAGCCCGCTGCGAGCCATCATACAATAGACGCAATCCCCACTGACAAACCGGCATCCGATCGATGCCTAGCCTGAGCAGATGGGTTCATTCGTGCAGTTGACCTTGTCCGATTTTGGTCGTCGTTTTTGCGCTGCAGGTCTGCTCATCGGCGCCATCAGCGCGGCACCCGGGGATTGCGTCGCCCAGGGCAAGCTCGACGCCCGTTACACCGCGAGTCTCGCGGGAGTGCCGATCGGCAAGGGCGCCTGGATCATCGATATCGGGGATAGCCAATACACCGCGGCGGCAAGCGGCATGACCGCCGGCATCTTGAGCGTGTTCACCAGCGGGCAGGGCAGCGGCGCCTCCCGCGGCAGCGTTCGCGGCGACGGCATGGCGCCGAACACCTACGCTTCCAGCATCACCACCGACAACAAGCTCGAGGAAATGCGGATCGCGTTGAGCAGCGGCACCGTCAAGGACGTCACCATCAATCCGCCGACCGCCTTCAATCCCGAGCGGGTGCCGCTGACCGACGCCCACCGGCGCGGCGTCATCGATCCGATGTCGGGCGTGCTGATGCGGGTTTCCGGCAATGGCGATCCCGTGAGCCCCGAGGCCTGCCGGCGCACCATCCCGGTGTTCGACGGCCGCATGCGATTCGATCTCGAAATGAGCTTCAAGCGCATGGATGTCGTGAAGGCCGAGAAGGGCTACCGTGGGCCTGCGGTGGTCTGCTCGGTGCGGTTCGTGCCGCTGGCCGGCTATGTGCCGTCCCGCCCCGCGGTGAAATACCTGGTCACCCAGCGCGACGTGGAGGTTTGGCTGGCGCCGCTCATGGGAACGCGGGTGGTGGTGCCGTTCCGGGTTTCGATACCGACCCCGCTGGGACGCGGCGTTCTCGAAGCCACCCAGTTCATCACCACCCCGACTCCGCACCGGCTGACCTCGAACACCCCGACTCCTTGAGCCGCCCGCGAGGGCATCGCGGTCGCGCGCCGCTGCGATGTTTCGAACTTTGTTGCCGCAGCCGCCATCCATGACTTGACAAATGCCTTGCGGAACGATCTGGAACCGGCGCACGGCGTTCATGCCGTTGCACGCGTCGTGATGTCGAAACAGGCGGGATTATTCAGGATCTGGTGGAAGTTGGAGTGTCTCTCACTAGATGTGGTGAGAACGAAACCAATGACGGCGGAGTCAGCGATTCGGGCGTGCTTTGTTCGAGACTCGTTCCGGGCCTTGGGAAGACAGCGGCCGTTCCGTCGGTTTTCGTCGCATTGTGGTACAGATAGCTCGTGTAAGTGACGCGCCGGCCGGTCCGCGCGCCGGCGGAGGCTGGGATGCCCATTTCGTTCAGTTCACCCGGGGAGCGCGACCCCCGCGCCCGCGGCCATGGCGTTACCGCGGTGCTGGGGCCGACCAATACCGGCAAGACCCATCTTGCCATCGAGCGCATGCTCGCCCACTCCTCCGGCATCATCGGGCTGCCGCTGCGGCTGCTTGCCCGCGAGGTCTACAACAAGGTGGCGGAGCGGGTGGGGGCGGATGCCGTCGCCCTCATCACCGGCGAAGAGAAGATCAAGCCGGCCAATCCGCGCTTCTGGGTCTCGACGGTCGAGGCGATGCCACGCGATCTCGATGTCGCTTTCGTCGCCGTCGACGAGGTCCAGCTCGGCGCCGATCTCGAACGTGGGCATGTTTTCACCGACCGCATGCTCAACCGCCGGGGTCGCGAGGAGACGCTGGTGCTCGGCGCGGCGACGGTGCGTCCGATGGTCGAGCGGCTGCTTCCCGGCGCCAATATTCTGAGCCGGCCGCGCCTGTCGCAGCTCGCCTTCGCCGGCGAGAAGAAGATCACGCGACAGCCGCGGCGCACCGCGATCGTCGCGTTCTCGTCCGACGAGGTCTATGCGATCGCCGAATTGATCAGGCGGCAGCGCGGCGGGGCGGCCGTCGTGCTCGGCTCGCTGTCGCCGCGCACCCGCAATGCCCAGGTCGCGCTCTATCAGTCGGGTGACGTCGACTACCTCGTCGCCACCGATGCCATCGGGATGGGATTGAACCTCGACGTCGACCACGTCGCCTTCGCGTCCGATCGAAAATTCGACGGCTACCAGTTCCGCCGCCTCAACCCGGCGGAATTCGCCCAGATCGCCGGCCGCGCGGGCCGCGCCACCCGCGACGGCACCTTCGGCACCACCGGCCGCTGTGCGCCGTTCGACGCCGAACTCGTGCATGCGCTGGAAAGCCATGCCTTCGAGCCGGTGAAGGTGCTGCAGTGGCGCAATTGCGAGCTCGACTTCGCCTCGATCGGCGCGCTCACCGCATCGCTCGCGGCGACGCCGACAATGCCGGGCCTCACCCGGGCGCCGGTCGCCGAGGACATCCTGGTGCTGGAGCATGCCGCCCGCGACGAGGAGGTCCGCGCGCTCGCCGCCGGCCGCGCCGCCGTCGAGCGCCTGTGGGAGGTCTGTCAGATCCCCGACTACCGGAAAATTTCTCCCGCCACCCATGCCGAACTGGCGGTGACCCTCTATGGTTTTCTACTGCGGGAGGGTAGGATTTCCGACGATTGGTTTGCCCGCCAGATCGAGCAGGCAGATCACACCGATGGCGATATCGATACGCTTTCCAACCGTATCGCCCACATCAGGACTTGGACCTTTGCGGCGAACCGTCCGGACTGGCTCTCCGATCCCGATCACTGGCAGGGCGTCACCCGCGCGATCGAGGACCGGCTGTCCGATGCGCTGCATGAGCGACTGGCCGAACGATTTGTCGACCGCCGCACCAGCGTATTGATGCGACGGTTGCGAGAGAACACGATGCTGGAGACTGAGATCACGAAAACCGGCGAGGTGGTGGTCGAAGGCCATACCATCGGCCGGCTCGACGGTTTCCGTTTCGCGCCCGATACCACGGCGGGAACCTCGGATGCCAAGGCGCTGTCGGCGGCGGCGCAGAAGGCGCTGTCCGGCGAGATCGAGGCGCGCGCCAACAAGCTCGCCCATGCGCCGGACGCCCAGTTCGTGCTGACCTCCGATGCGACGATCCGCTGGATCGGCGAGCCGGTCGCCAAGATCATCGGCGGCGACGTGGTGTTGCGACCGCGGGCGCGCATTCTCGCCGACGAGCAGCTGACCGGGGCGGCGCTCGAGGCGGTGCAGACGCGCCTCGATCTGTGGCTGCGCACCCATGTGGAGCGGCTGCTCGGTCCGCTGTTCCTGCTCTCGGCCGCCGAAGATATCACCGGCCTCGCCCGCGGCATCGCCTATCAGGTCGTGGAAACGCTGGGCGTGCTGGAGCGCAGCAAGGTCGCCGACGACCTCAAGAGCCTCGATCAGGCCTCCCGCGCGGTCCTGCGCAAGCATGGGGTGCGGTTCGGCGCCTATCACGTCTACGTGCCGGGGCTGCTGAAGCCGGCGCCGCGTTCGCTTGCAGCGCAGCTGTGGGCGATCAAGCACGGCGGCCCCGACATGAAGGGGCTCGACGATCTGCAGCGGCTCGCTTCCAGCGGACGCACCTCCTTTCCCGCCGACAAGGAAATCCAACGCACGCTCTACCGCACCATCGGCTACCGGGTGTGCGCCGAGCGTGCGGTGCGCGTCGACATCCTCGAGCGGCTTGCCGACCTGATCCGGCCGGCGCTTGCTTGGCGGCCCAACTCGATCGGATCGAAGCCCGCCGGCGCCTTCGAAGGAATCGGTTTCACCGTGACCCAGGCGATGACCTCGCTCACGGGTTCCTCTGGTGAGGACTTCGCCTCGATCCTGAGGGCCCTGGGCTATCGCATGGAGAAACGCCCGAAGCCGCCCGAACCGGTCGCCGCGCCGCCCGAACAGGCGCCGTCCGACACTGGCGGCGTCGATGCCGCCACTCACGATATCTCCGCCGAGATCATCGGTCCGGCAGCGGAAAATCCCTCCGATATGGACGCTGCGGCGCCCCCATCATCCGAGCTGTCCGCCCGATCCGCACCTGGCGCCGGCGCCGATTCTTCCGAGCCGGGCGTCGCCGCGCCCGTACAACAATGCGCTGCGGAGGCGAGCCCCGCCGTCGAGGCCGATGTGTCCCAGGCCGTATCGATGACCGAGGGCGAAGCAATGGTGCCCGTCGAGGACGCGGGCGCACCGGCACTTGGCGATGCGGCGCCGGAATTGCCGGCCGAAGCCTCCGAATCGCCGGATCAGGAGCCAGTTCCCGAAGCCCCGGCTGAGCCCGAACTCGTCGAGGTATGGCGAACCGGCGGACGGGGCGAGGAGCGCCGCGGTCCGCGCCGTCCGGCGCGCGGTCAGCACCGCGGCGGCGACCGGCCGGCCCGGACCGGAGAGGGTGTGGGCGTGCCGACCGCCGAGACGCCGGGCGCCGAAGCGCCAGGTGCCGAGGCGCCCGCCGTGGCGGCGGAAGCGGGAACCGCGGCCGAGAAGCCCCGTCACCGCCGCCGCCGCCGCGGTCCGCCAAGTGAATTCCGCAGGGGCGACCAGGCCGAAACGCGCCAACCCGGTGACCGCGCTCCCGAGTCGCACCCCGAATCGCCCGGCGAACGGCCTGCGGCTTTCGCCAAGGATCGTCAAGAGCATCGCCAAGAGCATCGCCACGAGCGCCATCAAGAGCACCACCGTGCGGACCACCGGCAAGATCAGCGTCACGGGCATAAGGAGCGCCATGGCCACAAGGACCGCCAGGACGCCAATGACCGGCGCGAACCGCCGCAGCGCCGGGAGCGCGAGAAGCAGCCCGACCCCAATTCGCCGTTTGCCAAGCTCGCAGCCCTGAAGGCCCAGCTGGAGGCGAACGCCAAGGAGCGCCATTAGCGTGTCGTCTCGCCAGCATGCCGCCGATGGCCGCGAGGCCTTGGACGCGGGTGCAGGCGCTGAACGTCAGCGAATCGACAGATGGCTTTGGCATGCCCGGGTGGTTCGCACCCGCGAGGCCGCTGCCGCCCTCACCGCGGCCGGCTATGTCCGCATCAACGGGGTCCGGGTCGAGGCGCCGGCGGCGCCGGTGCGACGTGGAGATGTGATTACGATCGCACTCGACCATGGCGTGCGCGTGCTGCACGTATGCGGCTTTGCGCCGCGCCGCGGCGATGCCGACGAGGCCCGCGTGCTGTTCGAGGACCTCGCATAGCCGATGGCGGCGCGCTATATCACCGCGAGGCGCTTGCACGTGGTGACGGTTGCACCCGCCTTGTTCCTGGGCTAGCACCCGGTCGCGGGATGCACCGTCGGGCCGGAGCCGTTTACATGACCTATGTCGTCGTCGAGAACTGCATTAAATGCAAGTACATGGACTGCGTCGAAGTGTGCCCGGTCGACTGCTTCTATGAAGGCGAGAACATGCTCGTCATTCACCCCGACGAATGCATCGATTGCGGCGTCTGCGAGCCCGAATGCCCGGCCGAAGCGATCAAGCCCGACACCGAGCCGGGATTGGAGAAATGGTTGGGAATCAACGCGGAATACGCCAAATCGTGGCCGAACATCACGGTCAAGCGCGATGGGCCGGCCGATGGCAAGGACTGGGACGGCGTCAAGGACAAGATGAAATTCTTTTCATCGGAGCCCGGTAGCGGTGACTGAGGCGAAATCGAGGATTCCTGATTCGTCGAGGAATGAGCGATCCGACGCGGACCGATCTTGACGCCGAAATGGGCAGGCGTTGTGACGCTATTAACAGGTTTGCTGTTTTTACCTGTGACGCATAACAGAACTGACACATATGCGCTCGGTAAAGCTTTGAATTTCACTGCAAATGTGATACCAATGACTAAATAAGAAGAACAACGCTTCGGCGCTCCCGGTGGGGGCGTGATCTTTCGAAGTATTCCCGAGGAACCGTCAAACAGGGGCGTGATATCCACGCAGTGAGCAGTGGCAGGCAAAACGCGTCATAGGTCCAAGACGAAAAAGACCGCAAAGCCCTCTTCGGCCGTTCGCCGCAGGGCACCGCAAGCTTCACGGGGCGCGGCCCGCCGTGGAGCTCCCGTCGCCAAGCCCGCCAGCCGCAGCCGGCCGGAGGGAAAAGGAGTGAACCAGGGAATGACCTCAAAGAGGACGACTCAACGACAAGGGTTCAAGACTGGTGAGTTCATTGTTTATCCCGCGCATGGTGTCGGCCAGATCCTCGCGATTGAGGAGCAGGAGGTTGCGGGCTGCAAGCTCGAGTTGTTCGTGATCACTTTCGTCAAGGATAAGATGACGCTGCGGGTTCCCACCGCGAAGATCGCGGCTGTCGGCATGCGCAAGCTCGCCGAGCCGCCGATCGTCAAACGGTCGCTCGATACGCTCAAGGGCCGTGCCCGGGTCAAGCGTACCATGTGGTCGCGCCGCGCCCAGGAATACGAGGCCAAGATCAATTCCGGCAATATCGTGGCGATTGCCGAAGTGGTGCGCGATCTGTTCCGTTCCGATACCCAGCCTGAGCAGTCCTACAGCGAGCGGCAGCTTTACGAGGCCGCGCTCGATCGGCTGTCGCGGGAGATTTCGGCGGTGCAGCGGATTACCGAGACCGAGGCGGTCAAGGAAATCGAAGCCGCCCTCGCCAAGGGGCCGCGCCGCGGCAAGGCGCCGGAAGGCGAAGAGGTGGTGCTCGAGGACGAGGCGGCCTGAAAGCCTGCTCGTCTTCCAGACGAATCAGGCGAACCCGACGAATAGAGCCCGGCCCAGCGCCGGGCTTTTTCTATCTGGCATGGCGCGATCGAAGTGCGGAGATCGAATTGCCGAGATCGCCGCCAGTTTGACCATGCCGAGCCGACCCCGTCATTCCACGATGATCTTCACGAGATCGCCCGCCTGCACCTGGGTGTTGGCATCGAGGCCGTTCAACACCCGGAAGCGGTCGAACTGGCGGTCGATGAGGGCCATGCGTGAGGCGAGGTGCTCGGCGGTGTCGCCGGGCTGGACCTTGATGATCTTCAACCGCAACGGCTTGGCCGATTGGATCTCCGCCAGAGTGAGCCTGCGGAAGGTGCCGACGGCCTCATGGAAGTTGCGCTCGCTCTCAGCTGTCCGGGTCTTGGCGGCGAAGATGAAGCGGTAGACCTCGCTGCCGAAGCGGATGGCATAGAGGCGGAACGTCCATTGATCGCCCTTGGCGGTCGCGGTGGCGGCCGGGAAGCCGTTAATGGAGAGTTCCTCCACCGAGCCTTGCTCGATGTTCTCGATCCAGCCGGAATTGAGATATTCGATCAGGGTCTGCTCGGCCGGAACTTTGACGACATCGAGCCGCAGCGCCTGGTTGCCGGCATCCGTGATCCCCAGCACCGCCTGGGCGGTGTTGTCGAGCGAAAAGCCTTCCGGCGCGGCGAAGGTGAAGCCGAGCTTAGGGTGGAGGAAACGCCGCCCGCGCACGAAGCCGTCGATCGGATCCTCGCCATAGACGAGGCCGTCCAGGGCGGCGAGATAGACCGCCTTCTCGCGTTCGCCCGTTCCCGGCGCGCCGAATTGACGGGCGCTGCTGCGGGCGCTCCTGACCCGCTCCGGGGTCGCCGGGTGGGAGGACAGGAAGTCGAGCGGGCGATTGTCCCGGCTGCGACCGCCCGCCGCGCGGAAATCGGCGTTACGCCCCATCGAGGTGAGAAACCGCGCCGCGCCGAACGGGTCGTAGCCGGAGCGCGCGGCAATTCCGACGCCGATGCCGTCGGCTTCGAATTCCTGCGCCCGCGAGAAGCTCGCCAGCGCGAGCTTGGAGCGCGCGAGCGCCATGGCGCCTTGCTGGGAATCGCCAAGCACGTCGTTGACGACGTTGCTCACCAGCTCGGCTTGGCGCGCCTGCTCTTCGCGCATGTCGGCGTGGCGTGCGACCACATGCGCCATCTCATGGGACACCACCGATGCGAGTTCGGATGAATCATTGGCGAGGCTGAGCAGCCCGCGCGTGACGTAGAGCTGTCCGGTCGGCAGCGCGAAGGCATTGACCGCGGGCGAGTTGAGGATGGTGACCTTATAGGCCTGTTCCGGCCGTTCGGATGCCGCCACCAGCCGGTTGACCATGCGGGTCAACATCGCCTGCAGCTTGGGATCCTCGTAGGATCCGCCATAGGCCGCCAGCACCCGCTGGTGCTCGCGTTGCCCCGGCGGCGTCGATTGGGTCAGCTTCGGCGGTTCGGGAAGAAAAATCTCGCGGCTGCCCGGCGTCGTGGCGCATGCGCCGGCGATCAGCGCGATCAGCGCCGCCAGGACGGGTCCGCCGGGGTGCCGACGGACGGTTCGATAGCCGCATCCCATCATTCGTTGCCGATACAACGTACCCCTACGCTGTCACTTCCCCTCGACAAGCTCGATCTGATCGGGGCGTGCAGCCTCGATGACCGGGCCGCCCCGCGCCTCGACCCAGCCGCGCACTTCGATGCGCCGTCCGGCCAGACCCTTCGGGTCCACCCCTGCGGCAACGAACGCACGCTGATTCCGCTTCAGGATCGTAACGGTAAAGTCCTCCGTCCAGTGCCGCCCGAAATTCAGGTACACCAAACCGCCGCTTTCGCGGACCGAAATCACCTTTCCCGCCACCACCGCAAAGCGTCCCAGCTCGGTCAGGATGTCGTCGGGATATTGCGCCTCCTTGGCAACATAAAACGGCTCGCCCCACAGGCCGAGCATGCCGGCTCGGGCCTTGCGTTCGATGCCGCGCAGAAACGACAGACATTCACGATTGTCCCCGCCCGCGGCCACCAATGCATAGCCTTTTGTCAAAATTTCGGACTGGATCCAAATTTCCGCATTGGGACCGGCGAAAACCTGGGCCATGCGCCGGCCATAGCGATCAAGGCCGGCTCCGGCCGACCTGAGAACGACGGAATGGTGCACCAGCAACCCCTCCAGGGCGGCTTTGGCGGCTTGGCCGGCGGCTGCATGCTCCTCATCGGGGTCGGCGCCGGACACCGGCGGCGCCTCGATCGCGGCGAGCCTCGTCTCGCTTCCGTCGGAAAGGACGAAAGTCCTGCCGTCAATGACCCGGGCGACCTCGCTGGAACCGACGGTGGTGCTCGCGCATGCGGGGTGAGCCGGCTGCGCCGCGGCCTGAGTTGCGCCCGCCGCCCCAATCAGGGCGGCGACCGCACGCAAAAAAATTGCGGACAGCGGCGAGCCTTGCCGCCGTCCGCGTCCGGTCCGATCGGTCGGCCGATCAGTTGGCTGCGAAGCAGTAGTACAGGCCATTGCCGCCGGTGGCGATCAGGTCTGGCTGGCTGCAACTGCGCGACTGGTGCGCCGAGTTCCAGGAGCGCTGGAATTCGTTGTCGGCGCCGCCACGGCGGTCGACATGGCCGAGCATGGCGTTGCCGAACTGGCTGCTGGTCCAGTTGTTGCAGGTCATGTTGAGGTTGCCGGGAAACGCCCGGCCATCGGCGGTCGAGCCGGTCAGCATGTCATGCCAGTTGGGACTGTAGCCGAAGCCCGCAATGGTGGCGCCGCGCTCCGTCAGCGACGTCGACGCGCCGAGCCGATTGTTCGGGCCGTGGAGGTCGTCGACGCTCTGCGCCACGACCTCGCCCCGGAAGTTCTGCCACGGGCCCTTGCCGATGCGATCGCGGGCATTCACCGGCGTGCTGTTGGGAACGGTGTTGGAGCTGAGATAGGCGCGCCAAGTCTTGTTGCCGGCGCCGACGGCGGCGGCGAGTTCCTGGCAGTGCCGGTCGGCGCCCGCGAGACCGCCGAGATCGGCGCCCTTGCCGGAGCCGGTGCTGGTCACGAAAAAAGTCATATTCGGCGGCGCCTGCACCTGCTGCGCCTGGACCGCCCCGCCAAACCCGCAGCCGAGAAGCGCCGCGCACGTGAACAGCGACAAACGTGTCGTCTTCGACATCGATTTCCTCCCATGTACGTCCTTGTCGAGCCGGAAGCGCCCCGCTCGAACGAATGCCCGGACTGTTTAGCATTTTCCGGCGCAGGAGGAACCGCTCCGCCGCAGAAAATGCGCCCGCGACCCGACCGTAAGTGCGGCCGCCGGGGAATCCCCCCTGCGCAGGTGTCGGTGCTTCACGTTGTGGTTGCCCCACCCGCGGCTTCGCGGCGCCATCGGCATTCTCGGCCGCTACTGCGCGCCGGCGTGATCGACCTCGCGCAGGAAGCGGGAAGGCGTGGGCTTGGGGGCGTGGGCCTGGGGTGTAGGCTCATGGGGGATGGCGGGGGATTGCCCGAGTCCGGCCATTGTCATCGCCCGGTCACTTGAACGGACGATCCAGTGATCACGGGATTGATAGCCCCGCCCATTTCGACGTATCAACTCCGGTCGATTTGAACGGCACGGAAGGATCGTGACTATGAATCGCAATGGCTTGGGACTGGCGATCCTCGCCGTCTTGGTTTTGGCGGTCGCTCCCGCGGCCGCGCAGACGCGGGGA
>DASYNT010000203.1:0-5425 GCA_036008405.1 Xanthobacteraceae bacterium
CACTGTAGTAATCTTATCCACCATGAGGCGGCTCATGGACCGCAATCCGTTGCCTTCTGTCGGCTCCACAGGAAGCCGGAACAGTGGGGCGTCAGTGGGATCAGTGGTGAACGCACACACGGTAATCGAGTCGATCGTATCGAACCGGTCATCCTGAAGGATCACGGCTGGCCGTGCTTTGCCGGCATAGTCGGGACCGCCGGCAATCGTCCAAATCTCGCCGCGTTTCACTCGTCGAGCCGATAGGACACGGCATCGATGAACTCCTGGTCCTCCCTCGCGTACGGACTGTTGGCAACGGCAAGAGATTGCCTACGCGCCTCGGCCGCGAACTCAGGCGAGTTCACATCGGGCACCCAAATCTGAATGGGCCGCAAACCTTGCTTGCGCAGGCGTTCGCGGTGTGCACGCACCTTGTCACGTGACTTCGTCGATTGCGCCGACCTGGCCATCTGGTGCCTCCAGTGTGGTTACATGTAACCCTGGAGGGACACCCAATCAAGCCATCACACCACCTTGCAAACCCGCCTCCTCTCCTCTATCTCTCCCCCACAAATCAATCTTCCGCGGAGTTACGGAGGGTGGCCCTAACCGGCCGCCTTTTTTGTTTTGGACAGACCTGAACCCAACCACAGCAGCCTCGAAGCGCGGCTGGCCGCCATCGTCTCGCCCACCCTCGAAGGCATGGGCTACGAACTGGTGCGCGTTGCCGTGCTCGGCCGCGAGCGGCCCGTCGTGCAGGTGATGGCGGACCGCGCCGACGGCAGCCAGATCACTGTCGCCGACTGCGAAGCGATCAGCCACACGCTGAGCGCCGTGTTGGATGTCGAAGACCCGATCCCAGGTGCCTGGTCGCTGGAAGTCAGCTCCGCCGGCATCGATCGGCCGCTAACGCGCAGCAAGGATTGGAACCGCTTCGCCGGCCACCTCGCCCGCGCCGAAACCACGGTGCCGCTCGATGGCCGCCGCCGCTTCAACGGCGTCGTGCTAGGCGCGGACGACAACGCCGCGCGGCTCCGTCTCGATGACGGCAACGAAATTGTGCTGCCCCTGACCACGATCAAGCGTGCCAAACTGGTCCTGACCGACGCGCTGATTGAAGCCACCGCCAACCCACCACGTCCCAACTAGAACCAAGAGGTCCAAATGGACACAGCCATTGCCCGCCCCGAACTGCTGCTGGTCGCCGACGCGGTCGCGCGCGAAAAGAACATCGAACGCGAAGAAGTACTCGAGGCCATGGAGCAGGCGATCCAGAAGGCCGGCCGCGCCAAGTACGGGCACGAGAAGGACATCCGCGCCACGATCGACCGCAAGACCGGCGATGTGCGCCTGTCGCGCTGGACCGAAGCGGTGGAGACGGTGGAGAACGAGGAGACCCAGATCCCCGTCCACATCGCCCGCAAGTTCAAGCCGGAGATCCAGGTGGGCGAGCACCTGGTCGATCCGCTGCCGCCGATCGACTTCGGGCGCATCGCCGCGCAGACCGCCAAGCAGGTGATCGTGCAGCGGGTGCGCGAGTACGAGCGGAAAAAGCAGTACGAGGAGTTCAAGGACCGCGTCGGCGAGATCATCAATGGCGTGGTGAAGCGCACCGAGTACGGGAACCTGATGGTCGAGCTCGGCAAGGCGGAGGCGCTGCTGCGGCGCGACGAACTGATCCCGCGCGAAAGCTTCCGCAATGGCGACCGTGTGCGCGCCTACATCTACGACGTGCGCGAGGAGCCGCGTGGTCCGCAGATCTTCCTGAGCCGCACCCATCCCGGCTTCCTTGCCAAGCTGTTCGCGCAGGAGGTGCCGGAAATCTACGACGGCATCATCGAGATCAAGGCGGTGGCGCGCGATCCCGGCAGCCGTGCGAAAATGGCGGTGATCAGCCGAGACTCCTCGATCGATCCCGTCGGCGCCTGCGTCGGCATGCGCGGCTCGCGCGTGCAGGCCGTGGTGCAGGAGCTGCAGGGCGAAAAGATCGACATCATCCCGTGGTCGCCGCAGGCCGCGACGTTCGTGGTGAACGCGCTGGCGCCGGCGGAAGTCACCAAGGTGGTGATGGACGAGGAAGCCGGCCGCGTCGAAGTCGTAGTGCCGGACGAACAGCTTTCGCTGGCCATCGGGCGGCGCGGACAGAACGTGCGCCTGGCGTCGCAGCTCACCCGCTGGGACATCGACATCCTCACCGAGGCCGAAGAGAGCGAACGCCGGCAGGAAGAGTTCCGCCGCCGCAGCGGTCTGTTCGTCGAGGCGCTGGATGTGGACGATGTGATCGCCGGGTTGCTGGTCACCGAGGGCTTCACCTCGGTCGAGGAACTGGCCTTCACGCCGCTGGAGGAAGTCGCGGCGATCGAAGGGTTCGACGAGTCCGTCGCCGAGGAACTGATCCGGCGCGCCGAAGCCTTCATCACCCGGCGCGATACCGAGCTGACAGAGAAGCGCGTCGAACTGGGCGTCACCGACGAAGTCGCCGCAATCGAGGTGCTGACGCCGGCGATGCTGGTGGCGCTCGGCGAGAAGGAAGTGAAGACGCTGGACGACCTGGCCGATCTCGCATCGGACGAACTGATCGAGATCGTCGGGGCGGACAACATGGACGAAGAGACTGCCAACAACGTGATCATGGCGGCGCGCGCGCACTGGTTCGCCGACGAAGCGGCACCGCAGGAGGCACAAAACGACTGAGGCGGTCGAGCAAGAGGCGGACGATGAACCGGAAACCGGGCCGCTCCGCCGCTGCATCGTCACGCGCGAGCGCCTGCCGAAGGAGCTGATGATCCGCTTTGTCGTGGGTCCCGAACGGGCCCTGGTGCCGGACATGGCCGCAACCCTGCCCGGTCGGGGAATCTGGTTGAGCGCTTCGGGGGATGTGATACAAGCCGCTCGCGCCCAGGGAGGCTTGGGGCGTGCATTCGCCAGGGCCGCACGCGGTCCTGTAACGGTGCCCCCAGATCTTCCTGCCGTGCTCGAAGCGGCGCTGGTCCGGCGGATCGGCGAGTTGCTCGGACTCGCCAGGCGCGCGGGACAGGCTGTCGCGGGGTTCGACAAGGCGCGTGAGTGGCTGCGGAGTGGTCGGGGTCGGCTGATCCTGCAGGCATCGGACGGCAGCGCGGCCGAGCGGGCGCGCTTTCTCGCCGGAGCGGCGGATTCAGTCCAAGTACTGGATCCCCTTCCGGCTGCGGTGCTTGGTCAGGTGTTCGGGCGTGACCATGTGGTGCATATCGCGATCGCACCAGGACGACTGGGCGAACGACTGGCTATCGAGGCGGCGCGGTTGCGCGGATTACGAAGCGGATTGAACGGGACGGGGCCAACAGGCAGTAGATGAGCGAAAGCAACGATCAGGACGCCGGCAAGGGTCGGCTCTCTCTGCGGCCAGCGGGCCGCCTTGAGTTAGGCCGTACCGTCGACGCCGGCTCCGTGCGGCAGAGTTTCTCGCATGGGCGCTCCAAGGTGGTGCAGGTGGAGGTGCGCAAGAAGCGCGCCCCTGTCGCCCCGGCGCCCGGCGCACCGCCGGGTCCCCCCGGAACGCCTGCCACACCCGCGCCCACCGCACGCGCCGGCGCTCAGCCGGCCGAACGTCCGGCGGTTACGGCTGTCCCCCGGGCGCTGACTGCAACCGAGACGGCGGCACGCCAGCGCGCACTCGTTGAGCAGCAGCGCGAAGCCGCGAAGCGCGAAGCCGAACGGCGCGAGCAGGAAAAGATCTCCATCCTCTCGGCGGCCGAGGAAGCGCGGCGCCGCGAGGAAGAGGCGAAGAAGGCCGCGGAAGAGGAAGCGCGTCGGCAGACCGAAGAGGCCGCTCGCGCGGAAGTCGAAGCCGCGGAGCGCCAGGCCGCCGAAGCCACGGTGACCGCGCAGGCCGCCGAAGCGGCGCCGGTCGCGCGGGGCGCGGAAGACACCCGGCGACGTCCCGCTGCGCCTCCAACACAGGCTCCAACCGCACCGACAGAGACGCTGCGCCTGCGGCCCGGCACACGGTCGGCCGAAGACGACGATGACGCGCGCCCGATCCGTCGCCCCGGCGGCGTGGTCGCACCGCGCAAGCCACAAACCGTGGTGGCCAAGAAGGGCACCGACGCCGGCCGCCGCGCGGGGCGCATCGACGTGCAGGCGGCGATCGAGGGCGAGGACGAGCGCGTGCGTTCGCTCGCCTCCGTGCGCCGGCAGCGCGAGCGTGAACGCCGCCAGGCTGAGCTGGAGCGGCTACGCTCCGACCAGGTGAAGGTCGTGCGCGACGTGATCCTGCCGGACAACATCACCGTGCAGGAGCTCGCCAACCGTATGGCCGCGCGCGCCGGCGAGGTGGTCAAGGCGCTGATGAAGCTCGGTGTCATGGCGACGATAACCCAGACGCTGGACGCCGATACCGCCGAATTGGTGGTGCAGGAGTTCGGCCACCGTGCGCGGCGCGTTTCCGAGTCCGATGTCGAGATGGGCCTGGAAGGCGCGACGGACACCGATGCGGAGCTGCAAGCGCGTCCGCCGGTGGTCACCGTCATGGGCCACGTCGATCATGGCAAGACCTCGCTGCTCGACGCGCTGCGTTCCGCGGATGTCGCCGCGGGCGAGGCGGGCGGCATCACTCAGCATATCGGCGCCTATCAGGTCGAGATGCCGGATGGCGCGCGCATCACCTTCATCGACACGCCGGGCCACGAGGCGTTCACCGCCATGCGGGCGCGCGGTGCATCGGTCACCGATATCGTCGTGCTGGTGGTGGCGGCGGATGATGGCGTGATGCCGCAGACGATCGAGGCGATTCGTCACGCCAAGGCGGCGAACGCGCCGTTGATCGTCGCGATCAACAAGATGGACAAGGACGACGCCAATCCGGCCCGTGTGCGTCAGGAGCTGCTCAGCTACGAGGTCGTGGTCGAGGAGATGGGCGGCGAGACGCAGGACGTGGAAGTGTCCGCGACCAAGAAGACCGGCCTCGACAAGCTTGTCGAGGCGATCGCGCTACAGGCTGAAATCCTCGACCTGAAGGCCAACCCGCACCGCGCGGCCGAGGGCACGGTAATCGAGAGCCGGCTGGATCGTGGCCGTGGCCCGGTCGCAACCGTACTCGTGCAGAAGGGCTCGCTGAAACAGGGCGATATCGTGGTGGCCGGCGCCGAATGGGGCCGCGTGCGTGCGATGCTGGACGACAAGGCCCGCCCGGTCACCGAGGCAGGCCCCTCGGCCCCGGTGGAGATCCTCGGCCTCGCCGGCGTGCCGTCCGCTGGAGAGCCGTTCGTGGTCGTCGAGAATGAGGCGCGCGCCCGCGAAATCGCCGAATTCCGCACCCGCAAGCTGCGCGACAAGGCGGCCGGCGTCACAGCCGGCGCGCGCGGTACGCTGGACGAGATGCTGGCCCGCATCCAGGCAGGCGAACAGAAGGAAGTCGCGGTCCTGATCAAGGCCGACGTGCAGGGTAGCGCGGAGGCGATCC
>DASYNT010000204.1:0-18805 GCA_036008405.1 Xanthobacteraceae bacterium
TTATCGAGCCCGTGTGATGACGCCGCAAACCCTATGCAGAAAACTCGTCGAAAACAGGCATCCGAAAACCCGCATGAATGCTGCATTGGCAGATGCCGACTGGACCTATGCAGTAACCATTCATGGGCTCATCATGGACACTGCCGCGCTGACGGTCCGACGATGGGTTTCGCTGCGCTCTACCCATCCTACTGCCGCCGCAGCACCAGATTGTAATGGGTGAAGGCCGGCTTGACGAAGGACGGCACGGCGCGCTCCACGAATCCCAGATTGTCGGCCGCGGTTATGTTGGGAAACACGCGGAAATATTCCAGGCTCACCGGCGCGAGCCGGTACGGCGCGAAATTGCGGATGAGGGCGGTGGGCACGGTGATGCGCTCGTGCCCCCAGGTGTGCCCCATGTGGTGGATGATGGTCCTGGTTCCCCGCAGCTTGAAGAGAAAGGCCTGCAGCAGCGGGTTCCAGCCGTTCGCCTCGGAAAAGACAATATGGCCGCCCGGGGCGACCAGGCGCGCCAGCTTGGCGACCACGTCGGCGCGCGGCTCCAGGTGATGAAAGCTCTGCTCCAGGAAGATGATGTCGAACGGCTTTGCCTCGTCGACCTCGAGCACCGAGGTGCGACGGAATTCGCAGCGCAGCCGCTCTCCGGTCCGCTCGAGCAGAGCGAGCCGCGCCTTGGCGACCGCCTGGAGATCGGGGTCGATGTCGATCCCGGTCACGTCGCCGCCCTGGATCGAAGCCCACAGGGATTCGGTGCCGCAGCCGCAGCCGACCTCCAGCACCCGCGGAGCCGTGCGGGCGCGGATCAGCTCCACCAGCTCGCGGCTTTGCCGCGCATAATAGCGCCGCACATACGGCCCGAAGTGCTTGCGGTAGCTGCGATAGTAGTGGTCGAACGTAGTCTGCTCGGCGGCCGGCAGCACGGCGTTCGACAGCCAATAGGCCAGAAAGTCGTCGATCGCGCCGTTGCGGAATTCCGCCAGGGACAGCATCGCTAGCCTTCCGTCATTCGCCCGTCGCGAGCGCCGCAACCGGCGCGGCCTCTCGGTAGCGTCTGGCCGGTCGGCTGGCAAGGCGCCGGCCGCTGGGGTCATCCAGCCGCGGCCGTGGCCGTGCCGGAAAGCGCGCCGCCTTCGCCGTCTGCACAGAAGCGCCGAGTTGTCCCCTCATTTTTGCCGGGACGACGGTGTTCGCTGGCGGCGCACAATATGGGGAGTTGTGATGATTGGCGTAAATGAGTGCGAACAGGAGGCCGGGAGCTGTCTGCGCCTGGCGGAAAAGGAAACCGATCCCGCCGTGAAGATGCTGCTGCGAAGCATGGCGCGAAGCTGGCTGGGGCTGGCCGATCAGGTTCCGCTGGTGGTGCTGAGCTGCGAGCAGGCGGGCGTATCGATCCAGGGGCCGGGCTTCTGAGGCGGCGGGACGACGACACCGTGTCGCCGCAAATCGCTCGCGGCTGCATCCTTGCCGATGTATTCAGGGGACCGCGCGAGGCCGGTGAGCCTTCGCGTACGCCTTCGCGCCTCCTTGGGTCCTCTCATGCGCCTGACATTCGTCACGGTCGACGTGTTCACCGATCGGCAGTTCGGCGGCAATCCGCTCGCCGTGGTGGTCGATGGCGCCGGCCTGTCGTCGCGGCAGATGCAGGCGATCGCCGCCGAGTTCAACCTCGCCGAGACCACCTTCGTATTGCCGCCGCAGGACGCCGCGCACACCGCGCAGGTGCGCATCTTCACGCCCCGCGCCGAGATGCCGTTCGCCGGCCATCCCAATGTCGGCACCGCATTCGTGTTGGCACGGGAGGGCCGATGCCATGGCCGGCCGGTCGACGGCGAAACCATGGTGTTCGAGGAAGCGGCGGGGCTGGTACGGATGCAACTGATCAGGCAGGGCTCGGCCGTTGTGGGGGCGAGCCTCGCAGCGCCGCAACGCCTCGTGGTCGGCGACGCCGTGGCGCCGGAGATCGTGGCACAGGCCTGCGCGATCGAGCCCGGCGACATCGAGACGGCAAACCACCAGCCCTGCATCGCAGGCTGCGGGGTTCCCTTGGTCTTCGCCGAATTGAGGGAGCGCCGTGCGCTCGCGGCGGCGCGGCCGCGGGCCGACGTCTTTGCCAGCCATCTGCCGCGGGAGCGGGTGACCGGCATTCACCTTTATGTCCAGGCCGCGGAGGCGGAAGCCGACATCCAATGCCGCATGTTCGCGCCGCTGCACGGCATCCCCGAGGACCCCGCCACCGGAGCCGCCAACGTCGCCCTGATCGGCCTGATCGCGAAGCTGCGACCGGAGCCGGACCTGAGCCTTGCAAAAACGATCGCGCAGGGCGTCGACATGGGCCGCCCGAGCCTGCTCGAGGCGCGCGCCGAGAAGACCGCCGGCGTGGTCACGGCGACCTCCATCGGCGGCGCCTGCGTCCCGGTGATGCGCGGCACGCTCGATCTCGCCTGAGGGGACCGCAGGTTTCATGGTGCGCGTCAGGTTGGGTTTATCAGGTAAACCGCTTCAACCGGCGTGGGCTTGACCTTTGTTCCCTGTGTGTTCTCATCGGGCATGCGCCTGCGAGACTATCCCTACGTCATCGTCCGCTTCGCCTGCCGGCATTGCCCGCGCCTGGGCCGCTACCGGGTGGCGGTGCTTGCCGAGCGCTTTGGCGCCGACGTGGACATGGAGGAGGTGCTGGAGGCGGTGTCGTCGTCGTGCCGCGGCCGTACCGGTGAGCGGGGCATGACCTGCGGCGCCTACTTTCCGGACCTGCCGCCGGAACAGCCGCCGGACCTGCCGCGGTCGCTGCTGCCGCGGGAACGGCTCAAGATCATCAGGGGCGGGCGGGGGTGACGGCGCCACGCCGCGCAACGTCGAAATCTCGAAGTAGCCTGCGACTTACGCTGTGCTCGCGGCCATTTTGGCCCGCCTGCCGCGCGTCTACTGCTGCCGCCAAAAAGATAATAATTTTGAGCAGGTCAACTTTTGCTTGCAATTCGGGCGAATAGCAGAACAACTGCGCCCTTGTCTCGGGGGTGCTCAATGCGTCCGATTGCATTTGTCTGGCTTGCAGTCAACACTCCGGGCGTCGCGGGGGCCTCGTGCACGCTCACGTCGCCCGCCATCGGTACGCTCACGGTCGTGACACCGGACACGATTTCGCTGCCCAAAGCCTCCGACAACATCTCGGTCCGATGCAGCAAGGAATGCTACCAGGACGGCGCCGGCGTGATTTCGTCCAACATGGAAGGCATGACCGCCGGCAACATCATTCTCGGTGGCGTCATCGGGCTCGGCGTCGACGCGGTCAGTGGCGCCATGAACAAATACAGCCCGGAAATTCAAGTGGCGCTGATCCCGATTCCCGGTTGCGGCGCGCCAGCCGTCGCCAAACGCAACGGCGCCTGATTCAAAGCCCGGGCATTTCTCCCCGCTCGTACCAACTCGGCGTTCCCGGCGGCGGTTGCACCCCGTCGCCGCCTTGATGGCGCGCCGCTGTTGGTGCAAGTTGCCGCCCTCAATCGAAACCGGCGCGGGAACCTTCCATGTATGTCGCCGCAGCGAAACGCCTGACCCATCGCGGGGCGAAGCAGATGGCGGCGACGGCGGTGGCCAAGGCCGAGCAGGCCGGGATCGCCATCACCGTCGCCGTCGCCGACGCCGGCGGCCATCTGATGGTGCTGGAGCGCATGGATGGAGGGCGTTTCCACACCGTGCATTCCTCGACCACCAAGGCGGTGTGCGCCGCCTCCAATAAGCGTCCGACTACGGCGCAGGGCGCACAGGGCCAGCCGCTCGACGTCGCCCATGCCATCGGTCTCGCGCTGGCGGCGGGGCCGGAACGCTGGACCGCCATGGAAGGCGGCTTCCCCGTGATCGTCGAGGGCGAATGCATCGGCGGCATCGGAGTGAGCGGCGGCGATTGGGAGACCGACGCGCGCATCGCCCGCGAGGCGATCTCCTCCATCGACGCCGCCTGGTCGCTCGACGCCAAATGAATCGCGTAGCCCCGACCTGGGCCAGTCGCAGACGAGGCGGAAAGCGCATGAACGTTGCCGTGACGGAATCGAAGGCCGAAGCCGCCGTGACCACCCCGCTGCGCGTCGCCGTGGTCGGCATCGGCTGGTGGTCGGATGTGCTGGCCGACGCCATCGGGCGCTCGAACCAGATCGAGGTCGCATCCTGCTTCACCCGTTCGGAGGAAAAGCGCGCGGCCTTTGCGGCGAAATACGGCTGTCGTGCCGCGCCGAGCTACGAGGATATCCTCGCCGACGATTCGATCGCGGCGATCGTCAACACCACCCCCAACAACGTGCATCTCGAAACCACGCGGATGGCGGCGCAGGCCGGCAAGCACGTGTTTCTCGACAAGCCGATCGCCAACACCGTGGCCGAGGGCCGCGAAATCTCCCGCGTCTGCGAGGCCGCGGGCGTCGTGCTCGCGCTCGGCTATCAGCGCCGGCGCGAGAACCATTTCCGCTGGATCAAGGCGCAGATCGATGCCGGCCGCTTCGGCCGGCTGGTGCAGGCGGAATGCAATATCAGCCGCGACCGCGTCGGCAAGATCGATCTTTCGTCGTGGCGCTACCAGGCGGCGGGGATGCCCGGCGGCGTCATGCTGCAGATCGGCATCCATTACGTCGACGTGCTCGAGATGCTGCTGGGGCCGGTGAAACGCGTCGCCGGCATGGCGGCGCAATTGGTGCTGCCCGGCGACAATCCCGACGTGGCGAGCCTGATGCTCGAGCACGAGGACGGCGCGATCTCCAATCTCACCGCCTCCTACGCCTCGGCGTCGGAATATTACATGATGAACGTCTACGGCAAGGAAGCCAGTGCCTATTACGACCTGTTCAACGGCCTGCGCTGCCTGAGCCGCGGCGACAAGGAACCGGAGGCGGTGGCGGTGGAAGCCAACGACACCATCCGCGAGGAGCTCGAGGAATTCGTCGCCTGCGTGCGCAACGGCGGCAAGCCCGAGACCGACGGCTGGTGGGCGTCGCGTAACCTCGCGGTGATCGGGGCCGGCGTCCGCAGCGCGCGCGAAGGCCGCGTGATCGATGTCGATGCGGTTATCGCCGGGGGTGAGTGAGTTCGCATTTCCTCGACAAGAGGCTCCGTTTTTTCGCCGCCTTGCTCGCCGTCCTGGGAGAGGGCAGGGCGAGTTCTTTCCGGCTTCACGCGGCTTGCCGGCGGCTCGCCCGAAGGGCCGCGTCGCCTGGAGATGCTGGCCAACCGGTAAGCCGTGCCGATGTCGTCCGTGCCGGGCTGCGGAGGAGCGGCGCGCTCCGGGCTGAGCTGGGTTGAGCCGATCCGGGGTTGACTCGGCGGTCGCTCCTGCGACCAAATCGGGTGCCGGGTGTGATCGATTCCGCGAGGCGCACCTCATGAACAGCCGCACCTGCAATGCCGGCGGTCCAGGCACCGGCCGAGCCATCGCCTTCTGGGCCGTGCTTGCGGCCGCCGCGACCTGCGCCGCGCCGCGGGCATCGGCAGATGATGCCGCGGCCTGCGCCGAGGTCAGCTACCTCAAGGAGGTCGCCATCCCGGCCTGCACACGGCTGATCCAATCCGGAAATCTTCACGGCGTCGATCTCGCCCGCGCCTATTCGTACCGCGGCCGCGCGCGCCTGTGGGCGTCCAATCCGAACGATTTCGACCCCGCCATGGCGGATCATGACGAGGCGGTGCGTCTGG
The DNA here is from genome assembly GCA_036008405.1 of Xanthobacteraceae bacterium. Classification (GTDB taxonomy): domain Bacteria; phylum Pseudomonadota; class Alphaproteobacteria; order Rhizobiales; family Xanthobacteraceae; genus JAJPKK01. The sequence continues at coordinate 5,680 of DASYNT010000204.1, forward strand.
CGCCGGACCTTTCCTCCGTCTATGTCAATCGCGCATTGGGATGGGTGAGGCTCGGCAAGCGCGAGCCGGCCGGAGAGGATGTCGAAAAGGCGATTGCCCTCGACCCCGGCAATGCCCAAGCCTATTTCACCCGCGCGGAAATGAACCGCTATGCCCCCGAGCGGCGTGAGCAGGTGATCGCCGACTACGGCAAGGCCATCGCAATCCAGCCGGACTATATCGATGCCTATTTCGCGCAGGCGACAATGCTGTCCGACCGGGATTTCGAGCGGGCGATCGACGCCTACGGCCGGATCATCGCACTGACGCCGGATTGGCAGGACGGTGCTGCGTATCAGGCACGCGCCGCGGCTTATGCGGCCGCGGGCGACGATCGCCTTGCCCTGGCCGACCGCACCGAGGTCATTCGCCTGAAACCGGGTCGGGGCGCCTATGTCGATCGCGGCTTCGTCTACCTGCGGCTTCTCGACTACGATCATGCGGCCGCGGATTTCCAGGCGGCGCTTCAAAGCGGGGAGCATCCAGGCGCCCATACCGGGCTCGCCGCCGTCTACCGGGCGAGGGGCGATTTCGACCGCGCGCTCGCCGAAGTAAACGCGGCCATGCGCGTTGCCCCTGGGCTGGCCGGTCTCCTGGTCGAGCGCGCCAGCACCTATCTGGCGATGGGCAAGACGGCGGAGGCCCTGGCCGACATCGATGCATCGCTGCGCCCATTCCCCCGGGATCCGGGCGCCCATCTGGTCAAAGCGCGTATCTACGAAGCCATGGGGCGCAAGGACGATGCGATCGCGGAATTCCGACAGGTGCGAGACCTGCTGACATCGGCCAGGACCGCCTACGATCGGCGGACCCTCGCCGACAGCCTCGACGGCCTCGATCGGCTGGGTAGGACGCCCTGAGCCGTTACACGTGTCACCTTTTCCTCGAGGAACCGGCGTGGCCGGTTGCAAGTGACTCGGTTGCGCGACCTGAGGGACGACTGCGTCGTGGTTCGCAAACTCTTGATTGGGTTGCGGCGACCCTTCAGGCCACACTGGGCCGCGGAAACCTCAGCCGGAATTTCAGGCCGGGTGCATTGTCCAATGTCTCGATGCTGGCCCCGTGAAGGCGCGCAACCGCGGCAACGAGGCTCAGGCCGAGTCCGTTGCCCGGCGTTCGGCGGCTTCGCTCGAGCCGATAAAACCGCTTGAAGACGTGTTGCAATTCGGTGGCCGGAATTCCCGGGCCGTCGTCGCAGACTGAAATTGCGGCGCCGTCACCGCCCTGGGTCACTTCCACGGACACCTCTCCAGCTTCGCGGCCATGCTTGATGGCATTGTCGACGAGATTGGCGGCGGCGTCGAACAGAAGGTCGCGGTCGCCCGAGACGAGCGCCGTCGCAACCCCGGCCGCCCTGAGGCGCACCTGCTTGTCCTCCGCGGCGGCATCGAACAGTTCCACGACCTCGCTTGCAATCTCGGCCAGGTTCACGAGTCGGAACGCCGCCTTGCGATCGTTCGCCTCGATTTGAGAAATCCGCGTGAGGGAGGCAAACATGCCGAGGACGCCATCGAGGTCGGCGATGGTGTCGGAGATCAGCGACAGGTCGTGCTGGCCGTCGCGCGGCTTCGCATGGGCCTTTTCCAACCGTCCCCGCATGCGGGTCAGCGGCGTCCGCAGATCGTGGGCGACATTGTCGGTGGCCTGCTTCACTTCGGCCATCAACGCTTCGATGCGGTCGAGCATCAGATTGAGGTTGGCGGCGAGGCGATCCCACTCGTCCCGGGACCCCCGCACGGGGATGCGCTTGCCGAGCCCGCCTTGCATGATGGATCGGCTGGTCGCGTTGATGGCTTCGATCCGCCCGACCGTGCGTCGGGTGACGTAAAGGCTGGCGACTCCGGCGAGAACGAATATCAGGAGAATGCCCAGGGCGAGGGCGGCCTTGATCCTCGCCACGAACTCGTCGAGGTCTTCGATGTCCCTTCCCACCAGGAGATGGTAGCCGTCTGGGAGCGTTGTGAAGGTCGCTCGCAGCCGGGGGCGGACCGCCTCGTCCGGCTTCCACTCCTGCGCGCTGAAGGTGCCCCAGCCCGCAGGTTCCCGGAGCGACGTCGGCCAGACCTTGAGATTGCCGGTGACGGGCGCATATGACGGATCGGCGAGCAGATAGAGGCCGCCATTGAAGCGTTGGTCGACGAGCCGTCGCTCGATCGCGGCAATAAGAGCGCTGCGGCCGGCGCCGTCAAAGGCGGTCTCCAGGATCGCCTGCTCGGCCGCGATGACGCGATCGGAACGGCCGCGCACATAGGAAGCGGTCGACCAGTAGACGTAGCCGAACAGCGCAATCACCGCAGCGCCGAAAATTCCGATGGAGATCAGCGCCAGCTTGAGGGTGGACGACCGCAGGGTCTCAGCAAGGAGCACGGACGCAGAACCCGACACCGCGCACGGTGTGAATGAGCGGATAGGCCTGGCTGTCGTCGACCTTGCGGCGGACCCGCCCGACATAGACGTCGATGATGTTGGTGGTGGGGTCGAAATGGAGATCCCAGACATGCTGCAACAGCATGGCGCGGGGCACCACCTGACCCTGGTTGCGCACCAGATATTCGAGCACCTGGAATTCCCGCGGCAGCAACTCGATTTCGCGGCCGAGCCGGCTCACCGTTCGAGACACGAGGTCCATCTTGAGATCGCCGACGCGCAGCACCGTCTCCTGCATGACGGTGGCGCTGCGCCGCGCGAGCGCCTCCACGCGCGCCAGCATTTCCGCGAAGGCAAACGGCTTGACCAGATAGTCGTCGCCGCCCGCGCGCAAACCGCGCACGCGATCATCGATCTCGCCGAGCGCGCTGATGATCAGGGCGGGCGTGGTGATCCCGTCTTCCCGCAGGCGCCGGATGATCGCTATGCCATCGATGCCGGGAAGCATGCGGTCAATCGTCATCACCGCATAGTCGGCGGATCGCCCGCGGCTGAGCGCTTCGTTGCCGTCGACCGCGAGATCGACCTGATACCCGCTGGTCGCGAGGGACTCCACGAGTTGTTCGGCGGTCTCCGCATCGTCCTCGACGACGAGAATGCGGCGCCTCGCTCGACCCGTCACTGGGCATTCTCCTGACCAACGTTATTCATCCCGGCCATCCTATCATCATCGAAAAAATCGGAAACTGACTAATTCGTCACGAACTGACGCATTAGTAATTTGAAATATTCTGGCTTTGGCGCTTATTATGAATCCATAATGCTCTTGATCGTGATGAATGCGAAGGGATGAAACAGCGATTTGTCCGCCTCCTGACCGACGGTGGATCGAGGCGGCCATTGGTCAAGGCTTTGGTGGTCAAGTCTTGGCGACCAAATCTTTGGGGACCAAATCTTTGGGGACCAAATCTTGGGGGCCAAATCTTGGGTGGCGGGCTTGGAGCTGACGTCGTCTCTGTTTTGGCCGCATCAATTGAATGGATGCCTGCAACTGGTTCCTGCGGACCAAGCCCCGGGGCCGGGACCGCGAAGTGCCGGGAAACAGATGCGGGCCGCCGGGGGCCTTGCGCGCGGACGACACCGCCTGGCACCCGGTGACCGCGCGCAATGGCCGCCAACGTGGCGCCGGCGCTTTGTCGCCGTTCGCCGGTTTCCTCCCCCTCCAATGGTCGTCTTTAAGGGGGAGGGCCGGGGTGGGGGTCGATTTTGCCCCTTGACTCCCACCCCGAGCCGTCCGGTTTTGCGGCGACGGGGCCGGTCCGGCTAGCGGCTCTTCGAGTCGCGCTCAGCCCTCGTGATTCATGGCGCCGGGAATGTTGCGCAGGAGTGCCGCTTCGCGCAGATCGAGCTCGCGTTCGATGTGACGGCGGGCTTCGTCGATCAACTCGCCGCGCTCGAGCTGGCCGAAGATGTGCTTGCGCTCCGTGTCGATGAGCAGACCTTCGATCTCGTCGTGAAGCGCGACCGGCGCGCTTTGCGCGGCCTCGGCTTCAAGCAGTTCGGAGCGGTTGAGCCGCGCGAGATGGCGCGCGCGCAGGCGCTCGACCAGCGGCGCCGGCAGGCTTCGCTCGCCGGCGAGTTGGTCGAGCCGGCGCAACACCGCGTCGATCGCCGAGCGGCGCGCGGCGATCTCGGCGTCGCGTTCCTCCTTCTGCTCGGCCTCGACGATCCTGCCGAGACCGAGCCAGCGCAGCACCAGCGGAAGCGCGAGGCCCTGGCCGACCAAAGTGATGAGAATGACCCAGAAGGTCAGCAGCAGGATCAGGTCGCGGTGGGGGAATGGCGTGCCGGACGCGGTCGTCAGCGGCAGCGCCAGCGCGGCGGCGAGCGAGACGATTCCACGGACGCCGAAGAAGGACACCAGAAAGGGCCGCTGCCAGATCGGGTAGGGATCGGCCCGACGTACCGACGGAATCAACAATCGCGGCAGATAGAGCGAGGGGAAGACCCACATGAAGCGCGCCGCGATCACCGCCACCGTGGTCACCAGTGCCGCCATGGCGAACTCGCCGGCGGTCACCTGGTCGATCCGGTCGAGAAGCGGCCGCGCTTCCAGGCCGGTCAACAGGAACAGCCCGCCTTCCAGCAGATAGATGAAGAGGTCCCAGAAGAAGATTCCCTGCAGCCGCGTGTGGCTGGGAATGAGCAGCGGTCCGTTCCAGCTTATGTAGAGGCCGCACACCACGGTGGCGAGCACGCCGGAGCCGCCGAGCGCCTGCGGCGGCCAATAGGCCGCAAACGGCGTGAGCAGGGAAAGGATGATCTCGACCCGCGGGTCGCGGGCCCATCGGCGCAGCCGCAGGCTGGCAAATCCAACCGCGAGCCCGAATGCGATCTCGAAGGCGATGATCGCGACGAAGACGAGGACGGCGGAGCCGAACGAAAACGTGCCGAATGCGACGGCGGCGACCGCGAAACGATAAAGGATCAAGGCCGTTGCGTCGTTGGCGAGGCCCTCGCCTTCGATGACGACCATGGTCCGCCGCGGCAGGCCGAGCCGGCGGGCAATCGCGAGCGGGGCGACCTCGTCGGGCGGCGAGATGATCGCGCCGAGCACGAACCCGACCGACCAGTCCCAGTCGAGCAGGTAATGCACGACCGCGGCGACCGCCACCGTGGTGAACGTCACGCCGCCGAAGGCGAGCAGGCTGATGGAACGGATGTTGTAGCGGAACTCGCGCCAGCTCATGGCGACGCCGGCGGAATAAATCAGCGGCGGCACCACCAGCAGGAGCACGAGCTCGGGCGACAGCTCGACCCGCGGCAGCCCCGGCGTCACCGAGAGGACGAGCCCGACCAGGACCAGCAGAATGGCCGCCGGAATCCCGGTGCGGTTTGCCGCGATCGCGACTGCCGCCACCGTCACGAGAATGAAAATCAGGATGGAATAGGTCTGCATGGCTTTACCGGGACGCGTGAAGTCGGAGGGCAGTCGAGAAAAGGCCGCCGCTCCGGCCCGACCGACTCGGGTCGTGACGGGGAACCGCCCGGCCGCTTCATGCCGCCGTGCTGGGGCTCGAGTCGCCGGTCGGTCGGCGCGGCGGATGAGTCTGTGCCATGAGCAGTCCGGCCGGTTTCGCCACCGGCGAGCCGCCCGCCCGGCCTCAGAACCTGTAGCTCACCGCCGCTCGGAACTCCTGGACATCGAAGCCGGTCCACGAATAGCCCGAAGGGATATTCGGGAAACGTGGTGCGGTCCCGACGGCGGAGACGTCATTGAAGCGGTGGAACAGGTATTCGCCGCGCAGCAGCCAGCGATCCCATGTTGCGAACTCGACGCCGCCCCCCAGGACATAGCCGGATTGCGCCTGGAAGAAGCTCACCGCGCTGGCATAGCCGCCGGGGGCGGAATTGCCGCCGGCATAGCTGGCCCCGGCCCAGGCCGCGCCGGCGGTGAAATAGATCAGTGTCGCGGGGGTCACGAGATAGCCGGCGCGCCCGCGCGCCGTGCTCAGCCACTCCAATGTCCGTATTTCCTTCGTGAATGAGCCGGCTATCGGGGTGTTGGTTCCAAATGTCGTCCAGGTCGACAGCGTGCTTGAACTGGCGTGCGCGCCGGTAAAATCCGCCTCGATGCCGGCGACCCAGGCCGGCGCCAGCTGCACGTTCATGCCGGCCTGAAATCCGGCGACGACGCCGCCCGTGCCGACATTGCCCGACGCACCATTGGCGCCGAACAGCGCCGCCGAAGGCAGCGGCGTCCATGCCGCGTCGCCGGCGGCCCAGAGGCCACCCGCATTGATGCCGCCGTACAGCCCGGTCCACATGGATTCCGGCGACAGCAAGGGCCTCGCACCGAAGTCGGCGGCATCGGCGCGATGCGCCGCGCCGATGGGGGCAAAGGCAAGACTTGCGATCGCCATCAGCGATCCAACCACAGCCTTCTTCATCCCAAATCCTCTTCGAGCCACCGCCGCTGCGGCGCGTCGCCGGCGGAGCGTCATCGGCGAATTCCTGTCGCATTCGCGCGGCCCGTGATCGAGTTTCGGGCAGCTTGAAGGGAAAGGCAACAGCTTCGAAGCGGCGGTTGGATGCGGCGGGGTTCATCGTGGTCCCGGGAGTGCCGGCCCCTCAATCGCGGTCCTTGAAAGGGCGGCTCAGAAACGGCGAACCGGCGAGACCATACCGCCAGGGGCGCTCGACCGCCTTAGAAATGCCGATTCGGGGGCCGGCGACGAGTTCCACGGCCTCAGCGCGGACATAAAGCGCGAAGGGCGCACGGTCGAGCCGCAGGCCGTTATAGGCCCGGGTTACGGCCAGCGCCTGGCATAGCCGTCCGGGTCCCGAACACAGCAGCCGTTCGACTGACATGCCACGGCGCCGCTCCATCGCCGCAAGGCCAGTGGTGGGTTGCAGGGCGCGGATCAGCACGGCGCTGGCGCTGCCTTCGCCCTCGCAGACGAAGTTGAGGCACCAGTGGAGGCCGTAGGAGCGATAGACATAGGCATATCCGGGCGGCCCGAACATGACGGCATTGCGATCGGTGCGGCCGCGATAGCTGTGCGCCGCGGGATCGGTGTGGTGATAGGCCTCGACCTCGACAATCACTCCGCCGACGCCGCGGACAAGCAATGTGGCGCCGATGAGATCGGGTGCGACTTCGCGGACACTGCGGTCAAAGAAGGCTTGGGTCAGCTTTTCCCGGGCAGGATGCATTGGGGCAACATCTGTGGTTTATTCGCAACAAATTCACAACATTCGGCATATTTTCCAGTGCGAGACCGGCCCGCCCCTATTCCGCCACAGCGCTGCATGATCTCGATACCGCGTGGAGTGGCCGCGGGCCCACACGGGCGGATCGGTGTTCCAGGGATCCGGTAAGGCATGAATTTATGGACGCCAAGACCAGCCTGAAAAGCAAGCTTCCCAGCCGGCATGTGACCGAAGGCCCGGAACGGGCGCCGCACCGATCTTATTATTATGCGATGGGGCTGACCACCGAGCAGATTCATCAGCCTTTCGTGGGCGTCGCGACGTGCTGGAACGAGGCGGCCCCCTGCAACATATCGCTGATGCGACAGGCCCAGGCGGCAAAAAAGGGAGTGGCGGCGAGCGGCGGCACGGCGCGGGAATTCTGCACCATCACGGTGACCGATGGCATCGCCATGGGCCATGAGGGCATGAAGTCGTCATTGCCCTCCCGCGAGGTGATCGCGGATTCCGTCGAGCTGACCGTCCGCGGCCACGGCTACGACGCGCTGGTCGGGCTCGCCGGTTGCGACAAGTCGCTGCCGGGCATGATGATGGCGATGTGCCGGCTCAACGTGCCTTCCATCTTTATTTACGGCGGATCGATCCTGCCCGGCACGTTCAAGGGCAAGGCGGTGACCGTGCAGGACGTGTTCGAGGCGGTCGGCAAGCACTCGGTCGGCCAGATGTCCGACGCCGACCTCGAAACCCTCGAGCAGAATGCCTGTCCGTCGGCCGGCGCCTGCGGGGCCCAGTTCACCGCCAACACGATGGCGACCGTGTCCGAGGCGATCGGGCTCGCTTTGCCTTATTCCGCCGGTGCGCCTGCACCCTACGAGTTTCGGGACAAGTTCTGCATGGTTGCCGGCGAGCAGGTGATGGAACTCGTCAAGACCAACCTGCGCCCCCGCACCATCGTCACCCGCAAGGCTCTCGAAAACGCTGCCGCGGTGGTCGCCGCCTCCGGGGGATCGACCAATGCGGCCCTTCATTTGCCCGCCATCGCCCATGAATGCGGGATCGCGTTCGATCTGTTCGATGTCGCCGATGTCTTAAAGAGGACGCCCTACATCGCGGATTTGAAACCCGGCGGCCGTTATGTGGCCAAAGACTTGTTCGAGGCTGGCGGTGTTCCCTTGCTCATGAAGACCCTGCTGGATCATGGGTTTCTGCATGGAGATTGCATGACCGTGACCGGCCGCAGCATCGCCGAGAACATGGAGCGTGTGGCGTGGAACGACGAACAGGACGTGGTCCGGCCGGCCGACCGGCCGCTGCTCGCCACCGGGGGTGTCGTCGGGCTTGCCGGCAACCTCGCGCCCGAAGGGGCGATCGTCAAAGTCGCCGGCATGGAGAACCCGAAATTTACCGGTCCGGCGCGATGCTTCGACGGAGAGGAAGCCTGCTTCGACGCCGTCAAGAATCGCAAATACAGGGAAGGCGAGGTTTTGGTGATCCGTTATGAAGGTCCCAAGGGCGGCCCAGGCATGCGCGAGATGCTCGCCACCACCGCCGCGCTGTACGGCCAGGGCATGGGCAACAAGGTGGCGCTCATCACCGATGGCCGGTTCTCCGGCGCGACCCGCGGCCTGTGCGTCGGACATGTCGGCCCCGAGGCGGCGGTGGGCGGTCCGATCGCCCATCTGCGCGATGGCGACATCATCATGATCGATGCCGACCAGGGCACGCTCGAGGTCCGGCTCGACCCGGCCGAACTAGACCGGCGGCGGGCGACGTGGCAGCCGCGCGGCTCCGCATTTACATCCGGTTACATATGGAAATACGCCCAGCAGGTCGGGCCGGCGCGCCACGGCGCCGTTACCCATCCGGGCGGGGCAGCCGAGAAGTCGTGTTATGCGGATATCTGACCACATCCTGCCTGTTGCATTGTTCGCCGCCGGGCTCGGGCTCGCTTCGGCCTATGCCTTCGACGGTAGCCGCACGCCTGGCGACATCGCGCCGCCGGTCGGCGAAGAGGTGGTGCCGCGCGCGGGGACCGGGCCGGGCGCCGGCGCAATTCGGCAGGGCGGCCCGACGTCGTTCGAAGCGTTCCAGTCCGGGACCCGGGCGTTGCGCGCCGGCGACACCAAGACCGGCGTCAGCGCGCTCGAATATGCTGCCGCCAACGGCCTGACGGTCGCCCAATGGAAGCTCGGCCGCATGTATGCCGACGGTGACGGCGTCAAGCAGGATGACCTGCGGGCGTTCGAATATTTTCGCGGCGTCGCCGATGCCCATGCCGAAGAGACTCCCGGCACGCCGCAGGCGCGGTTCGTCGCCAACGCCTTCGTGGCGCTGGGCAATTACTACCTCGAAGGGATTCCCGACACGGCGGTCAAGGCGGACACCGAGCGCGCCCGCGAGATGTTCGCCTACGCGGCGTCCTATTTCGGTGATCCGGACGCCCAGTACCGCCTCGGCCGCATGTATCTCGACGGCCACGGCGGGCTGAAGGAACCCAAACAGGCGGCGCGCTGGCTCTCGCTGGCAGCCCGCAAGGGGCAGTACCAGGCCCAGGCGGTGCTGGGCGCCATGCTGTTCAAGGGCGAATACATGGCGCGCCAGCCCGCCCGCGGATTGATGTGGCTGACGCTCGCGCGCGATGGCGCGCCGGCCCAGGAGACCTGGATCGGCGATCTTTATGCCGCTGCGATGAAACAGGCGACCAATGAGGAGCGGGCTGCGGCGTTCGTCCAACTGGAGCGTTGGCTCAAGGGCCGGCGGGAATGACGCGGCTTCAGGCGATTGCGAGGTCTACCCATACCGGCACGTGATCTGACGGCTTCTCCCAGCCGCGCACATGCTTGTCGATGCCGCTCGCGGTGAGGCGGTCGGCGGCTTGCGGCGACAGCATCACATGATCGATGCGGATGCCGCGGTTCTTCTGCCACGCACCGGCCTGATAGTCCCAGAAAGAATAGACACCGGCGGCGTCGGTGGTGGCGCGGACCGCATCGGTAAGCCCGAGGTTTGCCAAGGCGTGGAACCGTTCCCGGGTTTGCGGCAGGAACAGCGCATCGCCGACCCAGGCGGCCGGATCGTAGGCATCGGCCGCCGCCGGGATGACGTTGTAGTCGCCGGCGAGGACGAGCGGCTCCTCGTGCCGCAGCCGTTCTGCCGCATAGCGACTTAGCCGGTCTATCCAACGCAGCTTGTAAGGATATTTTTCGGTTTGCGGCGGGTTGCCATTGGGCAGATAGATCGACGCGACGCGCATCACGCCGGACCGGGTGGATATCACCGCTTCGATGAACCGGGCATGGTCGTCGGCGTCTTCACCGGGCAGCCGCCGCGTCACGTCGTCGAACGGCAGCTTGGAAAGGATCGCGACGCCGTTGAAGGTTTTCTGTCCGTGCACGGCCACGTTGTATCCGAGCGCCTCAAACGACTCTCGCGGGAACGCGTCGTCGACACACTTGGTCTCCTGCAGGCACACAATGTCCGGTTCCCGTTCTCGCATCCAGGCGACTGCTCTGTCGACCCGCTGCTTGATGGAATTGACGTTCCAGGTCGCGATTCGCATGTGGGACCGCCCAGAATTGGTGAATCCGAGAATGGCGAAGCATGCCGCGTTCCGGTGATGCTGGAAAGTGACAGGCCGGTTAATTCTCAATGGTAAGAGGATGCTCCTAGGGGCGGCGGTGCCTGAAACGCAATGGAAATTTACGCGATCGTAATTTGGCAAAGTTTGCGGCAACGGGTAGGGTGACGAACGGCCGAGCTTCGGCACGCTCGCATATGGGGTCGGGCGAATGCAGCAATTTTAGTCGAGTCGGGGGCCAAAAAAGCTGAGCAGGGCGGGATAATGACCAAAGGCAAGGCGGTATTCGGCTTGGTGGTGTTGCTGGCCCTGGCGGGCGGCACAGCACGCTCAGGGATGCTCGGCAATCCGGACGAACTGGCGAAGTGGTTTCCTCCGCTCAAATGGTTCGCGGGCGGCAACGCCGCCGCCCAGACCCAGCAGGGCCCGCGTGCGGTTGCGGTTGAAGTCGCCACCGCCGTCAAGAAGAAGACCCCCGTTCTCCTGGAAGCGCTCGGCAACGTTACCACGATCGCCAGCGTTGCCGTCAAGACCCGGATCGACAACGAAATCGTCGGCATCCACTTCACCGACGGCGCCTTCGTCAATAAGGGCGATCTCCTGGTGACGTTGGATCCGCGCACATTGCAGGCCCAGATCGCGCAGGCCGAGGCCAACGTGGCCCGCGACCAGGCCCAATTGGAAATGGCGGAGCGCGATTTCCGCCGCTACACCGAACTGGTCGGCAAGGGGGCGACGCCGCAGCTCAATGTCGACAATGCAAAGACCCAGGGCGATACCTTCCGGGCCGCCATCAAGGCGGATAATGCGGCGCTGGAAAACCTCAAGGTCCAGTTGAGCTTTTGCTTCATCCGTGCCGCGATCAGCGGGCGGATCAGCCAAGCCTCCGTCAAGGTCGGCAATTTCGCCCGCTCCGCCGATACGGTTCCGATCGCCACCATCAACCAGATGGCGCCCGTCTACGTGACGATGATGGTGCCGCAGGGCAGCCTGCCCGATCTGCGGATCGCAATGGCGGAGAGCGATACCTCCGTCGAAGCCATCATCCCCGGCGAAACGCGCCGCGCCCGGGGCACCATCGCAATGATCGAAAATGCCGTCGACCCCACCACCGGCATGGCCACCGTGCGTGCCGTCATGCCGAACGAGGACGAACTGTTGTGGCCGGGAACGCTGGTGACCTCCCAGGTGACGCTGCGAACCGAGAATGCGGTCGTGGTGCCGACGCTCGCGGTGCAGGTCAGCCAGCAGGGCAATTACGTGTTCGTGGTGAAGGATAACGTCGCGACGGTTACGCCGGTCAAGGTCGCTCGGCTGCTCGGCGCCGAGTCCGTCATCGAATCCGGTCTCAACGAAGGCGATGTCGTGGTCACGGATGGACACCTGCTGTTGACCAACGGGGCGCGGGTGACGGTGCGCCAGCGCAAGGCAGGGGCATGATGAGGTGAATATTTCGGAAGCCTGCATTCGCCGTCCGGTAATGACGACGCTGCTTACGGCGTCGTTGATCGTCTTCGGGATCTTCGGTTACCGGCTGCTGTCGGTCGCGGCGCTGCCGGCGGTCGATTTTCCCACCATCCAGATCACGGCCACCTTGCCCGGCGCGAGCCCGGAAACCATGGGCGCGTCGGTCGCCGGCCCCATCGAGCGGCAGCTCTCGACCATCGCCGGCATCACTTCGATCACCTCGACGTCGTCGCTCGGCCTTGCCAGCATCATCATCCAGTTCGACCTCAACCGCAACATCGACGGCGCTGCGCTTGACGTGCAGACGGCGCTCACCGTCGCGGCGCGGAAGCTGCCGGTCGAAATGACGATCCCGCCGTCGTTCCGCAAGGTCAATCCGGGCGATTCGCCCATCATCATGTTCAGCCTCGTGTCGTCGACGCTGCCGTTGTCGAAGGTCGACGACTATGGCGAGATCACGCTGGCACAGCAGATTTCGCAGTTGCCCGGCATCGCCCAGGTGCTGGTGTTCGGAGCGCAGAAATTCGCCGTACGGGTGCAGGTCGATCCGATCGCCGCGGCGTCTCACGGCATCTCGCTCGAGGACGTCCACAGCGTGGTCGCCAAGACCAATTCAAACACCCCGGTCGGCACCATCTCCGGAGTGAAGCAGAACACGATCCTCACGGCGACCGCGGCGATGCTCACCGCTGCGGAATACGCCGATGTGATCGTGGCCTATCGCAATGGCGTTCCGATCAAGCTCAGCGAAATCGCGAATGTGGTCGATGACGTCGAAAACATATATACGGCCAATCTGTTCAACGACGAAAAATCGATTGTGCTGGCGATCTACAAGCAGCCGGACGCCAACACGGTGAAGATCGTCGACGCCATCAATGACCGGCTGCCCACATTCCGCGCCCAGATTCCGGCGTCGGTCAAGATGGAACTGCTCGCCGATCGGTCGCTGTCGATCCGGGA
>DASYNT010000205.1:0-6354 GCA_036008405.1 Xanthobacteraceae bacterium
CCGCCCGGCCGGCTCGAGCGCATTACCAAGGCGGTGCCGATGGACCGCGCCGGCACCATGGACGAGATCGCCCAGGCGGTAATGTTCCTGCTCTCGGAGCAGTCGTCGTTCACCACCGGCGCGGTGCTGCGGGTGGCCGGCGGTCGGTGAGGGCGTTTGAAGGCGCTGCGCCGCGCGCTCGAACGGCAGCGGGCGGCGGTGGGCGCCTCACCGGTTCGTCCCGTCGTCGGTGAAGACCAGCGATTGCTGGAAGCGGATGGCGTCGGCCGTCCCGCTGGCGGCGGTGGGAAGCGCCTTCCCCTCGATCATGTAAAGCCGCCCATTGTGATAGAACAGCGCGGCCATCGAGCGGCTGCCATCCGGACCCAGGATGCTGAGCTGGCGGCCATAGATCCGGCTGATGCGATGCTCGATATCAAGCTTGACCTCGCCACCTGGGAACAGCGTCTTGACCGCGTGGTCGATGACCGGCTTTTCCGCCGCCGAAGCACCGGAAGTGTCGATCACCATCATCTTGAACACGCTGCCGTCCAAGCTGGCGGAATAGACCCGCGCTTCGACCGAGCGGCCGTCGACGGTCTGATAGGTGGTGGTTTCCTTGGTGGGATCGGTCGGAAACGAAACCGAGAAGAAGTCTTCGGGATAGGTGTATTCCGTCCAGCTCTGCGCCGCGGCGGGGGCGCTGGCGGCAATCAACGCGACGATGAGGGCGATCAGGCGCATGTTCGGATTCCGGGCCAGGGTGGACGAGAAGCGGACCCGTCCACGGTGAGATGCAAGGATTAATAGGTCGAAGTGACGTCCAATTCAACTGGAGCCGGCTGCGGGAAGATCGCGCACCTCTTCGCCCCGACCGGTTGGGTGCGGGGTTCTTTCTCCCCGCATGGTCGATGAGCCCGCCCCGGCCGCGCGATGCTGCTTCGGGGTGACGGTCAGCCCGCCGGGCGCCGCGCCAAGCTGCCGCGGCGACGCCGACCGCGAGCTGGCTCCTGCACAAAGGCATTCGGTGTGATACGGTCCGGGTTCGCGCTGCCCCGCCCGGCCTCGCTATGGAGAAATAGATGGCACGTTCTGTAAGCATTCTGGCGCTGCTGCTCGCAGGCCTCATATCGGCCGCGGGGGTAGCCCCCGCCGCGGAAATCAAAGTGCTGAGCGCCGGAAACATGACATCGATCCTGAAAGACGTGACGGGCGAGTTCGAGCGCGCGACCGGACACAAGGTTGTCGTCGAATATGGGTCCGTGGTCCTGATGAGGCGACGGATCCAGGGTGGCGAGGTGGCGGACCTGACCATCAATGAAAGGCCGATCCTGGAGGACTTGGCGAAGCAGGGACGCATCGCTCCCGGCGGGATCGTCGACGTCGCGCGCTCGCCGTTCGGCGTCGCCGTTCGCGCCGGCGCGCCCAAGCCCGACATCAGCACCGCCGACGCGCTCAAGCGGACGCTGCTGGCGGTCGAAAGCATCGCCCAGCCCAACCCGGCCAACGGCGCGCAGGACGGCATGTATTTCGACGATCTGATCGCGAAACTGGGGATTGCCGAACAAATCAAGCCGAAAATCAAGCTGACCCAGGGCGGCGACGCCGCGGCCCAGCTGGTCGCTTCCGGAGGAGCCCAGCTCGGGGTGGCGCAGCGGCGCAATTTCTTCACCCTGAACGGCGTCCAGTTGTTGGAGCCGCTGCCCGACATTCCCGGGATCAAGTTCCTGATGGCAGCGGGGCTTGTTGCCAATGCCCGCGAACCCGCGGCAGCGGCGGCGTTCGCCAAATTCCTGTCGTCGGCCGCCGTCGCACCCGCGATCAAGGCCGGAGGCATGGAGGCCTACACGCCATGATGCGTAACAGGACGAGCGGTCGCAGTTATGATGGCGCCGGGCCGCGTTTCGGATCAGCAGCGTTTTCGTTCAACAACGGTCGATACGGGAGGTGACGATGAGAATGTCTCGACGCGAAACCATGCAGTTCTCCGCGACGGCGCTGGCGGGATTGTCGCTCGCCTCGCTCAAGGCCGAGCAACTCGCGGCTCAAGGCGCACCGCAGCCCGACGGCCTGGTGGAAACCAAGCTGCGCCAGATTTCGACGCTGCCCCTCAACCCCGACGGTTCCGCGGTCGAGTACACGCCCCAGGAAGCCGGCGCAATCACCGGCGTGCTGTGGCGCACCAAGAACAAGACGCCCGAAGGCGAATACGACGTCCGCAAGATGAAGATCAAGGTCGACGGGCGCGGCACCGCGACACTGTCGGGCACCCTGACCTTCGACGTGCTCGAAAAGCTGCCGCGGCATTCCTATGTGGTGCGGCTGCAATGCGGCGCCCCGAACCCGCGCGGCACCGTGAAGTGGACCGGCGTGCGGTTTTCCGATTTCGCTCAGGCGGTCGGCGCCCAGAGCTTCGCCAATTATTGCCGGCTGGTGGGCTCGGATGCGTACTTCATCGACGAGGACATGACGATCCTGATGCACCCGCAGGTCGTGCTGGCCTGGCAGCTCAATGATGCGCCGATTCCGCCCGAACATGGCGCGCCGCTGCGTCTCATCGTGCCGTTCCGCTACGGCGCCCGCAGCCTCAAGGCGATCACGGAAATCCAGTTCACCGCGACGTCGTTTGCGCCGCCCAAGCCATGGCCGACCTGATCGGCCGCCTGGGACACATCCGCGATCCGCAACAGGCAGGGACCGTCGGCAGGCGTCACTTTGCATGGGGTTGTTTTTCATGAAATGAAAAACGCCCCTCGTTCTTGGGGGTTTGGCGCAGTTGCTGCGCCCGCTGCTTGCGTCGCGGCCGCGACTACCTATGATCCCGCGCCATTGGACAAGTGACGGGGTTCATGCAAACCCTGCCAGACGGACATTAAGGGAGAGAGTCATGGTTGCGGCAGTGCGCGTGCATAAGACCGGCGGCCCCGAGGTGCTAACCTATGAGGACATCGACATACCGGTGCCGGGGCCGGGGCAGGTCAGGCTCAGGCAGCATGCCGCCGGGGTCAATTTCGTCGATACCTATTTCCGCTCCGGGATGTATCCGTCCCCGGTCGGAATGCCGTTCGTCTCCGGCAACGAGGGCGCCGGCGAGGTGATCGCGGTCGGTCCGGGAGTCACCGATCTCAAGGTCGGCGACCGGGTCGGCTACGTGGTTCCGCTCGGCGCCTATGCGGCCGAACGGCTGCTGCCGGCGGAACGGGCCGTCAAGCTGCCGGCCGGCATCAGCTACGAGCAGGCCGCCGCCGCCATGCTCAAGGGCATGACGGTGTGCTATCTGGTGCGCCGCACCTTCCCGGTAAAGAAAGGCGACACCATACTGGTCCATGCCGCCGCGGGGGGCATCGGCCTGATCGCGTCGCAGTGGGCCAATGCGCTGGGCGCCACCGTGATCGGCACCGTCGGTACCAAGGAAAAGGCCGAGCTCGCGCGCGCCAATGGCTGTCACCACACCATTCTCTATCGCGACGAGGACTTCGTCGCCCGCGTCAAGGAGATCACCAAGGGTGCGCTGTGCGATGTCGTCTATGACGGCGTCGGCAAGACCACCTTTCCGGCCTCGCTCGACTGCATCCGTCCGCTCGGCATGTTCGTCAGCTTCGGCAGTGCGTCGGGCCCGATCGAGGCCTTCAACATCAACCTGCTGCAGTTCAAGGGCTCGCTGTTCGCGACGCGGCCGACCCTCAACCATTATGGCGCCAAGCGCGAAGACCTCCTCGCACTCGCCGACGAGACCTTCGCGGTGGTCGCCAGCGGCAAGGTGAAGATCCCGATCAACCAGACCTATCCGCTCAAGGACGCCGCAAAGGCGCACCGCGACCTGGAATCCCGCGCCACCACGGGCGCTTCCATCCTGCTGACCTGAGCGGTCTCCACGGCGGAGCTGCCGCATGAAAACAGGTTCACGGGGTCATGCTGCAAGGCGGCTCGGCGTGGTTGCGGCTGCGTTCGCAGCCGCGACGGGTGCCCAGGCGGCGGGTCCGATGACCGACGCCGAAGCCGTCGCGCTCGCGGCCCGGCACTGCGTGATGTGCCATTCCGAGATGCCGACCCATGAGGCCTTCGACAAGCCGCCCAAGGGCATCAGGCTGGAAACGGTCGAGCAATTGCGGCGTTACGCCAAAGAGATCATCGCCCAGGTCGTGGTCGAGCGGGCGATGCCGCTCGGCAACCAGACCGACATGACCGACGAGGAGCGCGACCGGCTCGGCGCCTGGGCCGAAGGCCGGAAATAATGAAGGTCTGGGGCCTGTGGGCGACGGCCGGCTTCGCCACCCTGGCGTTCGTGCTCGGCCAGGCCATGGGCATCGCGGCGCTGACGATGGTGAAGAATTTCGACCCGACGCGGGTCGATTACGACGGTACCGCGGTCGCGGTCTACACGCTGGTCGGCAATCCCGTCGAGATCATCACGCTGGTGCTGGCGACCCGGCTGTCCGGCTCCGATGCGCTCGCCTATCTCGGCCTCGACATTCCGCGCCGGCGCGACATCGCCATCGCGGCGGCCGGGCTCATGGCGGTGATCCTCGTGGCCGATGGCATGACCCTTGCGCTCGGCAAGGAAATGGTGCCGGCGTTCCAGCTCGAGTTGCACCGGACCGCCCAGGCCGAGGGCACGCTGCCGTGGCTGTGGCTCGCGATCCTCGTGGCGGCGCCGGTGGGAGAGGAATTGCTGTTCCGCGGCTTCATGTTCCGCGGTTTCGTCCACGAGCCCCGCGACGCGCTGCCGGCCATCCTGGTGCTCGCTCTGATCTGGTCGCTGCTGCACGTGCAATACGACTGGTTCGGCACCGCGCAGGTGTTCCTGATCGGCGTGCTGTTCGGCTTCGTGCGCTGGCGCAGCGGCTCGACCACGCTGGTGATCCTGCTCCACATGCTGCTCAACCTGGAGAGTGTAGCGGAGACGATCTTCGTGATGGGATGGGTGTGAGGTTTGCGGATTGTGATTGGCAAACGCGATCAGTTCGCCGGCCTCGACCGGCTGCCGACCGGACCGCTCTGCGCTCCGCTCGACTGCGGCGATGCCAGCAAATGAAGGAGGCAGGAATGGCGACATACTCCGGTGAATGTTTTTGCGGGGCTGTCCATCTGGAGGTCTCGGGGGAACCGGAAGGCATGGGCTATTGCCATTGCCGGTCATGCCGTTCGTGGTCCGGCGGACCGGTCAACGCCTTCACGCTCTGGAAGCCCGACGCCGTGCAGGTCACGGCCGGCGCCGAATATGTGGGGACGTTCCAGAAGACGCCGATGAGCCAGCGGCAATACTGCAAGAAGTGCGGAGGCCATCTGATGACCAGTCACCCGTCGCTGGCATTGGTCGATGTCTTCGCGGCCACGCTGCCGACGCTCAGGTTCAGCCCGGGCGTCCATATCAACTACGCCGAGACCGTGCTGCCGATGCGCGACGGACTTCCGAAGCTGAAGGATTTTCCCGCCGAGTTCGGCGGATCGGGCGAGCTGATGGCGGAATAGGCCCGCCTTGGTCGCCAAATGCCGGGCGGCGGGGCTGGCCATTCGGCACTGCATGGCGCTGCGACGATAGCCCGAAGATTGCGTCAGGAAGCACGGTCACATCATGTCGGCGAGCCAGGCCATCACCGGATGGTCGAACATGCCCTCGGGCAGCCGCGGCAGTGCGAACACTTCAATGCCGGTGGTGAAACGGCGGATGGTGGCGGCGGTGTCGTCGAGGTCGGCGGCGCTGCCGGGGGTTTCGTTCACCACCACGGCGGCCACCTTGAGCCCGTTGCGGTCGAGCACGTCGAGCGCGGACAAAGTATGGCTGAGCGTGCCGACATAGGTGCCGGCGGCGAGGATCAGCGGCAGATCGAGTTCGATCATCCAGTCGAGCACGGTGCGGCGATCGTCGAGCGGCACCATGATGCCGCCGATCCCTTCGACGATCAGCGCATCGCCGTGGCGTGCGATGGCGCGGCGGCAATGGGCACACAGCGCGGCGAAATCGATCCTGGCGCCCTCGCGGCGGGCGGCAATGTCGGGGGACAGCGGTTGGCGCAGCCGGTAGGGCGATACGTCCGCGATCAGTTCCGGCGTCAGGGCGTGGCCGAGCGCCAGCAGCAGGCGGCCGGTGTCGGTCGCCTGCGGGGTGCGGGGATCGAACCCGGTGATGACCGGCTTGAGCGCCTCGACGGTGCGGCCCCGCGCCCGCAATTGATGGATCATGCCGCGGGCGATGAAGGTCTTGCCGATATCGGTGCCGGTCGCGGTGACGAAGACGGCGGTCATGCTGCAATCGCCACGCCGGTGCGCACGAGATCGGCGAGCCGGGCGATGTCGCCGTCGTCGTGGCGGGCAGTGAAGGCGAAGCGCAGCCGCGCGGTGCCGGCCGGCACCGTGGGCGGGCGGATCGGCACC
>DASYNT010000206.1:0-4224 GCA_036008405.1 Xanthobacteraceae bacterium
CCCAGAGGGGTGTCCGGGAGCCGCACGCGGTTTTCGGTCTCGACAATGTCGTGCGATCCCGATGTGGCCGTCGCTTCGCGATTGACTCGACCCCGGTCTCCACTAGCGTCGCGCCATGGATGCGACGCGACTCCCCCCCGCGAAAGAGCCGACGCCCGCGCCTTCGGGC
Organism: Xanthobacteraceae bacterium; assembly: GCA_036008405.1. Lineage (GTDB taxonomy): Bacteria > Pseudomonadota > Alphaproteobacteria > Rhizobiales > Xanthobacteraceae > JAJPKK01. Next base: position 170 of record DASYNT010000206.1, read on the forward strand.
GAGGACCAGCGCGTCACGCCGCTGATGGAGCAGTACGTCGAGATCAAGGCCGCCAATCCCGACTGCCTCTTGTTCTACCGGATGGGCGATTTCTATGAGCTGTTCTTCGCCGATGCCGAGGTGGCGAGCCGCGCCCTCGGCATCGTGCTCACCAAGCGCGGCAGGCATCGCGGCCTGGACATTCCCATGTGCGGCGTGCCGATCGAGCGCGCCGACGAGTATCTCCATCGCCTCATCGCGCTGGGCCACCGGGTGGCGGTGTGCGAGCAGACCGAAGACCCCGCCGAGGCGCGCAAACGCGGCGGCAAGAGCGTGGTGCGCCGCGACGTGGTGCGGCTGGTGACGCCGGGCACCCTGACCGAGGATTCGCTCCTCGATGCCCGGCGCAACAACTATCTGGTCGCCATCGCACGCGCGAGGCTGTCGGCGGAGGGCGACAGCGCGTTCGCGCTCGCCTTCCTCGATATTTCCACCGGCGAGTTCCGCCTCACCGAATGCGACCGCAACGGGCTGCCGGCGGAGCTGGCGCGGCTCGAGCCCGGCGAGATCATCGTGTCCGATGCGCTGTACGGCGACCCCGAGCTGGCGCCGCTGCTACGGGCGCTGCCGGTGACGCCGCTCGGGCGCGACGTGTTCGACGGCGCCAGCGCCGAGCGCCGGCTCGCGTCCTATTTCGCGGTGGCGACCACGGATGCATTCGGGATGCTGTCGCGGCTGGAACTCACCGCGGCCGCCGCCTGCATCACCTATGTGGAGCGCACCCAGATCGGCCGGCGACCGCCGCTGTCGCCGCCGACCCGTGAGGCCGCGGGCGCGACGCTCGTCATCGACGCGGCGACCCGGGCCAATCTCGAATTGATGCGCACCCAGGCCGGCGAGCGGCGCGGCTCGCTGATCGGAGCCATCGATCGCACCGTCACCGTCGCGGGCGCGCGGCTGCTGTCGCAGCGCCTGGCCGCCCCGCTCACCGACCCCGCCGCGATCGGCCGCCGGCTCGACGCAGTCGATCTGTTTACGACCGATGCCACGTTGCGCGGCGATATCCGCGAGCAGCTCGCCGCCGCGCCCGATCTCGCCCGCGCGCTGGCGCGCCTCGTCGTGGGCCGCGGCGGTCCGCGCGACCTCGCCGCGATCCGCGACGGCCTGGACGCCGCGGCCCATCTGCGCGCGCGGCTCGCGATGTCCGCCCCGGTCGCCGACGTCATCGACGCAATGGCGGCGCTGCAGCGGCCGGACCCCGCCGTCGCGGCGGAACTTGCCGCCGCGCTCGGCGACGAGCTGCCGCTGTTCAAGCGGGACGGCGGCTTCGTCGGGGCGCACTACGACGCGGCCCTCGACGAAACCCGTGCACTGCGCGACGAATCCCGCCGAGTGGTGGCGGCGCTGCAGGCCCGCTATGCCGAAGACACCCAGGTCAAGTCGCTCAAGATCCGTCACAACAACGTGCTCGGCTACTTCGTCGAGGTCACCGCGCAGCACGGCGACAAGCTCGCGAGCCCGCCCTGGAATGCGACCTTCATCCATCGCCAGACGCTGGCAGGGCAGGTCCGCTTCACCTCGACCGAGCTCGGCGCCCTGGAAGCCAGGATCGCCAATGCGGCGGACCGCGCGCTGGGCCTGGAACTGGAGATTTTCGAGCGTCTCGCCGCCCGCGTGGTCGCGGCGGCGGACGCCATCAAGGCCGCCGCCCAGGCGCTCGCCGCGATCGACGTCGCCGCCGCGCTGGCGACGCTCGCGGTGGAGCGCGCCTATGTGCGGCCGGAGGTCGATGCGAGCCGCGATTTCATCATCGCGGGCGGGCGGCATCCCGTGGTCGAGCAGGCGCTCGCGCGCGACGGCGGCCCGTTCGTCGCCAATGATTGCGACCTGTCACCATCCAAGCCCGCGGCGGCGGGGCGGATCTATCTCATCACCGGGCCCAACATGGCGGGCAAGTCGACCTATCTGCGCCAGAACGCGCTGATCGCGGTGCTCGCCCAGATCGGCAGCTTCGTGCCCGCCAGGCAGGCCCGGATCGGCGTGGTCGACCGGCTGTTCTCCCGGGTCGGCGCGGCGGACGACCTCGCCCGCGGGCGTTCGACCTTCATGGTGGAGATGGTGGAGACGGCGGCCATCCTCAACCAGGCCGGCGAACGCTCGCTCGTCATCCTCGACGAGATCGGCCGCGGCACCGCGACCTTCGACGGCCTCTCGATTGCCTGGGCGACGATCGAGCACCTGCACGAGCAGAACCGCTGCCGGGCGCTGTTCGCCACCCACTTCCACGAGTTGACGGCGCTCGCGGCAAAGCTGCCGCGGCTGTTCAACGCCACCGTGCGGGTAAAGGAGTGGCAGGGCGACGTGGTGTTCCTGCACGAGGTCGTACCGGGCGCGGCCGACCGCTCCTACGGCATCCAGGTCGCCAAGCTCGCGGGCCTGCCGGGCAAGGTGATCGAGCGCGCCAGGCTGGTTCTGGCCGAGCTCGAGGCGGAGGACCGGATGTCGCCGGCGCGCCATCTGATCGACGACCTGCCGCTGTTCAGCGCGGCCGCCCGCCCCGCCGCGCCGCCGGTCGATCCCGCCGCCGAAGCGGTGATGAAGGCGCTCGCCGCGCTGCATCCCGACGAGCTGTCGCCGCGCCAGGCGATGGAGGCGCTCTACGCCCTCAAGCTCCTGGCGAAGCCACGGAATTGAGCGCCGCCAGGCGCGCCGCATGGCCGCCGCGGCGGACCAGGAAGATGGCGATGTTGACGACCACCGACACCGCGAGCGCGCTCGCCAGCGCCAGCGGGGCGCCGAACGGCACCGCCGCGAGATGAAGCGTCAGGATGGCCAGCGCAAACCCCACCAGCCCCCACATCGCATTGGCGATGATCGCCGCGGTGGCGACGCCGCCGATGCGCGGATGCAGGATCAGCATGATGCTCAGCATCACGATCGGGAACACTGCGAAGATGCCGGCCAGCACCGGGCCGACATTGTCGCCGAGCATGACCACGGCGCCGACCAGCACCGCGACCAGCGCGGCGCGGAGCGGGACGTCGAACCAGCGCCTGGCGATGGCCGGCATCCGCACATGCAGGTAGCGCTGCGCCAGCGCCACGCAGACGCCGTAGGCGGCGACGTTGAGAACAATGGCCGACGGTACCGACCAGGTGATCGCGCGTATCGCGAGCGCGCAGGCGATCCAGGTCCCGACCGCCACCGCCATGGTGACGGCGAACGAGCGTCGCTGCGCCGCCACCACATAGGCCATGCCGAAAATGCCCGACGCCGCATGCACCGCGAGGCTGGCGACGGTGCTGTCGGCAATAAAGGCGGCGCCGTGATCGAGCGCAAGCAGGATGTAGGCCGGGCCGGCCCCGATCGGCAGCGTCAACACCAGGGCGCCGACGAGCGCCCCGGCGCGTTCCGCGACGAAGGATGCTGCGACCACGAATCCCGCCGCGACCGCCATCTTGATCGCGAGGACGAGGATGAACCAGATGTCGGGAGACATTGTCTGTGAAGCCGGATGTCGGGGAAGCGTCGAAAGTTGCCGCCAGCCTGCGATCTAGGCCCGCCAGCCGATGTTCATGGTGAGACCCCGCCCGGCGTGCTCCCCACAATGAGGTTGTCGACGATGCGGACCGCGGAAACGATGGCTCAAGGTCGCCGACGCGGCCGTGACAGGAAACGCACCTCGATATTGCCGCGCCGCGCCCGCCCCGAAGTGGAATAGACGAGATTGGGCAGGCACTCCCCGCGCGCATTGCAGACCGGATATCCGTAAAGGCCGGGGCGCACATAGGTGAAGTCGTAGGGCCCGTAATTGTGGACGTAATCGCAGTGCGGAAAGCACTCCGCCGCCAGCGCGCCGCCGGCGCCGCTGACCACGATGCCGAACGCGGCGAGACAAGGCTGCAACCGGCGGCCCAGCGATGATCTGCCCTTCAACCCGGTCCCCATGGCGCGTTTCTCCAGCCGCAACCCGCGGCGCCTACGACTCATGCATTCTTAGCAAGCTTCGATCGATTGACCAACGGGACGGGCTGCAGATGCCAGGGCGGCGAGGCGAGGTTAACGCGGTTTTTGGC
>DASYNT010000207.1:0-3931 GCA_036008405.1 Xanthobacteraceae bacterium
CGCGCCGGGCGTGACCTTGGTGGTCAGCCAGACCTGGCTGGCACAGCCCTGCACCTTGTTGGCATCGGTTCGCGCCGCCTCGGGCAACGGCGCCAGCATGCGCCCGAGCTCGATGAGGTAGCGATAGCGGTCGTCCCATTCATCCAGGATGGCAAAGTTTTCGCTGATCTCGTCGATCGTCATGATGTCCCGAACGCAAGGCGGCATGCCGCATGGCGACCTTTACATAAGGGGCAGCGCGGCGAATGGCCATAGCCCGAGCGGAATCCCGCAGGGCGTCTGCCCGCTCAATGCGAGGGGCAAGGGATCAGATCGAGCAGGATCAGATCGAGCCTCGGTCCCTGCGATGCGGGCCGTGCCACGCCGGCGCAAGGTCAGCCGATGTCAGGGTGTGCTGCGAGGGCTTCGCATCTCCGGTCGGCACGCTGCCCGAAGTGTCCGCGGCGTCGGCCGCGCCGTCAGCCTTGCCGAACTTTTGTCCGACGATCTCATAGAGCATCTTCGCCCCGGCCTGGGCGCGCTGGCCGAAGGCGGACGCAAACTGGGCGCCTGCCGCGCAGGCCTCGGGCTGACGGCTGCAGAACGCTATCATGTCGGCAAACGTCGCCGAAGCGGCGCTCACCGCTTCCGTGGCCCCGAAACCCGGCGCCGGCGGCGTCGCCTGTTTCGCGCCGAAGGTCGGCAGCAGCGCGAGGACGACGCCCATCCAGAACGCCGTGCGCAAAAGGAACATCATGGTCCTGCCCTTATGCTGTTCCCCCATCCCGTATCCCCACGTCGGATATAGCGGAGCCGGCTGAAAATCGCGTTCGACGGCTCCGCTAAATTCTCGTAAATTCTGCCTCAACATTTCCGACAATTTTATCGATCGGCATCGGGCGGCGGTACCTGTCAAAATCGGCAATCGGTTACCCTGCGTTCACCATGCGGTCATTGCCGCAACGGGCCGTTCACCATGCAGGCGGATTCACGCGCGGTGGCGGCCGATTCCGGCCGGCGCCGCCGCTTCGGAGCAAACCACGGCCGCGTCCTTAGCATTCGCTTAATGGCCCTTTGCCACGATCCCGGGACGAGAGCGGGGCATGCGTCCCGGTGGTGCGGCCTGAGCAGATGGTTCGCTTCCGTCTGGGCCGGTCGCTCCACGGCTTCAACAAGTCAGTGGGCTGACTGGTCCCGACATGGGCACTGGTGTCGGGCACCGGTGTCGGGGCGCAGAACCACCAGCGGTGGCGTGGGTCGAGGCAAGTGAGATCGTCGCAACCCATCGGGGATTACCTGGACGCGCTGGTGCATCCGTCGGCACGCCCGGACGAGGTGGCCGCGGCGCGCCACCGCGCCTTCATCGCCCCGCGGCTGTTTGCAAGCCTGTTCGCGCTCGCCGCCCTGCCGGTGTTCTTCGCGGTGCGCGGCGTTCCGAGCATTCTCGAATTCATCATTCTGGCCTGGACCATCGCTCCGATCGCAGCGGCCTGTTACCTGTCGTGCACCGGCCGGTATGAAAGCGCCCATCTCGTTTCCGCACTGGTGCTGGCGAGCGTCGCGATCGCCGTCGCAATGCATTCCGGCGGCATCAATTCGATCGCCGCCGTCTGGCTGGTGCTGATCCCGCTGGAAGCGGCGGTGTCGGGGTCGCGGCGCGTGATGGCGGCCGCGGCCATGCTGGCGCTCGGCGGCGCGGCGCTTTCGATGCTGGCCAATCCTGCCGCCGAAATGCCCGCGATCACGCAACAGGCCGAAAGCCCCGCCGCGCTGGGCTTCGTGTCGGTCGTGCTTTATGCGACCGGCATCGCACTCGGCGCCGAGCGGGTCGCACGTGCTGCTTCCCGGCGGTTCATCGCCGAACAGGAGCGCTGTCGCCTGCTCGCGGGCAATATGTCCGACGTCGTGACCCGCCACGGCGCCGGCGGCCGGGTGCTGTTCGCCTCGGCCAATGCGCAGGCGGTTCTCGGCATCGCCGCCGGAGAACTGTATGGGCTCGGGCTGTTCGACCGCATCCATGTCGGCGACCGGCCGGCGTTCCTGACCGCGCTCTCCAATGCGGCGGCGAACGGATCGACCGGCAACGTCGAATTCCGCATCCGTCGCGCCAAGCTCGGTGACGACGAGGGCGGCTTCGTCCGGGTCGAGATGCAATGCCGGCCGCTCGATCCGCAGGAGCGGCCGCAGGCCGGCTCTGCCGGCCGCGAGGTCGTCGCGGTGATGCGCGACGTGTCGAAGCAGAAGGCCCAGCACCAGGCCCTGATCGATGCGCGCGCCGAGGCCGAGCGCGGCAATGCCGCCAAGAGCCGGTTTCTCGCCGTCATGAGCCACGAGTTGCGCACCCCGCTCAACGCCATCATCGGCTTCTCCGACATGCTGCTCGACGCGGAGCGGTTTCGCATCGACGCCGCGCGCCGCCAGGAATATGTGCGCATGATCAACGATTCCGGCGCACACCTGCTCGGGGTGGTGAACGGCATTCTCGACCTATCGCGGCTGGAGACCGGCAATTTCGAAATCGCGCCGGAACGGTTCAATCCGGCGGCGGTGATCGAGGGCTGCCGCGAACTGCTTGCGCTCAAAGCCAAAGACGTCGGCGTCGCGCTCCAATGCAATGCGCCAGCGGACCTGCCGGACATCGTCGCCGACCCGTGCGCGCTGAAGCAGATCGTGATCAACCTCGTCGCCAATGCGCTGAAGTTCACCAACCGTGGCGGTACGGTGACCATCGACGCCACCGCCGACCGACAGCATCTCGTGGTGTCGGTCGAGGATACCGGCATCGGCATCGCGCCCGAGCACTTCGGCCGGCTCGGCGATGCGTTCTTCCAGGTGCGCGGATCCTACGCCCGCACCCATGACGGCGCCGGCCTCGGCCTTTCCATCGTCAAGGGGCTCGTGCAGTTGCACGGCGGCGAGGTCAGCATGCTCAGCCGGGTCGGGCGGGGGACGCGGGTGACCATGCGGCTTCCGCTCGACTGCGAACGCCGCTGCGCCGTCGAGCCGGTCCGCAAGATCGCCCGCCCTGGGGCGATCGAATACCCGGCCACGCCGTCGTTCACCACAGGGGCTCCGGGCCGCTTCAAGGCAGCCGTAAAGAAAAGTGCGTGACATGAATTCCATGGGCGGAATAGCCGACTTCTTCACGGGCAGCCTCGCAACGCTGGTGACGGCGCGACTGCCCTGCGTGCTGCGCTTTTTGGTGAGCCATCGCCGCGACGTCATCGGCGCGGTGGTCGCGGCCGGTGCGGTCACGTTGATCCTGGTCAACGGACTGTTCCTGCAATCGGGCCCGCATCCGGCGCCGATCTTTGCGATCAAGCCGCTTCCGGTGGTTTCCAACGAGCCGACCGGTGCCGTGCTGCCGCGTCCGCGCCCGCCCACGGCCGAGAGCGCGAGGTTCGATCCGGTGCCGACGCCGCGTCCGCGGGTGCAGCCGACCGCTTCCCGCACCGATCCGATTGCCGAGCTCATCAACCCGCCCCGGCCGTTGAGCGCGGTGCAGCGCGCGCTCAATGAATACGGCTATGGCCCGGTCAAGACGAGCGGCATCGCCGACGAGGCCACCCGCGCGGCGATCTCGCGGTTCGAGAAGGACCACAATCTGCCGGTCACCGGACAGGTCACGCCGCGATTGCGGCGCGAGCTGAGCGCGGCCATCGGCCGCCCGCTGGATTGATTTGCCACCGCGCCCGCGGGCGCTTATGCAAACGGCCATGCGTCTGAAATCGGGATTTTGGGTCGCGGCCTATATCAGGCGCTGCAACGTCGAGGGCCTATTCGCCGCGGTGCGCCGGCACGGCGCCGAAGAAGCGGGCGCGATCTTCATCAAGGTCAATCGCCTCGACGGGACGGCCGACCTGTACGGGCCCGCGCCGCAATCCGCATTCGGGGCGCAAAGTCCGTCCGACCGGGCGTTCAGCGCCGCCCTCAGGGCGATGCCCGCCGCCGA
>DASYNT010000208.1:0-4667 GCA_036008405.1 Xanthobacteraceae bacterium
CGTGGACCTGAAACACGTTCTTGGCGATATCCAAACCGATCGTGGTAATTTGCATCCGGACGGCTCCCCTCATGTGATTCGTCACAACGATCACTCTATGGCACTTCGATGCCGGGAGCGGGCGCCGTCCACCGCATCAAACGGAAACCCCAGCCGAACGGGAAGGCACGGCCGGGGTCCCGGTAACAGGGCCCTTTCGTCGGGGAAGCGTGACGGAGGTGCCACTATGGGAACTTACAACCATACACATTCAGAAAAGATGACAAAGAAGTTATGCACCGAACTTTTCGGCTCGGTGTTGCAACTCTACAATCCACGGCCCCAATCAGTCGCTCGGACTGAAAGCCGGCCAGCCACGGTGCACTCGGAGGCGGCTGGCGCGGTGCACTCGGAGGCGTCGGGGCTCTTAATGGGCGGCCTTCCCGCCTGCGCCGAGGTCTCACGCCCGCAGTTCGGCGATCCTCCGGGCGGGAAGCGGCCCGGATCGAAAGCAGGGGACCCCCTCGATCCGGGCCCTCCCCACACTTCCCCGCCGGAATGCTGTCACGAAAGCAGTCCCCTCCGCAGCTGCGATTCGTCACAGCTTTGCGCCGATCGCGACGGATTCCGGCGGCCCGTGGGCATCGATGCGCGTGGCGGCGCGGGTTGCGAGGCCCGCACGGATTCGTTTACGGTCCGGCGACGGCCTCGGCCCCGTCGCGCCGATGCGCATCGTCGGCGCCGCGCCGGCGCGAACGGCCGGCCCGGAGCAACCTGGTCGCAGCGCCTGATTCGGAGAACGGCGTGATCCAGTTCGAGAATGTGGGATTGCGATACGGGCTCGGCCCGGAAATCCTGCGCGACCTGAGCTTCAAGATCACGCCCCATTCGTTCCAGTTCCTCAGCGGACCGTCGGGGGCGGGCAAGACCTCGCTGCTGCGCCTGCTGTTCCTTTCGATGCGGCCGACGCGCGGGCTGATCACCTTGTTCGACCACGACACCGCGACGCTCAGCAAGGATTCGCTCGCGGTCCTGCGGCGCCGGATCGGCATCGTGTTCCAGGACTTCCGCCTGCTCGATCACCTCACCACGTTCGACAATGTCGCCCTGCCGCTGAAGGTGCTCGGCCGCAACGAGGGGACCTATTACGACGAAGTGACCGAGCTTTTGGGCTGGGTCGGCCTCGGCGATCGCATGTGGTCGCTGCCGCCGGTGCTCTCGGGCGGCGAGAAGCAGCGCGCCGCCATCGCCCGCGCGGTGATCGCGAGGCCGCAGGTCCTGCTCGCCGACGAGCCGACCGGAAACGTCGATCCGGCGCTGGCGCAGCGGCTGCTGCGGCTGTTCATCGAGCTCAACAAGTCCGGCACCTCGGTGGTCATCGCGACCCATGATATCGCCTTGATGGACCAGTATGATGCCCGTCGTCTGGTGCTCCATGACGGTCGCATTCATGTCTATGATTGAGCAGGCCGTCGGCGTCCTGCGCCAGCGCCTCGGCCTGCCGCGCCGCGACGGCGGCCCGCGCGAGCATGCGCGCGGCGAGGCTACGATCGTCCCGAAGGATTCGATCGCCGGCAATGCGCTCGCCGCGGTGGTCGCGATCATGACGTTTCTCGCCGCGGTGACCAGTGGCGGCGTCGCGATGGTGATCGGCGCGGCCTCCGAATGGCAGTCCGACATCGCCCGCGAGATCACGATCCAGGTCCGCCCCACCGCGGGCAACGACCTCGATGCGCAGGTCCTCAAGGCGGAGGGCCTCGCCCGCGCCACCCCCGGCGTGGCCGAGGTCCGCACCTACAGCAAATCGGAGTCCGACAAGCTGCTGGAGCCGTGGCTGGGCGGCCTCTCGCTCGACGAACTGCCGGTGCCGCGCATGATCGCCGTCCGCGTCGCCGCGGGCATCAGGCTCGACATCCCGGCGCTGCGCCAGATGCTCACCGCAGAGGTCGCCGGCGCCAGCCTCGACGACCACCGCGGCTGGATCGACCGCATGCGCCGCATGGCGGCCGCCGCCGTGGCCTTGGGCCTCGGAATTTTCGGGCTGGTGCTGGCGGCGACGGTGCTCTCGGTGGCCTTCGCCACCCGAGGGGCAATGGCGAGCAACCGGCCCATCGTCGAGGTGCTGCACTTCGTCGGCGCCAAGGAAGCCTATATCGCGGGCCAGTTCCAGCGCCACTTCCTCGCCCTCGGCCTCAAGGGCGGAGCGATCGGCGGCCTCGCGGCCATGGCCTTCCTTTCGCTCGCTGGGCCGATCAGCGACCTGTTCGTCGGCACCGCGGGAGAGGCCCAGGCGACCGCCCTGTTCGGCGCCTTCTCCATCGGGGCGGTGGGCTACGCCATGGTCGCGGGCGAGGTAATCCTGATCGCGGTCATTACCGCGGTCACCTCCCGCCAGGTCGTGATTCACACTTTGAGAACCATTTATTGATGGTAACATGCCATCCAAGCGCCAAATTCCGCATTATACTGGCGCTTCGCTGATGGCTCCTCATGACGGTCGAGCACGACTCATTTCCGCCAACCGGCGCGGTCCCGCGACGTGAGCGGACGATGCTGCGCTTCGTTCGGCTGCGCCGGCTGTGGCAGGTCACCGTTGCGGCGTGCTGGCTGGCGATGGTGCTGCTCGGCGGCGGCTTTCTCTGGTTCGCCTTCCACGTCGCCAGCGAAGAGGTGCGCCTCGACCGGAGCGCCGACGGCATCGTCGCGCTGACCGGCGGTGCGTCGCGGCTCGATGATGCGGTCGACCTGCTGGCAGCGGCGCGCGGCCGGCGACTGCTCATCAGCGGGGTCGACCCCCGCACCAACACCGCCGACCTGATGCGCCGCGTACCCGACCACCGTCGCTGGTTCGACTGCTGCATCGATCTCGATTACAGCGCCGTCAATACCATCGGCAACGCCGTCGAGACCCGGCGCTGGGCGCTCGACCATGGCTTCCGCTCGCTCATCGTGGTCACATCGAGCTATCACATGCCGCGCGCCATGCTCGAACTTGCCCACCAATTGCCGGGCGTCACGCTGATCCCCTACCCGGTGGTGACCCAGCAACGCCGTGCCGCGCCGTGGTGGTCGCATCCGGCCAACGTGAAAATCCTCGCTTTGGAGTATTTCAAATACATCGTGGCGAGCGCACGGATCGGGCTCGACGCGCCGCCGGGCGCGACGACGGTCGCGGCCTCGCGCGGTCGGGCCAAGATCTGACCAAGATCTGATCCCCGATCTGATCCCCGCGACCCCTGTTGTCCGCCCCCGACGTCTGGTTCCCAAATGTTGGGACAAGACGGCGCACTCGCCTGTAGAAGGCATGGGAACACCCATCCGGACCGATGGAATCGTCGGTCCGGGTCGCACCGCCAACCACGGACCTCCGACGTGATCCTGCTCCGCTCGATCCTGTTCAATCTGCTGTTCTATCTCAACCTCCTCGCCCACCTTCTGCTCGCCGTGCCGACGCTGGTGATGCCGTATTGGTGCGTGGTCGCGGTGGCCAAGCTGTGGGGCCGCACCAATCTGTGGCTGCTTCGCCATGTCTGCGGGCTCGACGTGGAATGGCGCGGCCGCGAGAAGATCCCGCCGGGCGGAATCATCGTCGCGGCCAAGCATCAATCGACGTGGGAGACGTTTGCGCTGCTCGCGCTGCTCGGCGATCCCGTCTTCATCCTCAAGCGCGAGCTGATGTGGATACCGGTATTCGGCTGGTGCCTGTGGAAGGGCGGGATGATCCCGGTGGATCGCGGCGCCGGCCGATCGGCCCTGACCGCGATGACGGCGCGGGCCCGCGCCGCCGTCGCCGCCGGCCGGCAGATCATCATCTTCCCCGAAGGCACGAGGCGCCCGGCCGGGGCGGCGCCGAAATACAAGTTCGGGGTCGCCTTCCTCTACGCCGACTGCGGGGCGCCCTGCGTTCCGGTGGCGCTCAATTCCGGCCTGTTCTGGCCGCGCCGCCGGTTCCTGCGCTTTCCCGGCCGGATCTGCGTGGAGGTGCTCGACCCGATCCCGCCCGGCCGCGACCGCAATGCGTTCTTCGCCGAGCTCGAGCAAAAGCTCGAAGCGGCCACGGCGCGGCTCCTCGCGGAGGGACTGCGCGATCTCGGCGAGGCCGGACGCGCCCGCTTCGAAGCGGCGCAGAGCCGGGCCTGACCTCTTACCGGGGTCTGCGCCAGCGTCGGTTGCGGAATGGTCACACCCCGCGCCATTTGAGCAGGGTATCCGCTGATCAATGGTGCGCCGCCAATGGCGTCTGTATCGCCGAGCTCGACGCCGGCGGATCGGTGATCAGCGTGCCGCCGAAGCCGTCCGAGGTGGCGCTGAAATTGGCCGCCGTGTATTGGCCGAGCAGGGTCAGCGTCTCCACCGCCGCCCCGCTGCTCACCGTGAGCGTCCCGCTGGCATTGGCGCCGGAGGTGAGCTGGGTCCATGACAGGTTGGTGGTCCCGCTGGTGAAGGCGAGACCGCGCAGGTCGATGGCGTCGCCGAGATGGAAGCCCGAAATGGTGCCGCCGAACGCCATCAGCGAGTCGAGCTGCAGGATGCCGCCGCTGGAGAAGGTCACGTTGCCGCCGGTGGCGCCGCTCGTCACCTCCAGCGTGCCGCCGCTGATGGTGGTGCCCACGGCCGTTCCGCCGGATGCGATGTATTCGAGACCGCCGCTGTCGACGGTCATGCCGCTGGCCACGGCGCCGGTCTCC
>DASYNT010000209.1:0-24575 GCA_036008405.1 Xanthobacteraceae bacterium
CATCTCTATTGGCGCATGTCGCGCGGATTGACGCTCGGCGTGCGCGGCCTCGTCCTCGACGAGGCCGGCCGCATCTTCCTGGTCAAGCACACCTATGTGCGCGGCTGGCACCTGCCCGGCGGCGGCGTCGAGCCCGGCGAAACGCTGCTCGACGCGCTGGCGCGCGAACTCAAGGAGGAGGGCAACATCGACCTGCTCGAGCCGCCCGCGCTCCACGCGGTCTATTTCAATACCAGGGTGTCGTTGCGCGATCACGTGGCGCTGTTCGTCGTTTCCGCCTTTCGGCAGCCGGCTCCGCCGGTGCCCGACCGCGAGATCATGGCTCACGGCTTTTTCGCGACCGATGCGCTGCCGGAAGACACCGTCACTAGCGTCCGCGCGCGCATCGCCGAAGTGCTGATGGGCGCGCCGACGGCGCAGCGCTGGTAGGGCGGGGGGCGTCGACCGCGGTCGTCGCGCGGAGCGCGATCTTGCCCGCGCGGCCGGTACGCCGAGAGCGGGCGCCATCAGCGCGCGGCGGCACGAGTTGCCAGCATGGCAAAAAGGACGTTAGGTTGCTCATCATCACGCCGTCGGCGACACGGGCGCCGTCCGCGCCGCCTCCGGCGCCCGTAGCGCAATGAATCCGCAGCGCGGATCAGCGAAAGCCGGACGAGAGCGCGATCGATGATTTCCTGGCCCTTCGGTTCCCGTCGCGGACGCCTCGCGCCGGTCTTCGCTCCGGTGCTGGCGCTGGTCGCGCTCGCCTTCGCTTCCCCCGTGCTGGCGGAAAAAGGCAAGCTGCGCGAGCGGCTCACGCCCGACGTGATGGCGGTGGTCTTTCCCGGCGCCGAGCGGCTCGGGTCGGAGGAGGGCTCGCCGCCCGCCATCGCCGTCTACAAGGGCGACAAGGTGGTCGCCTACATATTTTCCACGCTCGATATCATCGCGGCGCCCGCCTACGCGCCGATCCCCTACGACGTGATCGCCGGCGTCCAGCCCGACGGCCGCATCACCGGCGCCAAGGTGGTGTTTCACCGCGAGCCCTATGTCTACCATGACGACGTGCGCCAGCCCCTGCTCGACACCTTCCTGGCGCGCGAAGCGGGAATGCCGCTGCAGGACGGCGTCGACGCGCTGCGGCCGGATTTCGTCGCCGGGGCGACCATCACGGCGCGGCTGATGCGGGCCGGCGTCCACGACACCGCGAGGCTGGTGCTGGCGACGCGGGTCGGGCGCCGGGCCGTCACGGTGCCGACCCTCGATGTCGACGGCTTCACGCTGAAGTCCTGGGACGAACTCATCGCCGAGGGCGCGGTGGCGCATCGGCGGGTGACCTCGGGCGAGGTCGCGGCCGCGCTCGCCAAGGCGGGCATGACGGAAGCGACGCTCGACGTGCCGCTCGGCAAGCCCGACGAACTGTACAGCGAGATTTTCTTCGGCCTGCTGACGCCGGCTGCGATCGGCGGCAATGTGTTCGGCATCCGCACTTTCGAAGACCTGCGCGGCCGCATACCGGAGGGCGGCCACATCGTCTTTGTGGCTTCCAGCGGGCCGTATGATTTTCACGGCACCAGCTATTTCTGGAAGGCCGACGGCTATCGCTTCAACCGCGTTCGCATCGTCCAGGACGACCGTGCCATCGGCTTTGTCCATGACGACTATCAGCCGCTGCTGGTCGGCGCCGCCGAGGGCCTCCAGTCGAAGGGGGCGGCCGGACTGTTCACCGTGCCCGCCGACGCCGGCCTCGACCCGGTGAAGCCGTGGCGGCTCGAACTGATGGTCAATGCCGCCGGGCAGCTCCCCGTCGCGGTGTTTCCGATCGAGTACAAGCTGCCCGCTGCGCACATCCTGATGCCGGACGCGCCGGTGGTGGCGGCCTGGGTCGAGGCCTGGCGCGATGCGCGGGTCAACGTCGCGATCCTCGCGGTGCTGCTCGCCGCGCTCACTGCGATCCTCGCCTTCCAGGCGCCGCTGTCGCGCTCGCGCCGCGCCCACCGTCTCGTCCGCACCGGCTTCCTGCTGATAGTCCTGGGCTGGCTCGGCTGGACCGCCGGCGTCCAGCTCTCCATCGTCAACGTGATCAACTACATCCAGGCACCGTTGCGCGGCTTCGGAATCGGGGTCTATCTCGCCGAGCCGTTGATGGTGATGATCGCCGCCTACACCCTGGTCTCGCTGCTGGTGATCGGGCGCGGGGTGTTCTGCGGCTGGCTGTGTCCGTTCGGCGCGCTCCAGGAACTACTCGCGCAAGTGTCCCGCGCGCTCGCCCTGCCGCAATGGAATCCCTCGCCCGCGCTGGAGCAGCGCCTGTGGATGGGCAAATACATCGCCGCCGCCGCGGTGCTGGGGCTCGCGCTGTTCGCCGGGACCTGGGCGGAATCGGTCACCGAGGTGGAGCCGTTCAAGACCGCGATCATCTCCAAGTTCACCCGCGCATGGCCCTATGTCGCCTATGCGGTGGTCCTGCTGGCGATCGGCCTGTTCTCCGAACGCGCCTATTGCCGGTTTCTGTGCCCGCTCGGCGGCGTGCTGGCGTTCCTCGACCGGCTGCACCTCGTGGACCTGCTCAAGCGCCGCCCCGAATGCGGCAATCCCTGCCATCTGTGCGAGCGGTCCTGTCCGGTGCGGGCGATCGAGCCGTCCGGCAAGATCATCACGCCGGAATGCTTCCAGTGCCTGGATTGCCAGGTCGAATACTACGACGACAAGCGCTGCCCGCCGCTGGTTCAGGCCGCCAAGCGCCGCAACGATTCCGGCATCGGCGCTGCGGTGCCGGTCGCCGCGATGGCCGGGAAGGCGTAGGCCGCGCAAGCCGCGGCCTACGTATTTGATCGGCGCATTTTGACGTCGCTTTGGAGCTTCCGTTTTTGCGGGTGCGATCGCGTCCGCCCTCCGCGTCCGGCTCCAGCGACCTACCGCAGCAGCCCCGACGCGTTCGCGATCATGATCGTGCCGCCCAGCACCACGACCGCGTCGAGCATCGCGGCATGGACATGGATCGGCAGGCGCGCAATCATCCATCTTGCCAGGAATGCGCCGGGGAAGGTCGCCGTTCCGATCAGGATTGCGATTGCGATGACCTGCGCCGTCGCCGCCCCCGCGATGCCGAACACTGCGAGGCGCACCAGGCCGATCGCGATGGAAATGGCGGCGTCGGTCGCGATCACCGCGGCGCCGTGGAGACCGGCCGCCATCAGGAGCGACAGCAGGATGACGCCGGACCCGGTGGTGCCGCCGACCACGATGCCCCAGCCGAGCGCGCCGGCGACGAGGCCGCCGTCGCCGCAGCGAAAGCCGCGGTGGGCGAGCAGGCGGCGCAGGGCCACCATCGCGATCAGCATCGACCCGATCACCAGCATGGCGCCGCGCCCGGTCAAGAGCGTGTAGGCCCAGGTGCCGAGAATGCAGGTCGGGATCGCGGCGACGACCACCAGGACCGCCCGGCGTCGGTCGATTGCGCCGCGGAACGCGAGCGCGCGGCTGACATTGGTGATGATCGCGGAGACCGCGATGATCGGCACCACCGGTTCGGCGCCGACGATCGGCACCAGCACCAGCGGCATCAGTGCGCCGGTGCCGTAGCCGGTGACGCCGCCGAGCACGGAGGTGAGCACGCTTACCACGACGATCACCGCGAGCTGCACGATCGATACGCCAGGCAGCGCGGATTGGATCACGGCAGGCCGGCCGCGCGGTCGGCGATCCTGCCCAAGATCTCCGGATCGGACGGAAAATCCGCGGCGATCCAGGCCGCCTCGGCGACCGCCAGCGCGGCACCGAGCGCCGGGCCTTTGATCACACCACGCGACACCAAGTCGGCCGCCCGGAGCGGAAAGCGCGGCGGCGTCCATCGCGCCGGCAGGTCCGCCAGCGCGCGCCATGACGGATCGGCGGCGCCGGCCGGCGAACGCGCCCACGCCAGCAGGACGCGATCGCGGAAATGGACCGGTCCGAGCCGATAGAGCAGGGCGCGTCCATCGCCATGGGCGGCGGGGGACAACCGCCACCACCCCTGCGCCATCGCGAGCAGGCGCTCATGCTCGATGTTGGCGAGGCGCAGCCGGTCGCGCAGCCGGTCGGCATCCTCGACCACCAGGAGAGCGAGCGCACCGAGACGGCGTGCCGCGTCCGGTGCCTGCGCCGTCGCCGCCTCGACCTTGATCATGTTGGCGAAGCTCGCGAGCTGCGGCACCCCCCCGAGCAGCAGTTCCGCGAAGCCCGTCTCCGCCATTACCGCCAGCGTCGGCACTGCGTAGGGCGCGAGCAGCAGCTTCATCAATTCGCCGCGCACCCGCTCGCGCGACAGCGTCCGCAGTCCGTCCCGCGCGACGATGCAGGCATGCAGCCCCGCAGGGTCGGGCGCGCCGTGGGCATAGGAGGCCTGGAAGCGAAAGAAGCGCAGGATGCGCAGATAGTCTTCGGCGATGCGGCGGGCGGGATCGCCGATGAAGCGGACCCGCCGCTCCCTGAGGTCGGCGAGCCCGCCGACGTAATCATGCACCGTGCCGTCGGGCGAGATCGACAGCGCATTCATGGTGAAGTCGCGCCGCTCGGCATCCACCTGCCAGTCGCGTCCGAACGCGACGATGGCCTTGCGGCCGAACGTCTCCACGTCCTCGCGTAGCGTCGTCACCTCGAAGGGCACGCCCTCGACCACGAGGGTGATGGTGCCGTGGTCGATTCCGGTCGGCACCGCCTTGAGCCCGGCGGCGGCGGCGCGCCGCATCACCTCGTCGGGCACCGCCGTGGTGGCGATGTCGATGTCGCTGAGCGGCAGCCCCATCAGCGCGTTGCGGGCGGCGCCGCCGACGACGCGCGCCTGTTCGCCGTCGCCGTCGAGCAGCCCGAGGGCGCGCCGCACCGGCGCGGCGCCGAGCCAGGCGTCGTTGTCGAGGCGCAAGGTCGCGGGCGGCGTCATCGCTCCGTGCCGGGCACCAGACGCCCATTCTCCATGTGAGCCGGCACGTAGGTCGAACCGGGCGGTGCGCCGCCGAACTGCGACAGAAACACGAAGCTCAGGATCACCAGCAACAGGGCGCAGATGCTGAGCCACATCAGACGCGGCAACGACCATGCGTTGAGGTCGAGCACGCCCTCCTGGGTGGCCCACAGGAACAGGCCGTAGAGGACGAACGGCGTGATGAACAGGGCGAATTCGGTGAAGACCGGACGGATCATCGCAGTTCGCTGGCCCCATCGATGCGGGCCGACAGGATATCGCGGGCCGGCATGGCTTTCACTCCCCGTAGAGGCGTTCATAGAGATTGCGCAGGATACCCGCGGTAACGCCCCAGATGTAACGATCCTCATACGGCATCGCGTAATATTGCCGGGTGATGCCTTTCCAGTTGCGGCTGTGACGGTGGTGGTTTTGCGGCCCCATCAGGAAGGGGAGCGGGACCTCGAACGCTTCCGACACCTCCGACTTGTTGAGATTCAAGGCGTAGCCGGGAGCGACCCGCGCCACCGTCGGCACGATCCGGAAGCCGCTGAAGGTCAAATAGAGATCGAGATAGCCGAGCGGCTCGACCAGCGCCGGCGCGAGTCCGATCTCCTCTTGCGCCTCGCGCAGTGCGGCACCGAGCGGGCTCGCGTCGTCGGGATCGATCTTGCCGCCGGGAAATGCGATCTGGCCGGCATGGCTTGGAAGATCGGCGGTCCGCAAGGTCAGGATCACCGTCGGCGTCGGGCGATCGACCACCGGAACCAGCACGGCGGCGGGCCGCGAAGCCACCACGCCGGCGCGCTCCCACGCCGCCGGGTCGAGATCGAGATCGCCGCGGCGCGCCGGCGCGGAGGGATCGGAGAGCGCGGCAGGCACCTCGAGGGTGAGCCGCCGGCGCGCGAGATCGAAGAATTCATGTCCGGGGCCGGGGCCGGCGCCGACCTGCGCAAGCGTCATCGCGACAGCCCTTCGATGCCGGCCGCGGGCGCCATGGCGAAGAATTCTGCTCCCGATGCGACGCCGAACATCGCCGAGCCGCCGACGGCGCGTTCCTCGCCGAGCTCGACGAGGTCGAAGAACAGCGGCCGCGTCACTTTGGCCCAGAGGTTGCGGCGGACATGGAGATAGGGCTTGAGCCCGCCGGTTTGCGGCTCCGGCTCGAACCGCAACGGGTGCTCCGGGCCGCAATCGACCCAGTCGTCCACATTGGTCCGGAATCGCAGCACCCGGCCGGCTCCGGCGGACAGGATTTGCAGTTCGACCGCCAGAAACGGCGCGTCATCGACAAGGATTCCGCACTTTTCCACCGGGGTGACAAGGAAATAGCGCTCGCCCTCCCGCTTGATGATGGAGGCAAAGAGCCTTACCAGAGCCGGCCGGCCAATCGGGGTTTTCTGGTAGAACCAGGTACCGTCGGTCGCAATCCGCATGTCGATTTCGCCGCAATAGGCCGGATTCCACAGGTGTATGGGCGGCGGGCCACGGTTTGACGCGGCTTTCGCCGCCCCGACCAGGCCGTCGAGCCCGGAGGTTGCGGTCTGCCCTTCCTTCGCCATTGTTGGCATTACCTTGTCAACGGGATTTACCTTGGTCCCATGTGGTCCCACGTGATTTCTTTGCGGCTCCCACACCATCGTGCCAAAATAGCGTACACTCGGCGCCGGACACATGAATGAAAGCCACCACCACCGTCCCGGCCGCGGCCCGATTTTTGCAACCCAGTCACGTCAATTAAGCCGCGTCATCCAAGTTATGGTGTGGTACGTGGAATAGCGAGGAGTAAGCCTGATGGCGACAATGGCCGGCGAAAGCCTGGAAAAACTGGAAGACATGATCGTTCGTGCGGCCGAGACCACCGCGGTTCATGCGCGGGCGGCGAGAGAGGGGATCGGCACCGTCATCTACGGCCAGGACAAGGTCGTCGAGCAGGCCTTGATCACCGTGCTGTGCGGCGGCCATGCGCTGCTGGTCGGCGTGCCCGGCCTCGCCAAGACCAAGCTGGTCGACACCATGGGCACCGTGCTCGGCCTCGACGCGCGGCGCATCCAGTTTACGCCGGACCTGATGCCGTCGGACATTCTCGGTACCGAGGTGCTGGAGGAGACTCCGGGCGGCAAGCGCAATTTCCGCTTCATCCAGGGCCCGGTCTTCGCCCAGCTCCTGATGGCGGACGAGATCAACCGCGCGAGCCCGCGCACCCAGTCCGCGCTGCTGCAGGCGATGCAGGAGCACCATGTCACGGTGGCCGGCGCGCGGCACGATCTGCCCAGTCCCTTCCATGTTCTCGCCACCCAGAATCCGCTGGAGCAGGAAGGCACCTATCCGCTGCCGGAAGCCCAGCTCGACCGTTTCCTGATGGAAATCGATGTCGACTATCCCGACATCGAGGCCGAACGGCGCATCCTGTTCGACACCACCGGCGCCGAGGAGACCAAGCCGAAGGCCGCGATGACGGCGGACGATCTGTTGTCGGCCCAGCGGCTGGTGCGCCGGCTTCCGGTCGGCGAATCCGTGGTCGAGGCGATCCTCGCGCTGGTGCGCTCGGCGCGACCGGGCCCGGACGCCGGCGAGTTCGGAAAGCTGATCGCCTGGGGTCCGAGCCCGCGCGCCAGCCAGTCGCTGATGCTCGCGGTACGCGCCCGTGCGCTCCTCGACGGCCGCTATGCGCCATCCATCGACGATGTCGTGGCCCTCGCCGAGCCCGTGCTCAAGCACCGCATGGCGCTGACCTTCGCCGCGCGCGCCGACGGCGAGACGATACCGGCGGTGGTCGGCAAGCTCAAATCGCGGATCGGGTAACGGATGGCCCAGAACGCTTCGGCGTTTAAGGATGTCGCGGCCGTTCCCCACGCGGTCGGTCAGAGTCAGGCGCTCGCCGCCAGCATGCCGCGCCTGATCCTGGAGGCGCGGCGGATCGCCGCAACGATCATCCACGGCCTGCACGGCCGCCGCCGCGCCGGCTCCGGCGAGAATTTCTGGCAGTACCGCCGCTTCATATCGGGCGAGCCGGCGGCGCGGGTCGACTGGCGCCGCTCGGCACGCGACGACAATCTCTACGTCCGCGAGCAGGAATGGGAGGCCGCACACACGGTGTGGATCTGGCCCGACCGCTCGCCCTCGATGATCTTTCGTTCGCCGCTCGCCAGGGAGACGAAGCTCGACCGCGCCCTGATCATGGGGCTCGCCCTCGCCGAGGTCCTGGTGGAAGGCGGCGAACGGGTCGGCGTCCCCGGCCTGACGCGGCCGTCCGGCGCGCGCAACGTGGTCGAGAAGATCGCCCAGGCGATGATCCACGATCCGGCGGCCCGCTCCAGCCTGCCGCCGACCTTCGCGCCCGCTCCGCTCGCCGAGATCATCGTGCTGTCCGACCTGTGGAGCCCGATCGCGGACGTCCATCGCACCATCGCCCAGCTCTCCGCGACCGGCGCCCAGGGTCACGTGGTGCAGATCGTCGACCCGGTGGAGGAGACCTTCCCCTATTCCGGCCGCATCGAATTCATCGAGCCGGAAGGCGCCGGGAGCATCACCGCCGGGCGAGCCGAGACCTGGCGCAACGATTATGCCGCGCGGATCGAGCGCCATCGCGCCGAAATCCGCCTGGAGACCGACCGCCTGGGCTGGAGCTTCATCATCCATCGCACCGATCGCCCCGCCAGCGAACTGCTGCTCAAGCTGCACGAGCAGCTCGGCGCCGGACGCGACGGCACCGGCATCAATCGCTGGCGCGCGCTGGGGCATCCGGAGAAACGCGCATGATCCCGGGACTGCCGCTCGCCTTTGCCGAACCTCTGATCCTGCTCGGGCTGCTCAGCCTGCCGGTGCTGTGGTGGTTGCTGCGGCTGGTGCCGCCGCGCCCGCGCCGCATCGATTTTCCGCCGACGCGCATGCTGTTCGACATCGCGCCCAAGGAGGAGACGCCGGCACGGACGCCGTGGTGGCTGACCCTGCTGCGGCTCACCCTCGCAGCGCTGGTCATCATCGCCGCCGCCGGCCCGCTGTGGAATCCGCCGATCGCGACCTCGCGCGGCAGTGCGCCGCTGCTGCTGCTGATCGATGACGGCTGGGGCGCCGCCGCGAGCTGGGATGCGCGCATCCGCACCGCCGAGGAACTGATCGCCCGCGCCGACGCGGACGGCCGCGGCGTCGCGATCCTGCCGATGTCCAACACCAACCGCGACATTTCGCTCGATACCGCCGGCGCCGCCAAGGCGCGGCTGCGCCTGATCCAGCCGAAGCCCTACACCGTCGAGCGTACCGAGGCGCTCACCTCGCTCGACCATTTCCTGAGCGGCACCGGCGACGTCGAGCTGATATGGCTCGCCGACGGCGTCGACCTCGGGCGCGCCGGCGAATTCATCGGTGCCCTGGCCCGGCTCGCCGACAAGCGCGCGATCACTGTCGTCGACGGCGGCATGCGGCCGGCCCATGCGCTCGCCGCCGCCGACAATGCCGCCGGCGTGCTGACGGTCAAGGTTCTGCGCCCGAGCGGCGGCGGCGACGATGTCGGCACCGTGCATGCCCTCGACCTCAAGGGCCTGCCGCTCGGAGAAGCCGGTTACGCCTTCAAATCGGGCGACCGCGAGACCGACGCCGCGGTCGATCTTCCGGTCGAGATCCGCAACGACATCGCCAGGCTGGAGATCGGCGGCGAGCATTCCGCCGGCGCCGTCCAGCTTCTCGACAAGCGGTGGCGGCGGCGCACCGTCGGCGTCGTCACCGGCTCGACCGCCGACACCGCGCAGCCCTTGCTCGCCTCGACGTTCTACCTGTCGCGGGCGCTCGGTCCGTTCGCCGACGTCAGGCTCGCCGAACGCGGTTCGCCCGGCGAGGCGGTCTCTACGTTCATCGAGCAGCGCCTGCCGATGATCGTGCTCGCCGATGTCGGCAATGTCGCCGGCGATGCGCGCGAACGCCTGACACGCTGGGTCGACCAGGGTGGCGTTCTGGTCCGCTTCGCCGGTCCGCGGCTCGCCGCCTCCGACGACGAACTGGTACCGGTCAAGCTGCGCCGCGGCGGCCGCATTCTCGGCGGCAGCCTGAGCTGGGACAAGCCCCAGCAATTGGCGGGATTCTCGCGCGAGAGTCCGTTCAACGGCATGTTGGTGCCGAACGACGTCACGGTGACGCGCCAAGTTCTGGCCGAGCCCGATGCCGGGCTGTCCGACCACACCTGGGCGACGCTTGGCGACGGAACACCGCTGGTGACTGCCGCCAGGCGGGGCAAGGGGATGATCGTGTTGTTCCATGTCACGGCCGATACGCGCTGGTCCGACCTGCCATTGTCCGGCGCATTCGTGGATATGCTCAAGCGCATCGTGGGATTGTCCGGCGCGGATGCCGCGCCCGAGGCCAATGCCGAGACCGGGGCCGCGAACGCCCGCGATGCGATACCGCCGACCCGCATCCTCGATGGTTTCGGCGCCTTCGGGCCGCCGCCGCCGACCGCGCGGCCGATCCTGTCCACATTCACCGGCCGCGCCACCGCCGACAATCCACCCGGCTTCTACGGCCCGCCGGAAGGCCTCGTCGCCGTCAACACGCTGGCGCCGGCGGACCGCCTGCAGCCGATCGACTACGCTCCGCTCAATGCGCGGGTCGAGTACTATCGCACCACCGAGCCGCAGGATCTGCGCGGCCCGATCTTCCTCGCCTCGCTCGCTCTGCTCCTGATCGACGCGCTGGTTGTGTTCTGGCTGGCCGGCGGCCTCTATCGCCTGATGCCGCGCCGGGGCATGGCCGCCTCGGTCCTGGTGGCCGTCTCCATCGCGTCGGTCGGCCTCCTGCTCGCTGGCGCCGCCTTCGCCCAGAGCGATGCGGCGGCCGACCGGTTCGCCGCCAAGTCGACCCTCGAGACCCATCTCGCCTATGTCGTGACCGGCGATGCCGAAGCCGATGCGGTGAG
This sequence comes from Xanthobacteraceae bacterium, assembly GCA_036008405.1. Classification (GTDB taxonomy): domain Bacteria; phylum Pseudomonadota; class Alphaproteobacteria; order Rhizobiales; family Xanthobacteraceae; genus JAJPKK01. Next base: position 10,830 of record DASYNT010000209.1, read on the forward strand.
CAAGTCCGGCTTGCAGGGCCTGACCCTGTTCCTGGCGCAGCGCACCGCGCTCGAGGCCGGCGATCCCATCGGTGTCGACATCGGCCGCGACGAACTCGCGTTCTTTCCGTTGATCTACTGGCCGATCGTGCCCGGTGCGCAGAAGCCGTCCCCCCAGGCGCTCTCCCGTATCGATGCCTACATGAAGCAGGGCGGGACCGTGCTGTTCGACACCCGCGACGCGGTGATCGCGCCGCCCGGGCCGGGCGGCGAAGCCCGCAGCCCTGGCATGGTGGAGCTGCGCGCGATCCTGTCGTCGCTGGACATTCCCGAGCTGGAGCCGGTGCCGCATGAGCACGTCCTCACCAAGACGTTCTTCCTGCTGCGCGATTTTCCCGGCCGTTTCACCTCCGGCCAGCTCTGGGTCGAGGCCTTGGGCAGTCCCGATCGCGACGAGGAGGAGGAAGAGTCCAAGCGGCCGGCGCGCGGCGGCGACGGCGTGTCCTCGGTCATCATCACGTCGAACGACTTGGCGGGCGCTTGGGCGACGCGGCCCGACGGCCAGCCGATGCTGCCGCTGGTGCCGGGCGAGCCGCGCCAGCGCGAATTCGCGTTTCGCGCCGGGGTGAACATCGTGATGTACACTCTGACCGGCAACTACAAGGCCGATCAGGTCCACGTGCCGGCTCTGCTCGAGCGGCTCGGGCAATAATGTCGGTACGTGGATGCGGGGGCGGGTAGCGATGACGCTTCCTCGCGCGGGGAGGGGAAGACCTGAGGAGCGGGGCTCGGGAGCTAACACGGCAGAACAGGAGCAGCGCGAGTGAATTTCGGCATCAGCTTCTCGCCTTTCATCCCGATGGAATATGTGTGGGCGGCAGCGGCGCTCACGGCCGCCGTCGCGGCGCTGCTGCTCGTGTCGCGCGGCCGCGGAGCGCTGATGCGCACCGGCGCCCTGGCGCTGCTCGTCCTCGCCCTCGCCAATCCGTCGCTGACCCGCGAGGACCGCGATCCGCTGTCTTCAGTCGCAGTGGTCGTGGTCGACAAGAGCCCGAGCCAGAATTTCGGCGAGCGCGCGGCGCAGACCGAGGCGGCCCGCGCCGCGATCACCCAGCGTCTGCAGCGCATTCCCGGCATCGAGATGCGCGTGGTCGAGGCCGGCCAAGCCGACGGCGAAACCGACGGCACCCGCCTGTTCTCCGCGCTCAATGCGACCCTCGCCGACGTGCCGCCGGATCGCGTCGCCGGTGCCATCTTCATCACCGACGGCCGGGTGCACGACGTACCGGCCGATGTCGGCGCGCTCGGCTTCGCCGCGCCCGTCCATGCCCTCGTCACCGGCACCGCCAATGAGCGCGACCGCCGCGTCGTTCTCATCGCCGCGCCGCGCTTCGGCATCGTCGGCCAGTCGCAGACGATTTCGTTCAAGGTCGAGGATGAAGGCGTGCGCGCGACGCCGGCGGAGGTCAAGATCAGCCGGGACGGCGAGTTGCTCGATCGGCGCATCGTCGTCCCCGGCCGTCAGGTGGACATTCAGGTCCAGATTCCCCATGCCGGCCAGAACATCGTCGAGATCGAAGCGGCGCCGATCGAGAACGAACTGACCCAGGTCAACAATCGTGCGGTGGTTTCCATCGACGGCGTGCGCGACAAGCTGCGCGTGCTGCTGGTATCGGGCGAGCCTCACGCCGGCGAGCGCACTTGGCGCAACCTGCTCAAGTCCGACGCCAATGTCGACCTCGTCCACTTCACCATCCTGCGGCCGCCGGAGAAGCAGGACGGTACGCCGATCAACGAATTGTCGCTGATCGCGTTCCCGACCCGGGAATTGTTCCAGCAGAAGATCAACGAATTCCAGCTCATCATCTTCGACCGCTATGCGCGCCAGGGGGTGTTGCCGATCATCTATTTCGACAACATCGCCAAATACGTGCGCAACGGCGGCGCGGTACTGGTCGCCGCCGGCCCCGATTACGCCGGGCCGACCAGCCTGTGGCGCACGCCGCTCGACGCCATCCTGCCGGCGGAGCCGAACGGGCATGTCACCGAGGAGGCCTTCCGCGCCCGGCTCACCGATCCCGGCCAGCGCCATCCGGTGACCCGCGGCCTCGAAGGCGGCAACGAAGACCCGCCGCATTGGGGCCGCTTCTTCCGCGTGGTCGACACCAAGACCGCCACCGGAACCACGGTCATGAAGGGCGCCGAGGATCAGCCGCTGGTGGTGCTCTCGCGCGAAGGCGAGGGGCGGGTGGCGCTGGTGCTGTCCGATCAGATCTGGCTGTGGGCGCGCGGTTATGAAGGCGGCGGCCCCCACATCGACCTGCTGCGCCGGCTGTCGCACTGGCTGATGAAGCAGCCCGACCTCGAGGAAGAAGCGCTCCGCCTCCTGGTGCATGGTCACGAAATAACGGTGCAGCGCCAGACCATGGCGGACACGGTCGCCCCCGTCATCGTCACCTCGCCGTCCGGCATGGCCCAGACGCTCGCACTCGACCAGGCGGAGCCGGGCGTGTGGCGCAAGGCCATCGACGCCTCCGAACTCGGCCTGTGGCGGGCGACCGACGGCAAGCTGACCACCCTGGTCAATGTCGGCCCGGCAAATCCCCGCGAATTCAGCGACGTCACCTCGACGACCGAGGTGATGGCGCCGCTCGCCGAGGCGACCGGCGGCGATTCCCGCCGCCTGATCGTGGGTTCCGCCATGGACGTGCCGCGTGTCGTCGGCGTGCGCTCCAGCGGCACCCTCAGGGGCGACGACTGGATCGGCCTCAGATTGCGTGAGGCGAGCGTGGTGCGCGGCATCGGCGTGCTGCCGATGTTCGCCGGCCTGCTCGGCCTGCTGCTGCTGGTGGGCAGCCTCGCGCTCACCTGGGCGCGCGAGGGACGTTAAGCATGACTGCGAAAAGTTGCAGACTTTTCGGATAAGATTTATGCTCGAATGCGAGGAGATTTGAGCGCCTTCGGTTCGATGCGAAACCATGGCGCGTCCGATTGATTGTGTTCCTCCCATGTGCGGGAGGCGAGTAGCCGGAAAGCGGGTTGCCTGGGGTGTGGGGAGCAGCCGGCTTTTGGGTGCCCGAACGGCGTTCGGGATCCCTGTGGCGTGCAAACCCCCACGACCGGACACGGGAGCGCTTCCATGAATTTGCGTCACGTCTCGCCCGGCTATCGTCTCGCGGGCATCGGAGTGTTGGCCACCCTGGCGTTTGCTGGCGTCGAAGGAAATCGCGCCCATGCGCGCGGCACCCCCGCCCATGTTGCGCATGAGGGCGCACATGACACGAACAAGGGCGCCGCGCACGAGGCCCACAAGGGCGGCCGGCACGGCGTGCAAAAGCATGCCCTTCACGGCTCCGATTATCATCCGCCCTTTGCCGCCATCGTGGTCGACGACAATACCGGCCAGACGCTCTACGAGGTCAATGCGGACGAGCCGCGTCATCCGGCGTCCCTGACCAAGATCATGACGCTCTACATGCTGTTCGAGCAGCTCGAGGCCGGCAGGCTCAAGCTCGACACGCAGCTGCCGGTGTCGGCCCATGCGGCCGGCCAGGCGCCCGTCAAGCTCGGTCTCAAGCCCAATCAGACCATTGCGGTCGAGGATGCCCTGAGGGCGATGGTCACCAAATCGGCGAATGACGCCGCGGCGGTGGTGGCCGAAGCCATCGGAGGGGGCGATGAAGCGGAAGGCGCCCGCCTCATGACCGCCAAGGCGAGAGCCCTGGGGATGTCCGGCACGACCTATGTCAATGGTTCGGGATTGCCGGCCGAGGAACAGATAACCACCGCCCGCGACCAAGCGCTGCTCGGGCTTCTGATCCACAATCGATTTCCCAATTACTACGCCTATTTCTCGCTGCCGAGCTTCAACTATCACGGCCGCGAGATGCACAACCACAACGGCCTCCTGGGAAACGTGCACGGCGTCGACGGCATCAAGACCGGCTACACCGAAGCCTCCGGGTACAATCTCGTGGCGTCGGTTCAGCGTGACGCCAAGCACATCGTCGCGGTCGTGCTCGGCGGCACCTCGAACGGTCAGCGCGACGGCGTGATGCGGCAATTGATCGAGGCGCACATCGTTCATGCTTCGGCGCAGCGCACCGCGCCGCCGATCATGGAGGTGGCGAACCCGAACGGCGCACGGGCCAATCCGATCGTCCCAATGGCGGCCACCGCCGTCGCGATGCCCGCTCCTGCTGCCGCCCCTGCCGCTGCCCCTGCTCCCGCCTTGGCTCCCGCACCTTCGGGTGTTTCCCGCGAGGGTGTCGAGACCGACAATCCCGTGGTGCCGGCCTATCCCCCCGCCTCCGCCACTCTCGCCTCCATACCCACGAAGGCTCACCTGCAGCACGGAAAGCTGCGGGCGCACGTTGCGACGCCGCCGCCAATCCAGGCGTCGAACCCCGTCGTGAACCCCGTCGTTACCGCGTCCCATGTGAGTCGTCCGGCAGGGCCGCGCCCGCCGTCGGCCAGGCCGGCGACGGCGGCTGTCGGCGCTCCGCAGCATCACGCCCCGGCCAAACCCAGCGTGCCCTGAAGCGCCCTTCGCCGAGGTCGCATCGAGCAAAGGCAAAACTCGCAAGAACGATTGGGCGGCGTGCGGTCGCCCTAGTCCGTCGAAGAACCGATGTGGTCCGCTTGACACAATAATGCGCTACCGATAGTTGCGTCCTGTTTTCCGCATTCGGTGGCACCCGACCATCATCTTCACGGAGGGCACATATGAGATTCACACATCGCGTCGTTCTGATGTCTGCAACCCTGGGCCTGGGCTTGGCCCTGGCCGCATTCGCGGGCACGGAACAGGCGTCGGCTGCATTCCGCTGCACCCGCTACGTGTCGCCGGTGTGCGGCGTGAGGGCTGACGGCCTTCGCGCCACCTACACGAACGCCTGCTATGCCCATAGGGGAGGCGCCATTGTTCTGCACGGGGGCGCGTGCCAGGGGCCGATCTGCGGCTTGGACTGGCAGCCGGTGTGTGCCCGGAATGTGTTCGGGGTCGTCCGCAACTTCTCGAACACGTGCTGGGCGGAAATCGAGAACGCGGTGGTCCTGCATCCGGGCCTGTGCCAATAGCCGATCAGCCTTTGTCGCTAGACGTGCTCCCCGGCGCCGCCCGGGGGCACGCTCTTGAGATGCGATTTTATTCGACTTGGTGCCGGGAAGATTTGAGCGCGCATCGAATGCCTTGCTGAGCGAATGGCCGGCAGAGGATCGAGTCCTTGAAAGGTCGCCTTTTGCGCATCGGCGCATCCGCGACCAAAATGGGAAATCAATATCAGCCACCCAAACAGCGCACCCAAAAACGACCCATCGCCCGCTCCCGGCAATCAACCAGGAAGCGCCATCGCCCGCAAGTTGTAAAGCGAATCAATTGCTCTGCTACCACCCGAACGGTCTTGTGGCTTCCGAGATACACCATTCGACAATTCGTGATCGGTGCCCTGGCACCAATCCCGAACAAAAGATCGGTGGTATGTGGCCATATCGTGGTAGGCCGTCGAAATGGATGATGAGATGGTTATTATTTTACGTTCCGTCGTTTATGCCGTTATTTTGTTGGTAAGCTCGATTTATTCATGGACCGCGAAAGGAGACGCCGGTCCGCCCTATAGCGGTCCGAGTGTTTTTGTTCCGTTCGTCAACGCGAGCGACGTCGGCAATCCGCTTCTATACGTCAGCCCTCAAATCGCGGTCGGGTTCAACGCGCCCAATGCCACCGGCGCTCACCCGATGTTCGATGTCACCATGGACACCGGTTCGGTAGGAATTATCGTAGGTAGTTCTTATTTCACCCCACCGGCGACCGGGAGATTGGACCCGAGTTTCATCGGTCCAGGAAGCGAAACGCTTACCAGCAGCGGTATTATATTCACCGGCGATTGGTATAAAACCATTGTGAATTTGTACAGCGGAACTACGATGGTTGCCAGCGCGACAGTACCTGTCATGGCGGTAATCCATGTTGCTTGCGAACCGGATGCCAGGGCTTGCGACTCAAATAGCATAGATAGTACTGGAGCTGACACGCACTATTTTGGTATTGGTTTTGGAGGGGGCGCGGGCCAACCTCAGGGTACTCCGGATAAGAATGCTTTTTTGAATGTCACGAACATAACAGGGAGCGGCTTACTGCCTTCGCCAGGCTATATTTTATCGACGCGAGGCGTTCAGATTGGATTGACATCGATCAATACCCGAGGTTTTGCCATGATCAAACTGGAACCGCTGCTGGCGCCGGATTCCACCCAATGGCAAACTGCCCCCGCGTCAGCAAGTGTGCTGACCGATTGGCAACATGCGCGGGGAACGATCACGGTGAATGGAAGGTCGGGAAGCGGCGGGATATTGTTTGATACCGGCGTGACGACCGCTTTTTTGACGCCACCCATAGCGGTAACGCCGATGACCGGAAAGGGGCCCAGCGGCGCCGAGTGCAACGGATCGAAACCGCCGAGCTGCGCCGTGAGCGGAACCACAGTTCAAGTTTCTTTGTCAAATCAAACTATTCCGGTCGCTTCGTGGGGCTATACCGTGGGCGCCAATAATGGGTCTCAAAGCGGAAATCCGGTATCGCCGTTTGCCGTGTCGGTCGAGCAAAATGGCCCGCCTTTTTTTAACACCACCGTTCGCTTTTTACAGGCGTTCGATTACCTGTACGATGCAGCCAACGGTTTCATCGGCCTGCAAACCACGGGTATCACGCCCGCTCAATATGCTACGAGTACACCTACGGGTTTGGCGGTTGCCGGCGTTTTCCAGTGTTTTTTCACGTGGGCTGGACCTATTTTTGGCTCCCCATTGACCGCCTTGCAGATTACGAAATACAGCTGGCCTTTTACCTATCGTTACGATCCGATTACTAAAACGTACATCGGCATTTCCTCCGGTAACAGCAATACGCCTGCTACAGATGCCAATCATGTATACATTACGGGGACTGATGGACAATCTACGGATGAAGGCGTTTTATCGGGTTGGTTGTCTGCCGTAGGGTGTCAGTAAGGTGATTTCAAGCTGAAGCGCCATGGAGAAGCGACGAATTCTGCGCCCGTGAGGATGCCGCACGATCCCACCGCCACCACATGCGGATGCGTCTCAGGCCGCGTCCCAATCCGGCCGGATCGGGCCGGAGACACCTTCGAAGGCGGCCTCGGCGAGCTCTGCGACGAGCAGCCGCCGCGGATCGACCGGGCCCGGCAGGCGCGCCCGCCCCTTGGGGATGCGCTTGAAGCCGGCCTTGGCGTAATAGGGCTCGTCGCCGACCAGCACGACCAGGCGCTGGCCGCTCGCCTTGGCCGCAGCGAGCGCGTGCTGCATCAGCGCGAGCCCGATGCCGCGCCGGCGGAACGGCGGCTCGATCGTGAGGGGACCGAGCATCAGTGCCGACGTCTCGCCGATGCGTACCGGCGTCAGCCGCACCGAGCCGACCAGCAGCGTGCCGATCCGCGCGGTGAAGGAGAGATCGAGCCGGTGTCCGGCCCCCTCGCGAATCCGGAACGCGGTGCGGGCATAGCGGCCGGGCCCGAAGGTGCGCTCGTGCAACCGCTCGATGGCGAGTGCATCGTCGGGCGTTTCCGGCAGGATGGTGAGGGAAACATCGTTCATGGCATGTCCGATCCCGCCGGATATCACCGTATGCCGGCAACGTCCATCTCATGCGAATGGCCGAAGCTGTCGTTCCGGCGCGCGGCGGCGACAGGGTGCTCGCCGGTGCCGAATGTCGAGACCCGGCTCCGTGCATCATGAGCAACTGGATCGTCTCGGGGAACTTGGCATGCGCAGCCTGCCCGGGCGGCGTTCGATCCGCAGCAACGATCCTCGATCGGTAAAATTTAAAAGCTGCTGTTACCCCAAACTAACGGCTTCTCGGGCAACATGCGCCGGGCGGAGCAGTGGAAGAGGGTGGAGCGCGCAATCGCTTCCCTCGCGTGCCTCGAGGAGGATGCGTCACGAATAAGATCGTACCTCCCCCGTCGAGAAGCGGAACGGCACTGTTCGCGGTGATGATCGCGGCATTGCTCTTCATCGCGATCCTCGATTTTGGTCCGTTGATCGGGATCGGCGACAATGCGAACGCGATCCTCACGCTGCTGGCGGCGCTGATCTTCGTTGTCGCGCACGGCTCCATCGCCCTCGGCTCGCGCAATATCGTCGCGTTCATCGTCATCACGGTCGCCATCAGTTTCGCGTCGGAAGCGATCGGCGTCGCCACCGGACTCGTCTTCGGCGCATACCATTATACCGATCTGCTCGGTCCCAAACTGCTCGGCGTGCCGCCGATGATCCAGATCGGCTATCTGGCGACCGGCTATGCCTCGGTGATGATGGCGCGCATCATCCTGTCGCTGCTGCGGCCGGTGAGGGGGTGGGCGATCGCCGCCGCGTCCTTGGCGGGAGCATTCATCATGGTCGACTGGGACGTCGTCATGGATCCGTACCAGTCGACCGTTACGGGCGACTGGATCTGGCACGACGGCGGCGGGTACTTCGGCGTTCCGCTGCACAATTACGCCGGCTGGTTCGGCACCGTCTTCGTATTCATGCTCGCCTATTTCGTCTTCGCAAGCCGTTACCCCGAGCAACCCCGGGAAGACCTGATGGGAAACCGCACGGTGTTTTGGAGCCTGCCGGTTTTCTACTACGCGCTCATCGCGATCGGCATCATCATCGCGCCGCTGGTCGGCGGCATTTCGCTGCCCTATGCATCGCCCGGGAATTATGCGGGCACACCTGCGGCCCTCGAAGCCAGCATGTCGCTGGTTGCGATCTTCGTAATGGGCAGCCCGGTCGTATTCGCGCTGTGCCGTCTCTGGCTCGATCGAACCCGAGCGATTCCGTGACGACGCCTCCGATGAGGCATGTGGTCACGAAGGTGGACGCGTTTGGAACCGGACAGCCGCCGACGTCAGCATGGTCACGGTGGACGGCACCGAAGAGCATCCAAGATCGATTTGGCCCCCCGGTGCATCATTCATGTAGTATCCGGCCGGCGCAAGAGCAAGGAAAGTCGCGAATACCCAAAGGGGGCGAACGCCATGACCGCCGATTTCACGCGCCGCAATCTCCTCAGCACGGCAGCCAAGGGCGGTGCCGCACTGGCAGTCGCCGCAGCGGCGGCTCCTGCGGCCGCGCAGACCCCCGCGCGCCGGCCGAACATCGTCTTCATCCTTGCCGACGACATGGGTTACGCGGACATCTCCTGTTACGGCCGGCGCGACTTGGTAACGCCGAACATCGATCGGATCGCATCGCAGGGGACGAGATTCACGCAGGCCTGTGCCAACTCCCCGGTATGCACCGCTTCCCGAGTAGCCATTATCACCGGTCGTTACCAGCTGCGGTTGCCGGTCGGCCTGGAGGAACCGATCTCAGGCGCCACTCAGCCCGGGATCGGCCTGCCGCCCGATCACCCGACCCTCCCGTCGCTGCTGCGGAAGGCAGGTTACGGCACCACGCTGATCGGCAAGTGGCACCTCGGTGCGCTGCCCACCTTCAGCCCGCTCAAGAGCGGGTATGACCACTTCTACGGCTTCCGCGCCGGTGCGCTGGACTATTACCTGCACACCAACGCCGGGGGCGCCCCGGATTTCTGGGACGAGGACAAGCCGCTCGCGCAGGAGGGCTATACTACCGACCTGTTCGGGGATCGCGCCGTGAAGGCGATCGGCGACTATGCGCGTTCCGGGCAATCGTTTTTCCTCAGCCTGCATTTCAACGCGCCGCATTGGCCGTGGGAAGGGCCGGGCGACCGGGCCGAAGCCGAACGTCTGCGCGGCCATGGGCTGCGCGACTGGGACGGCGGATCGCAGGAGACCTATCGTCGGATGATCGCGGCTTTGGACGTGCAAGTGGGCCGCGTGCTGCGGGCGCTCGAGGACGGCGGCATCGCCGGCGACACCATCGTGATCTTCACCAGCGACAATGGCGGCGAACGCTTTTCCGACACCTGGCCTTTCAATGGCAGAAAGACGGAATTGCTGGAAGGCGGCCTCCGCATCCCGGCGATCATCTCCTGGCCGGGGCACGTTGCGGCCGGGCGCATCAGCAAGCAGGTGACCGCGAACATGGATTGGCTGCCGACCTTGCTCGCGAGCGCCGGTGTCATGCCGGACCCTTCCTATCCGCCCGACGGGATGAACTTGCTGCCCCATCTCGCGGAGGGCGCCGCGGTCGTGGAGCGCAAGCTGTTCTGGCGTTACAAGTCCAATTGGCAGCGCGCCGCGCGTATCGGCGACTGGAAATACCTGAAGATTTTGGACAATACGTTCCTGTTCAACGTCGTCGACGATCCGCTGGAGCGCGCCAATCTGAAGGAACGCCACAAGGATATCTACGGCCGTCTCATCAGCGAGTGGAATGCCTGGAATGCGACGATGCTTCCGGAGACTGCCACGAGCTTCACCGAAACCTTCACCGGCGCCGAGATGGCCGATCGTATCGGAAGGAAGCCCGTGACCCTCGATCCCGATCCCGAATTGCGTTGAGGACGGCAGTCTTGCGTGAAATCGAATGGGCCGGACCGCTCATGAAGCCGGCATGTCGCTGGTCGCGACCTTCGTGATGGGCAGCCGGGCGGTATTCGCGCTCCGCCGCCGCCTGCTCGCTCGGACGCGATCGAATCCGTGACAACGCTTCCTTGCAGGGAAGGCAGGCCCGATGGAACGAATACGGACGGACTACTGTGTGGTCGGTGCCGGGTTCGCCGGCCTTTCGGCGGCGCGGCGGCTGCGGGATCGCGGAAATTCGGTCGCGCTGGTCGAGGCGCGCGATCGCGTGGGCGGACGCGTCTGGAACCGGATGGCCGCCGACGGCAGTGTGGTCTCTGTGGGCGGCACTTGGCTCGGCAAACGGCAGGATCGCATGTTCGCGCTGTGCCGCGAGCTCGGCGTCGAAGTCTATCCGCAGTACGAACGCGGCGACACCATCATGCATCTCGACGGCGCGAACCGGCGCTTCCAAGGCATTCCGAAAGTCGGGCTGCTTGCGCTGGCGAGCCTCGGGCTCGCATTCTGGCGGCTCGATCGCATGGCGAAGCGCCTGCCGATCGATGCGCCTTGGAACGCGAGCGGCGCGAAGGCGCTCGATTCGCAGACCCTCGGTGCATGGTTCGGCTCGCCGTGGAACGTGCCTTCGGCGACGGCGCGAAAACTGATCAACACGACGATGACGACGCTGTTTTGCGTCGACCCGGACGAGGTGTCGCTGCTCGGTTCTTTGGTGCTCGCCCGCGGCGGCGGAGGCTTCGAATACTACGTCGACCCCACGATCACCGAGACCCACTTGATCGACGGCGGCGCGCCGGAACTGGCCGTCCGCCTCGCCGGCAAGCTCGGCGATGCGCTGCACCTTGCGTCGCCGGTCCGGTCAATCAAGCAAAGCAGCGCCGGCGTGGAAGTGTTCTCCGATCGGCTGACGGTCGACGCCCGGCGGGTCATCGTCGCGACACCGCCGCTCCTCGCCAGCCGGATCGAATATGATCCGCCGCTTCCGGCCGCGCAGACCCAACTGCTTCGCCGCATGCTGAGCGGATCGGCGCTGCGCGGCATCACGATCTACGACGAGCCGTTTTGGCGCAACGACGGGCTGAGCGGCATGAGCGTGGCTCCCGATCTGCCGGTTCCGGTCGGGCTCGACCAATCGCCTCGTTCGGGAAATCCCGGCGTTCTCAGCAGCTACATGTTCGGGCCGCAGGCGGTCAGGGCCGCGGCGCTCGATCCCGCCGAACGACGCGACATCTGGCTGCGCGCGCTGGCTGCGCGGTACGGCGCCAAAGCGTTGTCGCCACGGGCACATCTGGAAACCGATTGGGCCGCGGAAGAATGGTCGCTCGGCGGGGTGATCGCCCACTTCGCACCCGGCGCTCTCACCAACTTCGGACCGGCATTGCGCGAGCCGGCGGGCCGCATTCACTGGGCCGGCGCGGAACGCGCCACCGAAATGCACGGATTGATGGAAGGCGCCGTGCGCTCCGGCGAGCGCGCGGCGGACGAGGTCATCGACGCTGCAGCGTGATGAAGATCACGGCCACTTCGCCACCGGCGGCATCGACGAGAGGATCGATTCCACATTGCCGCCGGTCTTGAGGCCGAACACGGTGCCGCGGTCGTACAGAAGATTGAACTCCACATACCGGCCGCGGCGCACCAGCTGTTCGTCGCGGTCTGCTGCGGTCCAGGGCTGGGCGAAGTTCGCCCGCACCAGCGCGGGATAGATCTTCAGGAAGGCGCGGCCGACGTCCCTGGTGAAGGCGAAGTCGGCGTCCCAGTCGGCGTCGAGATAGTCGTAGAAGATGCCGCCGATGCCGCGCATCTCGTTGCGGTGCTTGAGATGGAAATACTCGTCGCACCACTTCTTGAATTTCTCGTAAGGCGCGACCGCGGCATTGGCGTCGCAAGCCGCCTTCATTGCGGCGTGGAAAGCGACGGTGTCGGCGTCTTCCTGGGTGCGCCTGTGGTCGAGCACCGGGGTGAGATCGGCGCCGCCGCCGAACCACGCCTTGGTGGTGACGACGAAGCGCGTGTTCATGTGCACTGCCGGCACGTTCGGGTTGGTCAGATGGGCGATCAACGAGATGCCGGAGGCCCAGAACCGCGGATCGGTCTCGGCGCCGGGGATCTGGCCGCGGAACTCGGGGGCGAATTCGCCGTGGACGGTGGAGACATGGACGCCGACCTTCTCGAACAGGCGGCCCTTGAGCATCGACATGACGCCGCCGCCGCCGGGCGCACCGCTATGGTCGGTGCGCGTCCACGGCGTGCGCACGAAGCGGGCGGCGCCGTCGCCGTAGAGGGAGGCCGGCGCGTCTTCTTCGAGCGCCTCGAACGCCGCGCAGATATCGTCGCGCAACGATTCGAACCATTGCCTGGCGCGCGCCTTGTGTGCTTCGAGCTGACCTGCGTCCATTTCACCCAACGTGATGTTCCGCTTGCTGCGGTCTCGAAACCACAAAGCAAGCAGCAAGTAGCCCGCATGAGCGTAGCGACATGCGGGGATTGCACGTCAGCCCCCGGATTTCGCTACGCTCATCCGGGCTACTCGCTGCTCGCTGCCGCTCGCTTCTTGCTATAGCTCAATTTTCGCCTCGTTTTGAGCTATAGCAAGGCCTCCTATAACTCATGACCCGGCTGCCGCGGGACGCCGGCGATGTAGCAAATGCGATTCCCCGGGGGGCGATTTTGCCCCGCCCACGCGCCGGCGTTTCTGGTCACGTCTTCAGCCGATACCCCGTGCGGAACATCCACCACACGACGGCGAGGCATATGACCAGGAACAAGACCGTCATGGCGAGGCTGACGCCGACGTTGACGTCGGCGATGTCGACGAAGGCCCAGCGGAAGCCGCTGATCAGGTAGAGCACGGGGTTGAACAGGGTGACCGTCCGCCAGAACGGCGGCAATATGTTGATCGAGTAGAAGCAGCCGCCGAGGAAGGTCAAGGGCGTGATCACCAGCAGCGGCACGATCTGCAGCTTCTCGAAGCCGTCCGCCCAGATGCCGATGATGAAGCCGAGCAGGCTGAACGTCACCGCGGTGAGCACCAGGAAGGCGAGCATCCACACCGGATGCTCGATGCGCAGCGGCACGAAAAAGCCGGCGGTCGCCAGGATGATCATCCCCAGGATGATCGACTTGGTCGCGGCGGCGCCGACATAGCCGAGCACGATCTCGAAGTAGGAAATCGGCGCCGACAAGAGCTCGTAGACGGTGCCCGTAAAGCGCGGGAAATAGATGCCGAACGAGGCGTTGGCGATGCTCTGGCCGA
>DASYNT010000210.1:0-1901 GCA_036008405.1 Xanthobacteraceae bacterium
GAGCGATAGCGGAAACGGTGGGTCGTTTGATGTGACTTCACAAGACCATGACTGCGCGCAGATAATTGCGCAGTGCCAGGAAGAGTGCAGCGCTATCTACGCCGACAAAGGCCTTGGCGCGCTTCCGGGAGTGGGAAGCAATACGGCAGGCCGGATGCGGAGATGCATTCGAGAATGTTGCAATCGCAACGGCTGCTATAACTATTAGTCTTACTGAGTCACAAAGTCGCAGGATGTAGGAGTATTTTGGTTTGGCTGGTCAAGATATGGTGTTGGCGGGGTATGTCCCGGCTGCATTGAGGCGATGATGGACGGCTTGGCCAGCATGGAGAGTGAATCGCGCTTTTCGGCCTATGTCGAGGGTCTTGTCGGCGCGATCGGGCACGCCGACCGGGTGGCGCCGTTGCGGGATTACTGCCTGGGGTTGCTGATGCCTGGCGAGCGCAAGAGCGTGGAGCCGATGGCGGCGGTGACGGCGCCGGCGCGGGTGGCGGCTCAGCACCAGTCGCTGCTGCATTTCGTTGGCAACGCGCCGTGGTCGGACGAGCTTGTGCTGGCGCGGGTGCGCTCGCTTGTGCTGCCGTCGATCGAACGGCATGGGCCGGTCGAAGCCTGGATCATCGACGACACAGGCTTTCCCAAGAAGGGGCGGCATTCGGTCGGCGTGACGCGCCAGTACTGCGGCCAGCTCGGCAAGCAGGACAACTGTCAGGTGGCGGTCACGCTGTCGCTCGCCAACCACGCGGCCAGCCTGCCGGTCGCCTATCGGCTGTATCTGCCGGAAGACTGGGCCAGCGATCCCCAGCGCCGAGACGAGGCCGGCGTGCCGCAGCCGATCGGCTTCGCGACCAAGCCCGAGATCGCGCTCGCCCAGATCGGTGCGGCCTGCACGGCCGGCATCCCGCGCGGCGCCGTGCTGATGGACGCCGGCTATGGCGCCGACACCGGGCTGCGCACCGAGTTGACCGCTTTGGGCCTGTCCTACGTTGCCGGCATTCACCCCCACACCACGGTCTGGCTTCCCGGCACGGGACCGTTGCCGGCGAAAGCCTGGTCGGGGCAGGGCCGGCCGCCGAGCCGGACCCGCCGCGATCCTGAGCACCGGCCGACCCGGGTCAAGGCGCTTGCCCTCGGCCTGGACGAAACCGCTTGGGAGACAATCGCGTGGCGCGAAGGCTCGGCCGACTGGCTGACCTCGCGTTATGCCAGGCTGCGCGTGCGCGCGGCACACCGCGACGAGCGGCTCTCCCAGCCCAGAGCCGAGGAATGGCTGCTGATCGAATGGCCGCAGGGCGAGCAGGAGCCGGCCAAGTACTGGTTCTCCACCCTGCCTGAAGATATGCCGATCGCCGAACTGGTCGACCTCGCCAAATTGCGCTGGCGCATCGAACGCGACTATCAAGAGCTCAAGCAGGAACTCGGACTGGGCCATTATGAGGGGCGAGGTTGGCGAGGCTTCCATCATCACGCCACGCTGTGCATCGCCGCCTACGGCTTCCTGATCTCCGAGAGGGAGACGATTCCCCCCTCAGGATCGCGTATCGCCGCGAACTTCCAGAAACCTCCCATTCCCCCAGGTTACCGACCCAGAGGCGCCGCCGATCCGGCCCGAACGGCACATCCCGAACTCGATCGCGACCATGCGCAGACGCCTCACCGTCGCTCTCGCCAGGAGCCTCCAACGATGTCCATGCTGCAACGCCCCGCGCGAACCAACGACCTCCCAACAACACTTGTGACGCAGTAAGATTAAGGACATCGACACCTCCGGATGCTCTCGTAATGATGCTTTCGTCGCAATCCACAGTTGGTATTGGCGTCGGAAATCTTTACAATTGGCGAACATTTTTACGGTTGACCCCTACCAAATCGCTTGGCTTCGTCCCACTTTTGAGTGAGGC
>DASYNT010000211.1:0-1829 GCA_036008405.1 Xanthobacteraceae bacterium
CGACATTTGGAAAACCGCTATGCGACGCGGTCGTGGAACTGGCCGGTCTTGCGAAACCGCCACAGATAGGACGGCACGATCGCCTCCGCCGAACGCGGCACGATGCCGAGCCCCTCCAGCGTGCGGCTCTCGGCGCGCGCCGCGTCCGACACCACATTGTCGGATCGCAGCAGCTCGACCTGGTCGCGCGTCAACACCGGCTTGGGCATGAACTCGAAGAAGAAGGCCTTTAGCTTCGCGGCCCAGAACGGGATCGGGACCAGCAGGCGGCGGCGCCCGATGGTCGCCAGCACGTATCGCAGGATCTCCTTGAAGGTCATGACCTCCGGGCCGCCGAGCTCATAGACCTTGCCCGCTCCGGTTTGCCCCGCCACCGCCTTTGCGATCGCCTCCGCGACGTCGCCGGCATAGACCGGCTGGAACCGGGTCGTCCCGCCGCCGACCAGCGGCAGCGCAGGCGCCATCCGCGCCAGCGCGGCGAAGCGGTTGAAGAAGTCGTCATTGGGGCCGAACACCACCGAGGGGCGCAAGATCGTCGCCTCCGGGGTCGCCGCGAGGACCAGCCGCTCGCCTTCGGCCTTGGAGCGGGCATAGGCGGAGCGCGAATGCTCGTCGGCGCCGATGGCGGAGATATGGATCATCACCGCATTCTCCGCGGCCGCGGCGAGCGCCACCGATTCGGCGCCGAAGGCCTGGACGGTCTCGAAGCGCTGGCGGCCCGATTCGAACAGGATGCCGACGAGATTGATGACCACGTCGCTGCCGCGCACCGCCGCCGCCACCGAAGCCCGGTGGCGCACATTGGCCTGCACCGCATGAATCTGGCCGACCCGCCCGAGCGGCTGCAGATGGCCGGCGAGATCGGGCCGGCGCACCGCGACCCGGATGCGGTATTCCTGCCCGGCGAGCGCGCGCACGACATGACGGCCGAGAAAGCCCGAGCCGCCGAAAATCGTGATCAGGGTGTCGGCATTGGATTGGGCGGTCATGGCGGCCTTTCCTCGGGCGCCCGCGGCGGACATCGTCAGGGGGCAGCGAATGTTGGCGTCGGCACGGGGCGTCGATCCGGCGGCATACCGGATCGTCGCGGTCCTGTACAGCGCTGGCCCGGGTTGGCCTCGGGTTGGCCGCGCCGCTTCCTGCAGGCGAAGCGAATCGCGCAATTGCTCGACGCCTTGTTGACAAGCGGAAACCGGCCCCCTTATGTCTCTGCGCCTGCCCAGGTGGCGGAATTGGTAGACGCGCTGGTTTCAGGTACCAGTGGCGCAAGTCGTGGAGGTTCGAGTCCTCTCCTGGGCACCATAATACCTCCGCATAGGAGCGCATAAGGGTACATTTCGGCAGATAACTCATGGTCTTAGGTCGTATCGACCTGAACATGGCGACTCTCTCCGAAACGTGACAGTACCCGCAAAAACGGGTACATTTGCGGGTACGTTTTTCAAGGCCGATACGGGACGTACCCGCATGTCTCTCACTCAACTCGCTATCGTCAAGGCTGTCGCCCAAGACAAGCCGAAGAGATTGCCCGACGGCGATGGCCTGCATCTTCTGGTGCAGCCCGGCGGGCGCAAGCTGTGGCGCTTCCGGTATCGCTTCGCCGGCCGGGAGAACATGTTGTCGTTTGGCTCATTCCCAGCCACGTCACTCGCCAATGCGCGAGCAAAGCGCGATGAAGCGCGGAAGCTCATCGAGGCCGGCACCGACCCTGCAACCAAGAAGCGGCTCGACAAGCTCGCCGCTGTCAACACTGGTCGGAACACGTTCGGCGTCGTCGCAGCTGAATATACCCCGTTCACGTCATGACCCGAAAATTCTTGGGCGAGATG
>DASYNT010000212.1:0-4901 GCA_036008405.1 Xanthobacteraceae bacterium
GGTCATTCTCCTGCCGCATCTCGGCTCGGCCACCATCGAAGGCCGTGACGACATGGGCGCCAAGGTCATCATCAATATCCAGACTTTCATGGATGGTCATCGGCCCCCGGACCGGGTGCTGCCGTCGATGCTGTGAGGACGAAGGGTGAGAGTGCATACGATCCGAGCCGCTGCCGGGCTGGCCTTGCTGACGATTGCCGGATGCGGCGACACGGCGCCGACCCCGACCGCGACCCCGCTGAGTGTCGACGACTTCCGCCGCGATCTCGTCAACCTACCGCTCTGCGGGAAGCCGACCACAGGTCCGCTCGCCGGCAAGGCCATGTGCACTGTGCACGGGTCCGACGGCTCGGCGACCTTGGCCGGAGCCGGGCTGGTGGCACGCGGGGTTTGGAGCACCGATGGCCGCTCGATCTGCCGCCGCGACGTGAGCGAAGCCGACAGCCAGCGGCGTTGCGTCACCTATGAACGCCTGTCGAACGGCCGCTACCGCAACAGCGACGGCGTCGAGTTCTGTCTTGGCCCCTGTGTGGAGTCGAAATAGCCGCCGGGATTTGTCGTAATCGAGCCGCCCGCCCAGAAATTCGGTGCTTTCGCGCCAAATTCGGATATAATTGTCAATTGATCGTGGTTCATCGTCGGTTCGGGTGATTGCGATGCGTGCAATGAGTGCAGCAATCGTCGTCTGCGCCGTGGTCCCGCTGGCCGGGGCATCGGCCGCCACCAAGCTCACCCCCGCCGAAATCCAATCGACCTTCTTCACCGGCGAGGCTTTCAACGCCACGACGCCGTCAGGCGGCGTGAAGTTCAAGATGGTGTTCACGCCGGACGGCAAGGTCACGCGCACGCCGCTCGCGAAAGGCGGCGCCAAGGGCGAGGGCAACTGGAAGCTCGACAATGAGGGCTTCTGCAACACCTGGAAGGGCAGGATGCCCAACTGCTTCACGGTCACCGCCGACGGCGCCAACAAATGGTCGGTGCTCAAGAGCGCTGCGCCCGTCGCGGTGTGGAGCAAGTAGGTTCCTTCGGACCCGAAGCCTCGGGGACTATCCGTACGCCGACAGGTCGCGGATGGTGGGATTCGTGCCTGACAGCGGATTGTCGGCATCGAAGCCGTAGGTCAGCGTCTCGAACCGCATCGCCCTCGCGTCGATCATCAGCAGCCGGCCGACCAGGCCGTCGCCGAAACCGACGATTTCGCGGATCACCTCGAGCGCCATCAGCGAGCCGACGACGCCGGTGAGGGCGCCGAGAATGCCGGCTTCCGCGCAGGCGGGCACGATGCCGGGCGGCGGCGGTTCCGGAAACAGGCAGCGGTAGGTCGGGTTGGGCGTGCCGTCGCGGCCCTTCTCGTGGGCGCGGATCGTCGTCAGCGTCCCGTCAAACACGCCGACCGCGGCGGTCACCAGGGGCCTTCCGGCAAGATAGCAGGCGTCGGCCACGAGATAGCGGGTGGCGAAATTGTCGGAGCCGTCGGCGACGAGATCGTAGCGCGAGACGATGTCGAGCGCGTTCGCCGCCGTGAGCCGCACCCCGTGGGGCTCGACGCGCACATGGGCATTGAGGCGGCCGAGCGCCGCCGCGGCGCTCTCCACCTTGGGCCGGCCGACGTCGCCGGTGGCATGGATGACCTGGCGCTGCAGGTTGGACAGCGACACCGCGTCGTCGTCGATCACGCCGAGCGTGCCGACGCCGGCCGCGGCGAGATAGAGCAGCACCGGCGCGCCGAGGCCGCCGGCGCCGACCACCAGCACCCGCGCCCGCTTGAGCGCGACCTGACCGGGGCCGCCGACCTCGCGCAGCACGAGGTGGCGGGCATAGCGCTCGATCTCGTCGGCATCGAGCATGGCGCCCTCGGACGCATTCATCGGAAATCTCGCTCCATCCTGGTACTCTGCTTCTATTCGGGGTCGGCCGTCACCGACACCGCCGCCCCGCCGCACCGACATAGTGTTCGATCGGCGCAGTTTCCACTACACTCGAACCGAGCGGGGCGGCCATCATCTATGACCCGCTGCGTGCGCTGCTATGATTTCATGATGATTGCGTTTTCGATCGGGTTGATTTCCACCAGGAGCGGCCGGGGCTCGTCGTGCAGGGAGTCTTTGCCCATCGCCTGGCGCCAGGCAGGACGGCCACTTCAAGCTCGTCGGAGGCAAGCGTGGTCAGCTTTATCGTTCGAGGACTGCTCATCGTCTCCGGCACCGTCACCGGATGGTTCGTCTCCAAGGACGCCCCCAATTTCAGCTTCATCCAGGGGATGGCGTCGCTGGTGGTGATTGCGGTGATCGTCCTGGTGCTGGCATTCTGGCCGGCGCGGTGGACCCACCTGCTCGACCGGCGCAACAAGCCGGATTAGAACAAAGGCCGGCTTTAGATCTCGGCCGTTTCCACATTGTAGGTGAAGATCCATTCGTAGCGCCGGATGATCGCCTCGCGGCTCCATTCGCGATCGACATAGGCGGTGGCGCCGGCCTCGGTGGCGAGCGCCGGATTGTGAAAGCGCACGGCGTTGTCGTTGGCGCCGACCACCCTGCGGGTGGTGACGTCGATGCGCGCCTTTGCGTATTGCGCCAACGCTGCGGGAACGTCGCCGTATTTGTCGAAGCAGCGGCCGAGAATGACGGCATCCTCGAGCGCCATCACGGCACCCTGGGCGAGCAGCGGCAGGGTCGAATGGCAGGCATCGCCGAGCAGCGTCACCCGCGCCCTGGTCCATTGCGCGAGGGGATCGCGGCCCATCAGCGCCCATTTGAACAGCGCGGGCGAGGCCGCAATGATGCCGTGGATGTCGCGGTGCCAGCCGGCGAAGTCCGCGGCGCATTCGTCGGCGGTGCCCTCCGTGGTCCAGGATTCCACCTGCCAGTCGCTGCGCTCCATGATGCCGACGAAGTTCATCAGGTGTCCGGCGCGCAACGGGTAGTGCACCACATGGCCGCCGACGCCGATCCAGTTGGTCGCCTTGTCGCGGCTGATCTCGACCGGCACGCGTTCGATCGGGATCACCCCGCGCCAGGCGATCATGCCGAAGAAGCGCGGGCGGTCGCCGCCGAACAGGGCATGGCGGATGGGCGAATGGACTCCGTCGGCGCCGATCAGCCCATCACCCTGCGCGCTGCCGCCGTCGTCGAAATGCAAGGTGATGCGGTCGTCCTGCTGGCTGCAACCGCAGACACGCCGCCCGAGATGGATGGCGTCCGGCTTCATCGCGCGCACGGCATCGGCGAGCACCTGCAGCAGGTCCGGGCGATACACCGTGGCATAGGGAAAGCCGTAGCGCGCAATCGCCTCGGTGCCGAGATCGAACAGTTTCCACGTCTTGCCGGTGTTCCACAGCCGGACTTCCTTGCCCGCGGTGTTGCAGGACAATCGCTGCATCGCTTCGAACACGCCCAGCGCATGGAGCGCGCGATTGCCGTTCGGGCTGATCTGGACGCCGGCGCCGGCTTCCTTGAGTTCTGGCGCCTGCTCGTAGACCTCGACATCGTGCCCGCGGGCGAGCAGCGCCACCGCCGCCGCGAGGCCGCCGATGCCGCCGCCGGCGATCAGGATATGGTGCTTCACGCCGAGGCTTCCGTCATGTCGCAGCTTCCATCATGAACGCAGGTCTGCTCTCGTTCCGGCGGCGGCGCGGCCCTCCGCCCGATGCCGCATTCATCCATGCTCGTTTCCGCGCTCAGCTCTTGTATTTCTTCGCCAGCATGTCGGCGCCGCGCCCGAGCAGGCCGATATCGGAGCCGACCGCGACGAAGGTATAGCCCCAGGAGATGTAGCGGCGGATCTCGTCGTCGTTTCCGGTCAGGATGCCGGCCGGCTTGCCGATCTTCTTGAGCCGCGCCGCGGCGTCCTGCATCGCCTTTTGCGGCTCGGGATGGGCGGGATTGCCGATGTGGCCGAGCGACGCCGACAGGTCGGACGGCCCGATGAACACGCCGTCGACGCCGTCGACGGCGGCGATCGTCTCGAGCTGGTCGAGGGCGCTGCGGGTCTCGACCTGCACCAGGAGGCAGATCTCCGAATCGGCCTTCTTGAGATAGTCGGTGACCCGGCCATAGCGGCTGGCGCGGCTCGCCACTGCGACCCCGCGCACGCCGCGCGGCGGATAGCGCACCGCTTCGACCGCGCGTTTCGCCTCCTCGGCGTTCTGCACATAGGGCACCAGCAGCGCCTGGGCGCCGATGTCGAGGCAGCGCTTGATCAACACCGTATCGTTCCAGGCCGGGCGCACGATCGGTGTCGCCGCGCCGCCCGACACCGCCTGCAACTGGCCGACCAGATCGGGGATCTCGTTGGGCGAATGCTCGGTGTCGAGCAGCAGCCAGTCGAAGCCGCTGTCGCCCACGACGTCCGCCGCGATGTTGCTGCACAGGCTGCACCACAGGCCGATCTGCAGCTGGCCGGCGGCGATGGCGTGCTTGAAAGAATTGCGGTGGAGGTCCATCGGGTCGTTCTCCGTGAGCGCCGCGATCCCGGCGGCGGCATGTATCGATATCTTGGATCGCCCGGTCGGTCCCGGTCGGCCGGCGCCGGGGAGCCATGGGAGGGACCAACGCGTCGCGCCTTATGCTCCGGCGCCGCCCTCGGCGCAATCGGACGGCTCGGACATCAGACGAACTGGACGGCGATGCCGCCGAGCGCACCGAAATCGCCGTGCAGCGTATCGCCCTTCTTGGCGAACACGACGCGGGTGAACGAGCCGGCAAGGACGATGTGGCCGGGCTCCAGGGCGACCCCGTGGGCGCCGAGCTTGTTGGCGAGCCAGGCCACCCCGAGGGCGGGGTGGCCGAGCACGCCGGCGGCGACGCCGGTCTCCTCGATCTCGGAATTGCGATACATGATGCCGCCCACCCAGCGAAGATCGACGTCGAGCGGGCCGACCGGACGGCCGCCCACCACGATGC
>DASYNT010000213.1:0-18071 GCA_036008405.1 Xanthobacteraceae bacterium
GAAATATTGCCCCCGAACCGGCTGATCTGGGCGCGCAGATATTCGCGCTCGAAGGCCTCGCGCGCCTCGCGCAGCGGCATCCCCATCAATTGCTCGCCGCCGCCCTTGGGCATCGCCGGGACCATGGCTCCGACATCCTGCGGCAGCATGTCGGCGGTGATGACGGCATCGGCGTCGCCGCCGGCGAGGATCATCAGCCGCTCCACATTGTTTCGGAGCTGGCGGACATTGCCCGGCCAGTCATGGGTCTGCAGGACGGCCATGGCATCGGTGCCGATCCGCCGCTTGGGAAGGCCGGTGGCCTGGGAAATCTGGTCCATGAAATGCTCGACCAGCTCGGGCACGTCCTCGCGGCGCTCGGCGAGCGGCGGCACCCGGATCGGAACCACCGACAGGCGGTGGAAGAGGTCCTCGCGGAAGCGCCCGGCGGCGATCTCTTCCTCGAGGTTGCGGGCGGTCGAGGTGATGATGCGGACGTTGACCTCGACCTTGCCGGTACCGCCGAAGCGCTGAAAGGTCTGGTCCACCAGGACGCGGAGAATCTTGTTCTGGGTCTCCCGCGGCATGTCGGCGATCTCGTCGATGAACAAAGTGCCGCCATGGGCCTCTTCGAGGGCGCCGACCTTGCGGGCCTGGTCGCCGTTGGACTGTTCGATGCCGAACAGCTCGATCTCCATCCGCTCGGGCGTGATCGCCGCGGCATTGATGACGACGAATGGCGCCTCGGCGCGCGTCGACAGCGCATGGATGGTGCGCGCGGTCAGCTCCTTGCCGGAGCCCGAGGGGCCGACGATCAGGATACGGCTGTTGGTGGGCGCGACCTTATCGATGGTCTGGCGCAGATGGCTGATCGCTCCGGAACCGCCGACCAGGGTCGCCGAATAGGGCGCGAGCTGCTTGAGGTCCTTGACCTCGCGCTTGAGGCGCGAGGTCTCGAGCGCGCGGTCGGCGACCAGCACGAGCCGGTCCGCCTTGAACGGCTTCTCGATGAAGTCGTAGGCCCCCTGCTTGATCGCGGCCACCGCGGTTTCGATGTTGCCGTGACCGGAAATCATCACCACCGGAAGCTCTGGATGCTCGGTCTTGATGCTTCCGAGCACTTGCAGGCCGTCGAGCCGGCTGCCCTGCAGCCAGATGTCGAGGAAGACGAGGCTCGGCCGGCGCGCATGGATGGCGCCCAGCGCATCGTCGCTGTCGCGGGCGACACGGGTGGTGTAACCCTCGTCCTCGAGGATACCCGACACCAATTCGCGGATGTCGGCTTCGTCGTCGACGATCAGAATGTCGGAAGCCATTCGCGCTGCTCACTCGTGGTTTTATCGTCATCGGTGGTGGGTGTTACGACCGGCTCGGAGGCAAAGCGCAACCGCATCCAGGCGCCGCGCTGGCCCGGAAACTTCTCCGCGGCATCGTGGAGCTCGATCCGGCCGCCATGTTCCTCGAGGATCTTGCCGACGATGGCGAGACCCAGGCCGGTGCCCTTTTCACGGGTGGTCACATAGGGTTCCAGCAGGCGGCTGCGGTTTTCCTTGGGCAGGCCGATACCGTTGTCGACGACATCGATCACGATGTCGGCGCCGTCGCGCGCCGCCGCCACATGGATGCGCCCGCGCTCCGCGCCGGCCGGCGCCGCGGCGATCGCCTCGGCGGCATTCTTGATGATGTTGGTGAGGCCCTGGGAGATCAGCCGGCGGTCGAATTGCGCCGGCAGCGGATCCTCGGCGATCTCGACCTCGATGTCGATGTCGGCGTTGCCGACCCGCTGCAGGAACACCACCTGCCGCACCGTATCGGCGACGTCCTCCGCCGCCATCACCGGCTTCGGCATCCTGGCGAAGCGGGAGAACTCGTCGACCATCCGCCTGATGTCGTCGACCTGGCGCACGATCGTATCGGTGCACTGCTCGAACACGGCGCGGTCTTCGGTGATGACCTTGCCGTATTTGCGCCGCAGCCGCTCGGCCGAAAGCTGGATCGGGGTCAGCGGATTCTTGATCTCATGGGCGATGCGGCGGGCGATGTCGGCCCAGGCGGCGGTGCGCTGGGCCGAGACCAGCGCGGTGATGTCGTCGAGGGTGACGACATAACCGTGTTCCGGATCGGCCGATTGCTCGGTGGTGACGCGCACCGAGACGGTGCGGTCACGGCCGTCGCGGTTGATGGTGGTATGGCCCTGGACCAGCCGCTGGCCGCTGCTGCGCGCGGGGTCGATGAATTCCTTGAGCTCCGGCGCGATTTCCTCGAGGTGGCGCCCCATCGCCTCGACCTCGGTGCAACCGACGAGCTTTTCGGCAGAGCGATTGAGGATGCTGATGCGCCCCTTGCCGTCGACGCCGATGACGCCGGCGCTGGCGCCCGCGAGCACGGCCTCGGTAAAGCGGCGGCGGCTGTCGATCAGGTCGCGGGCGCGGACGAGGTCGTTGCGCTGGGTACGCAGTTCCTGCGTCATCTTGTTGAAGGTCGCGCCGAGCTGGGCGAGATCGCCTTCGGACTGGCGCACCGGCACCTGGACGTGGAGATTGCCGGTCGAAACGATGTCGGCGGCGCCGATCAGGCGGCGGATCGGCGCCACCAGCCGGTTGGCGAAGGCGAAGCCGATCCACACCGCCGACAGCAGCACCGTCAGCGCGATCACCGTGTACATCAACGCGAACGCAATCTGGACGCCGAGGCGGCGCGCTTCGAGATTGGCGTATTGGGCGATGCTGGTCTGGGTCTCGCGGATCTGCGCCAGCACCTGAGGATCGATGAAGCGGGCGACGTAGAGATAGACGTTGTCATAGCCGCGCAGCTTGGTCACCGCACCCACGTAATTCGCGTCGCTGAGAAACGCCACCTGGGGGATCCCCTCCACCGCATTGGCCAGGGTCTCCGGCGGCGGCACCGCCGGCAGCTGCACCCCCGGAGGGAGCTGGATGTCGGCCTTGAGGATGATGGTCTGATCGGCCGCGATCATCATCGCCGTCGGCAGGTCGCGCAGCGAGGCCTGAGCGGCGAAGAATTGACGGAACCGCTCGCGTTCCTGGTCGAACATCGGCTTGAAACGGGACACGTCGATCGCCATGGCCTCGGTGTCGGCCCGGATCGACTGGACGTGTTCGCGCACATAGGCATCCGCCACGATGAGCGAGTTCTCCATCATCGAGCGGGCGCGATTCGAAAACAGCTGGTCGAGGCCGCGGTCGAGCGTCACGCTGGCGACCACTGCGACCAGGATGGCCGGCAAGGCTGCGATGATCGAGAACAATGCGACGATCTGGACATGGAGCCGGGCAGCCGCCCTGCCCCGCCGCCGTGCCTGGAGGATGTACCAGACCTCGCGGCCGATGATGCCGAGGAGCAACAGCACGGCCAGGGTATTGACCGCGAGCAGGGTGACGACGACATCGTTGGTCGGGTTGATCGGGGTGAGGCCGGCCAGCACGATGAAGGTCGCAAACGCAGAGAGCAATGCGACGCCGACTGCCGCCGGACCCAACAGGCCGGTGGCAAATCTTGCCGGCTCGGCGGACCGCTGAGCGGCCTCGGCAGCTAAACTCTCTTCTACCGTAGACATCTACTCCGGCTTTGCCCCCCATCGCATCGGGCAATCTATAACACTGCGGCGGAAGAGCCGCGTATGATGCATAACTACAACAATGTTGCTCGATTGAGACATTTCAGCGGCACGCACCCGTCAAAAACGGCGCGATTTCCCGGCGGCTTTGGAGGTATGCGCAAATGCCAAATGGCATCGCAGACGAATGGTGTCTCGCCTGCTGCGGCAGCGCGGCCCGGCAATTTGGTCAGCTGCTGGTGCGCACAACCTGGATTTCCAGATCCCTGATTTTCTTGCGCAATGTATTGCGATTGACGCCGAGCAGGTCGGCGGCCCGGATTTGGTTCCCACGGGTCGCGGCGAGTGCGGCGGACAGCAAGGGATACTCGATTTCCCGCAACACTCGGTGGTAGAGGCCGGGCGGCGGCAGGCCATCGCCGAAGCCGGAGAAATATTTGTTGAGGTGGCGCTCCACCGCCGTGGAGAGGTCTTCCTCGGCCTTGCCGTCATCGCCGAGCGGGGCGGGTGCCGTGGGGGCAAGCTCGTTGTCGATGACCGCCGAGGTGATGGTTTCCTGCGGGTAGAGCGCCGCGAGGCGCCGGGCCAGATTCTCCAGTTCGCGTACATTGCCGGGCCAGCGGTAGCGCTTGAGGCGCTCGATGGCGGCGGTCTCGATCTGCTTGGGCGCCAGACCCTCGCGCTCGGCCTGGGCGAAGAAGTGGCGGATCAGATCGGGGACGTCCTCCACCCGCTCGCGCAGAGGTGGTATCCGCAGCGGCACCACATTGAGCCGGAAGAACAGATCCTCACGGAACACGCCCTGCTGGATGAGGATGCGCAGATCCTTGTTGGTGGCGGCAATGATGCGGACGTCGGTCTTGATCGGCGTGCGGCCGCCGACCGTGGTGTATTCGCCCTGCTGCAGGACCCGCAGCAGCCGGGTCTGCGCTTCGGTCGGCATGTCGCCGATCTCGTCGAGAAAGAGGGTGCCTCCCTCGGACTGCTCGAAGCGGCCGGCGTTGCGGCTGTTGGCTCCTGTGAAAGCCCCCTTTTCGTGGCCGAACAGTTCGGATTCGATCAGCTCGCGGGGGATGGCGGCCATATTGACGGCGACGAACGGCCCGTTGCGTCGCTTGCCGTAATCGTGGAGCGCACGCGCCACCAGCTCCTTGCCGGTTCCGGATTCCCCGGAAATCATCACGGTGAGATCGGTCTGCATCAGCCGCGCCAGCAGCCGATAGATTTCCTGCATCGCCGGCGAGCGGCCGACCAGCGGGATGGCATCGAGTTCGTCGGCCTTGGAGCCGGCGGCGGGTTGGCGGTCCTTGGGCTCCGACAGCGCGCGGCCGACGATCAGGGTGAGTTCCTTGAGGTCGAACGGCTTGGGCAGATATTCGTAGGCGCCGCGTTCGGATGCGCGGATCGCCGTCATGAAGGTGTTCTGCGCGCTCATGACGATGATCGGCAGTTCCGGCCGCAGCTTCTTGATGCGCGGCAGGAAGTCGAACGCGTTTTCGTCCGGCATGACCACGTCGGTGATGACGAGGTCGCCCTCGCCCTGGCTCACCCAGCGCCACAGGGTCGCGGCATTGCCGGTGGAACGCACCTCGTAGCCGGCGCGTGACAGGGCCTGGTTCAAGACCGTTCTGATCGCGGCATCGTCGTCGGCGATCAATATGCTTCCGGCTGCCATAGGCGTCCTCTCAGGTTTCTCCGCCCGGCTCGGCGTCGTCACCCGTGAACTTGGGCATGAGCACGCGAAAGACCGTTTTTCGTGGTTGGGACTCGCATTCGATGATGCCGCCATGATCGCCGATGATCTTGGCCGCCAGCGCGAGCCCGAGCCCACTGCCGGTCGGCTTGGTGGTGACGAACGGATCGAACAGATGCGGCAGGAGGTCTTCGGTGACGCCCGGTCCGTTGTCCCTGACGCAGAATTCCAGCGGCAGCGACACCCGCGTCTTGCTCCCCGGCAGCGACAGGCGCACGCCGGGCCGGAACGCCGTGGTGAGCTGGATCTCGCCGTCGCTGCGGTCCCCGATCGCTTCCGACGCATTCTTCACCAGGTTGAGGAACACCTGGATGAGCTGGTCGCGATTGGCGAGGACCGGCGGCAGCGAAGGATCGTAATCCTCCACGAAGCGGATATGCCGCGCGAAGCCCGACTGGGCGAGACGCCGCACGTGATCGAACACCACGTGGATGTTGACGGGTTCGCGCTCGACCGGGCGTTCGTCGCCGAACACCTCCATGCGGTCGACCAGCTTGACGATGCGGTCGGCCTCGTCACAGATCAGCCGCGTCAGCGAACGATCGTCGTCGCCGACGGATTGCTCGAGCAGTTGCGCCGCGCCGCGAATTCCCGACAGCGGGTTCTTGATCTCATGGGCCAGCATCGCGGCGAGCGCGATCACCGAGCGCGCGGCGCCGCGATGGGTCAATTGGCGATCCATCTTGTCGGCAATGGTGCGCTGCTGGAGCATGACGACGACATGACCGGGCCGCTCCGGGACCAGGGCGACGTGAAGGTCTACCGCGCGCTCGCCGGGATTGCGCGGCGTGCCGAGGTCGACCTTGTACTCGTTGACGGCCCCGCCGCGCTGGCGAACCTGCTCGATGAGCGCCAGCAGCGGGCTGCCGAACGGGACGAGATCGCGCAGGGAATGCCGGCGCAGCATCATCACCGAAATATCGAAGAAGTCCTCGGCGGCCACGTTGGCGTCGACGATCTTGCCGTCCGGGCCGATCACCACGACGGCGTGGGGCAAGGCATTGAGCACGGCTTCGGCGCCGCCGATGGTAACGGTCGCGTTGCGGCTTCCGGCCAGGCTCATGCGGCCACCCTCCATGCCAAGGCTGCGAAGGATTCGTCGAGGCGACGCTCGGTCTCGCGCCGGTCGGGCGCGGTCAGCACGTGATGTCGCCATCGCTTGCGCGCCTGCTCGCCCGCTTGCGCGGTCGCGGCAGCCGAATCGAGGGCCCAGCCGATATGCTTGCGCGCGTGCTTGAGGCCGATGCGCTCGCCATGATGAAGGAGCATTTCGTCGTAGAGCGCGAAGACAATGTCACGCTGGGCCGCAAGCGGCGGCGCGGCCTCCTCGCGACCGGTGGCGAGGTAGCGCGCGAGTTGGCCGGGAAACCACGGACGACCCTGCGCGCCGCGCCCGACCATCACGGCGTCGGCGCCGGAGCGCGCCAGCGCTTCCCTGGCCTGCGCGAAGCCGGTGATGTCGCCATTGACCACCACCGGTATGGTAACCGCGGCCTTGACCGCGCGCACCGCCTCCCAATCCGCCGTGCCGGTGTAGAACTGGCAGCGGGTGCGGCCATGAACGGTGATGAGCTTGACGCCCGACGCCTGCGCCCGCCGCGCCAGTTCCGGCGCATTGATGGAGCGATCGTCCCAGCCGAGCCGCATTTTCAAGCTCACGGGAACGTCGACCGCGGCACTGGTGGCGTCGATCAGCGCGACCGCATGGTCGAGGTCCCGCATCAGCGCCGAGCCGGCTTCCCCGTTGGTGACATGCTTGGCTGGGCACCCCATGTTGATGTCGATGATCTCGGCGCCCTCCCCGACTGCGATTCGGGCGCCCTCGGCCATCCACCCGGTTTCGCAGCCGGCGAGTTGCACCACATGATGGCCGATCCCCGGAGCCTCCAGCCGCAGTCGCGCATTGCGTTTGCCTGCAGCAAGCGCCGCGCAGGCCGCCATCTCGGAGACGACGAGACCGGCGCCGAGTCGTGCTGCCATGCGGCGGAACGGGGCATCGGTGACGCCGGACATGGGCGCCAACAGCACCGGATTAGGAAGCCGCACGTTCCCGATCATCACGGGCGGTGCTGGAAGCGACGAAGCGGGGGCCACGCTCAA
Source organism: Xanthobacteraceae bacterium (assembly GCA_036008405.1). Taxonomy (GTDB): domain Bacteria; phylum Pseudomonadota; class Alphaproteobacteria; order Rhizobiales; family Xanthobacteraceae; genus JAJPKK01. Next base: position 7,410 of record DASYNT010000213.1, read on the forward strand.
CCCTGTCATGCCTAGATATTAGGCGATCTCTCATGTGCATACAGTTTAGCCAAGGCTAAGCAAGATGCAAGTGTTGCAGTGCAATATCATGAATTTCGTGTGGGGGGAACGCGGCGGGCTATCCGTTTGGTCCCGGTGGGGCTAGATCACCCTGCCAATTGTCTAAAGGACGGTCACGCCATGCAGGGCGGAGTGGCGGTGGTTGTGGTCGCGGCCGGACGCGGCACGCGTGTCGGGGGCGATTCGCCCAAGCAATATCGCGCCCTCGGTGGCGCGCCCGTCATCGGTCACACGTTGCGCCTGTTCGCCGACCATCCGGAGATCGGCATGGTCCAGCCGGTGATCCACCGCGACGACATCGCTCGGTTCCACGCCGCCTCCGCCGGCCTGAGGCTGCGCCAACCGGTGTTCGGCGGTGCCACCAGGCAAATCTCGGTGCGGGCCGGACTCGAGGCCTTGGAACCGGACCGGCCGCGCATCGTGCTGGTTCACGACGCCGCCCGCCCGTTCGCCTCCCCTGCCCTGATTTCGCGCGCCATTGCCGCCGGCGCCGCGGGCGCCGCCATTCCCGGCCTCGCGCCGACCGACACCATCAAGGCCGTCGACGCGGCCGGACGCATCGTCGATACCCTCGATCGCGGCCGCCTGCGCGCGGTGCAGACCCCGCAGGCCTTCGGCTTCGATGCCCTGTTGGCGGCGCACCGGCGGGCGCTGGCCGCCGGCCGCGACGATTTCACCGACGACGCCGCTCTGGCGGAATGGGCCGGCATGGCGGTTCACGTATTTGCCGGCGAGAGCGCCAACATCAAGCTGACCACGGAAGAGGACTTCGCCCGGGTTGCCGCCGCCGAACTGACGTCGCTGGGCGATATACGCACCGCCACCGGCTATGACGTGCATTCGTTCGGCGCCGGCGACCATGTCTGGCTGGGCGGGGTGCGCATTCCCCATGACCGCGGACTCACCGGCTATTCCGATGCCGACGCTCCGCTTCATGCGCTGGTCGACGCCATTCTCGGCGCGCTGGCCGACGGCGACATCGGCTCCCATTTCCCGCCCGGCGATCCCCAGTGGAAAGGCGCGAGCTCCGACCGCTTCCTCGCCTTTGCGGCGGAGCGCGTGGCCAAGCGCGGCGGCCGTATCGCCCATCTCGACATCACCATCATCTGCGAGACGCCGCGGATCGGGCCGCACCGCGACGCCATGCGCACACGCATCGCCGCCATCGCCGGCGTCGATCTCGACCGCGTCGCCGTCAAGGCGACCACCAACGAGAAACTCGGCTTCATCGGCCGCGGCGAAGGGATCGCCGCCATGGCGACGGCGACCGTCCGGCTGCCGGCCGGGCCGCGATGATCCGCCTCGACCTCGCGCGCGCCGCCGCGCGGGTGCTCGACCTTTGCCGCGCCCGCGGGCTCACCGTCGCGACCGCGGAATCCTGCACCGGCGGCCTGGTCGCCGCGGCGCTCACGGAGATCGCGGGATCGTCGGATGTGGTCGACCGCGGCTTCGTCACCTATTCGAATGCGGCCAAGCAGGACATGCTCGGCGTGCCCGTCGGCATCCTCGAGCGTCATGGCGCGGTGAGCCGCGAGACCGCCGAGGCGATGGCCAAGGGCGCGCTCGCCCATGCGCCGGCCGATCTCGCGGTCGCCATCACCGGCATCGCCGGCCCCGGCGGCGGCACCACGGAGAAACCCGTAGGCCTCGTCCATTTCGCCGCCGCCGCACGGGACGGACGGCTCATTCACCGGGAGCGGCGGTTCGGCGACGTCGGGCGCGCGGAGGTGCGGCTGCGCGCGGTGGCCGAGGCCCTCGCGATGCTGGAGGGGTTGGCGGGCGGAGATGCCTCGTGATCTTGATTTCCTGCGACACCGCGGAAGCGGCTGCCGCCGGGCGGCGCGCCAGCTTCCGGCTCAACTGCGCAGGCCGGGCGCCTCATGGCCGGTGCGCGCCACATATTCGGTGTAGCCGCCGCCGTATTGGTGAATGCCCTCGGGCGTCAGTTCCAGCACCCGATTGGACAATGCGGACAGGAAGTGCCGGTCGTGTGAGACGAACAGCATGGTGCCCTCGTATTGCGAGAGCGCCGCGAGGAGCATCTCCTTGGTCGCCATGTCCAGGTGGTTGGTGGGCTCGTCCAGCACCAGGAAGTTCGGCGGGTCGTAGAGCATCTTCGCCATCACCAGCCGTGCCTTCTCGCCGCCCGACAACACCCGGCATTTCTTCTCCACCTCGTCGCCGGAAAACCCGAAGCAGCCGGCCAGCGCGCGTAGCGAGCCCTGCCCCGCCTGGGGGAACGAGTCCTCCAGCGACTGGAACACCGTGCGTTCGCCGTCCAGAACATCCATGGAGTGCTGCGCGAAATAGCCCATCTTCACGCTGCCCCCCATCGCCACCGTACCGTCGTCGGGCTCCGCGAAGCCTGCCACCAGCTTCAGCAGCGTCGACTTGCCCGCGCCGTTGATGCCCATGACGCACCAGCGCTCCTTGCGCCGCACCACGAAGTCGAACCCCTCATAGATGCGCCGGGTGCCGTAGCCCTTGTGCACGTTCTTCAGGCTCACCACGTCCTCGCCGGAGCGCGGCGCCGGCAGGAACTCGAACGCCACCGACTGGCGGCGCTTGGGCGGCTCCACCCGGTCGATCTTCTCCAGCTTCTTCACCCGGCTCTGCACCTGCGCGGCATGCGAGGCGCGCGCCTTGAAGCGCTCGATGAACTTGATTTCCTTGGCGAGCATCGCCTGCTGACGCTCGAACTGGGCCTGCTGCTGCCTCTCGGCCTGGGCGCGCTGCTGCTCGTAGAATTCGTAATTGCCCGAATACGCCGTCAGCGCGCCGCCGTCGATCTCCACCACCTTGGTGACGATGCGGTTCATGAACTCGCGGTCGTGCGAGGTCATCATCAGCGCGCCTTCATAGCCCCTGAGGAAATCCTCCAGCCAGATCAGGCTTTCCAGGTCCAAATGGTTGCTTGGCTCGTCCAGCAGCATGGCGTCCGGGCGCATCAGCAGGATGCGGGCCAGCGCGACGCGCATCTTCCAGCCGCCCGACAGCGCGCCGACGTCGCCGTCCATCATCTCCTGGCTGAAACCGAGGCCGGCGAGGACTTCGCGCGCGCGCCCCTCCAGGGCGTAGCCGTCGAGTTCCTCGAAGCGCCCCTGCACCTCGCCGTAGCGCGCGACGATGTCGTCCATGTCGTCGGCGCGGCCGGAATCGCCCATGGCGGCCTCGAGCTCCTTCAGCTCCGCGGCAACGGTGCTCACCGGACCGGCGCCGTCCATCACCTCGGACGCGGCGCTGCGGCCCGACATCTCGCCCACGTCCTGGCTGAAATAGCCGATGGTCACGCCGCGGTCGACCGCGACTTGGCCCTCGTCGGGCTGCTCCTCGCCCGTGATCATCCGGAACAGCGTCGTCTTGCCGGCCCCATTGGGACCGACGAGGCCGACCTTCTCCCCCTTCTGCAGCGCCGCGGAGGCCTCGATGAAGAGGATCTGGTGGCCGATCTGCTTGCTGATGTTATCGAGACGAATCATGTGCGCATGGGGCCCGGAAAAGTTGCGGCGCCCTTATGCCATGCGGCGCGCCCGCGGAAGAGTGTTGCGAACCCGCCAGGTCGGCAGGAATTGATCCTGAGCGCCATCTCGATTGCGGCATGCGGGGCACGCCGAACGACAGCATCACGCCGTCCCCCGGCCGAACACGAGGTCGGCGCGGTGCTCGAAGGCCGAGGCGAAGCGGCGAAAGGCGGCGTCGAACATGGCACCCATGAGGAGGCCGAGGGTGCGGCTCTTGAACTCATAGGCGATGAAGAATTCGACGTCGCAGGCCCCGGTCACCTCCGCGGCCGGATGGAAATGCCACTGGTTCTCCATCCGGCTGAACGGGCCATCGAGATACTCGACCAGGATCTGCCGGCGCGCGCGGTCGAGCGTCACCCGGCTGGTGAAGGATTCCCGGATCAGCTTGTAGGCGACCGTCATCTGGGCGACCACGACCTCGCGATCGTCGGTCCTGGTACGCCGCATCACCCGCATCGACCGGCACAGCGGCACGAATTCGGGATAGCGCTCGACGTCGGCGACGAGGTCGAACATGTCGCCGGCGGAGTGCCTGACGCGGCGCCTGGTGGAGAAATGCGGCATCGATCAGCGCTGCGCGGCGCGGGCGGCGCGCAGGCGCTCGAAGTCGTCGCCGGCGTGGTGCGAGGAGCGCGTCAGCGGCGACGCCGCCACCATCGCGAAGCCCTTGGCATAGGCGATGGTCTCGTAGGCCGCAAATTCCTCCGGCGTGACGTAGCGCACCACCGGATGATGCTTGCGACTCGGCTGCAGGTACTGGCCGATGGTGAGGAAATCGACATCGGCGCAGCGCAGGTCGTCCATCACCTGAAGCACCTCGTTGCGCGCCTCGCCGAGCCCGACCATGATGCCGGACTTCGTGAACATCGCGGGATCGCGCTCCTTGACCATCTGCAGGAGCCGGATGGAATGAAAATAGCGCGCTCCCGGCCGCACCGTCAGATAGAGCGACGGCACCGTCTCGAGATTGTGGTTGAACACGTCGGGCCGCGCCGCCACAACCGCCTCGGCGGCGCCGTCCTTGCGCAGGAAGTCCGGGGTCAGTACCTCGATCGTGGTGGTGGCGCAGTGGGCGCGCACCGCACGGATCACTGCAGCGAAATGGGCGGCGCCGCCGTCGGCGAGATCGTCGCGGTCGACCGAGGTGATGACGAGATGAGACAGGCCGAGTCTCGCCGCCGCCGCGGCGACGTGCTCGGGCTCTTCGGGGTCGAGCGTCCCCGGCAGCCCGGTCTTGACGTTGCAGAACGCGCAGGCCCGCGTGCAGGTGTCCCCCATGATCATGAAGGTGGCGTGCTTCTTTTCCCAGCATTCGCCGATGTTGGGGCACCCCGCCTCCTCGCAGACCGTGTGCAAGCCGTGGGCGCGCACGATGTCGCGGGTGTCCATGTACCCCTTCGAAACCGGCGCCCGCACCCTGATCCAGCCGGGCTTGCGCGGCACCGGCATGTCCGGGCGATGCGCCTTCTCCGGGTGCCGCGGCCGCGGGCCGTTGACGGTGTCGAGCACGACGACCATGACAAAACCTCTGGCGCACTACTTACTTATGCAGGGCCTGCGTCGCAAGGCGCTTGATGTGCGAGCCCTCGCCCGGGCATTTCCCCGGGGAATGGCGGCGGTTTTGCGATAGGATGCGTCGCCCTATCCCCCGAAATGGACCCTCGCGCGCGTCATGACCCGCCAGCCGATCACTCGTCTTGAGTTCGCCAGTCAGCTGCTGTGCCCGTCGCTCTACATCATGATCATCCTGATGGTGGGGGAAGCGCTGCTGGCGGCGGCGACCACCTACCTCATCATCAAGGCCGGGCGCGACGTGGCGGACGACGAGTTCCTGGTCACCGACCTCTTGTGGATCCTGGCGGCCCAGTCGGCCTCCTATGTGTCGGGCGCGATCAGCTGGGTGTTCGCCGAGCGGGCGGGGTTTCGCTGCTACAGCCGCTACATGCTGCGCTTTGCCCGCGACAACAGGAACGAGAGCAAGCTGCTGTACGACAAGGCGGCCCGCGAGCAGGCCGAGCCGTTCCTGACCGGCACCACCTTCAACAACGTGTTCAACCTGATGTACGAGATCGAGGCGCAGCTGAAGCTGCTGCTCGGCCTCGTTTTCAACGTGATCGTGCTCGGCGTCGAAATCGACGTGCGACTGTCGCTCGCCTATGGCGTGGTGTTCGCGCTGCTGCTCATGCTGCAATGGAGCCTGCGCGGCCGGGTCGCCCACCTCTATCTCGAGAATCAGCGCCAGAACAACCGCCTGGTGGCCCAGGGCTACACCGCCTGGGACAATGTGTTCGCCGGCAACCATTACAATCTTCGCCTGTGGATCGCCGGGTTCAAGACCCGGGTTCGCGACTGCCTGCGGGCGCAGATCAACGCCATCATGGCCCGCGAAGGCCTGAGCGCGGCCGGCGGCATCATCGGCCTCACCGTGGTCTTCACCGCCTTGGCCTATGTGGCGATCCACAACGCGGAGGACGCCGCGACGCTGGTGGCGCTCGCCGCCACCCTGCCGCGGCAGATCGAGATGACCACCAATGTACACGAGCTGGTATCGGGCTGGAACGACGTGATCGCGGTGTGGACCCGCGTCGGGGACGTCGTGGACAATATGCGCCCGATCGCTGACCCCCGCTTCAACCAGCGCATCAAGTTCGACCGGCTGCTGCTGCGCTCGGGCGACCACGCCAAGGTCTGCCATTCCGTCGAGGAGGCGATGCGCCTCGTCTATGCCGAGCCGACCGGGCGCATCACCGTGCGCGGCGGCAACGGGTCGGGCAAATCGACCCTGCTTGCGGCCTTGAAGGCGGAGATCAAGAACCGGGCCTATTACTGGCCGACCACCGACCGCCTCGCGTTCGAGTTCGTCGCGGCGGCGCAACTCGACGAGCCCGAGTTCGACGAGGACGGCGAGTTGCTGCAACATGCCGCGGTCAAGCGTCCCGGCTTTTCCTCGGGCGAGCGTCAGCTCAAGTCGCTGCAGGAGATCGTGGCGCACACCGATGCGCCGATCTATCTGCTCGACGAGTGGGATGCCAATCTCGACCAGACCAACCGCGCAACCGCCGACGCGCTGGTGGACGCATTGGCGCGGCGTGCCCGGGTGGTGGAGATCTCCCACCGCGACCGGGCGTGAACGGCTTGCCTCTCCCGCACGCGGTGAGAGGTAACCCTACATGTTCAGCACCCGCCCATAGGCGTCGAGCACCGCTTCCTTCATCATTTCCGACAGGGTCGGATGCGGGAAGATGGTGTGCATCAGCTCTTCCTCGGTGGTCTCCAGGTTCATCGCGATCACGTAGCCCTGGATCAATTCGGTGACTTCGGCGCCGACCATGTGGGCGCCGAGCAGGCGGCCGGTCGCCTTGTCGAAGATCACCTTGACGAGGCCCTGGTCCTCGCCCAGCGCGATCGCCTTGCCGTTGCCGACGAAGGGAAAGCGGCCGACCCGGATGTCGAACTTTTTTTCTTTCGCCGCCGCTTCGGTGAGCCCGACCGAGGCGACCTGGGGCGAGCAATAGGTGCAGCCCGGGATCATCAGACGGTCCAAGGGGTGCGGCCCGAGGCCCTTGATGGCCTCGATGCAGACGACGCCTTCGTGCTCGGCCTTGTGGGCGAGCATCGGGGGACCTGCGACATCGCCGATGGCATAGATGCCGGGCACATTGGTGCGGCAATAGCCGTCGATGGCGATGGTGCCGCGCTCGACCTTCACGCCGAGCCTTTCGAGACCGAGATTCTCGGTATTGCCGACGACGCCGACCGCGGAAATCACGCGTTCGAGGGCGAGCGCCTGGGTCGCGCCCTTGCCGTCGTCGATCGTTGCGGCGACGCTGTCGGCCTTCTTGTCAAGGTTCGTCACCTTGGCGCCGGTGAGAATTTTGATGCCCTGCTTTTCCAAGGCCTTGCGCGCGAGGCCGGCAATCTCGGCATCCTCGACCGGCAGGATCTGCGGCAGCACCTCGACCACCGTCACCTCGCTGCCGAAGCTGCGATAGAACGACGCGAACTCGATGCCGATGGCGCCCGAGCCGACCACCAGCAGCGACTTCGGCATCCGCTCGGGAATCATCGCCTCGAAATAGGTCCAGACCAGCTTGCGGTCGGGCTCGAGGCCCGGCAGCACCCGCGGCCGGGCGCCGGTGGCGAGGATGATGTGGCCCGCCTCGTAGCTGCCGGGACCGAGCGCGCCTTTCGGCGCTTCGGTGTTCGCCGGCCTGACAGTGACCTTGCCGGGGGCATCGATCGCCGCTTCGCCCCAGATCACCGCGACCTTGTTCTTCTTCATCAGGAAGCCGACGCCGTCATTGAGACGCTTCGACACCCCGCGCGAGCGCTTCACCACCGCGCCCGCGTCATAGGAGACGTTGTCGGCGGATAGGCCGTAGTCCTTGGCGTGCTCCATGTAGTGATAGATTTCCGCGGAGCGCAGCAAGGCCTTGGTCGGGATGCACCCCCAGTTGAGGCAGACGCCGCCGAGATAGGCGCGCTCGACGATCGCCGTCTTGAAGCCGAGCTGCGCCGCGCGGATCGCGGTGACATAGCCTCCCGGGCCGGAGCCGATGATGATGACGTCGAAGGATTCGGCCACTGGGGTCTCCGTTGATATTCGCTGGCAGTCTCGGGATCGAACGCGGTCCCGCTCGAAAAGTCTTTCCCTCGCGGCACCGGGCGGGTGTTGCGCGGCGGCGCGACACTATCGCAGGCGGCGGGGCGAGTCAGCCGCGCGCAACGCAATGGAGGCGCATGGCGGCTGCATTGCGATGGGGGCGCGCCGGTGGCGCGGGCCGGCCCTCATGCCAGCATCGTGGCCGGGCTTTCGATGAAGGCGCGGAACGCGCCCAGCAACTCGGCGCCGAGCGCGCCGTCGACGGCGCGGTGGTCGGTGGACAGCGTCACCGTCATCCGGGTCGCGATGGCGAGCTTGCCGTCGCGCACCACGGCGCGCGGCTCGCCGGCGCCCACCGCGAGGATGGAGGCATGGGGCGGATTGATCACGGCTGCGAATTCCTCGATCCCGTACATGCCGAGATTGGAGATCGCGGTGGTGCCGCCCTGGTACTCCTCGGGCTTGAGCCGGCGCGCCCTTGCACGGGCGGCGTAGTCCTTCATCTCCTTGGAGATCACGGTGAGCGATTTGGTCTCGGCTTTGCGGATCACCGGGGTGATCAGCCCGCCGGGAATCGCGACGGCGACGCCGACATCGGCGCGCCTGTGCTTGAGCATGCCGGATTCGGTCCACGTCACGTTGGCGTCGGGCACCCGCATCAGCGCGAGCGCCATCGCCTTGATGATGAAGTCGTTGACCGAGAGCTTCCAGGCCGGCTTGCCGTCGCCGTCCCTGGGCGCGGTGAGGTTGATCTCCTCGCGCGCCTCCAGCAGCTTGTCGATGGTGCAGGTGGCGGTCAGGTAGTAATGCGGGATCGTCTGCTTCGCCAGCACCAGGCGCTGGGCGATGATCCGGCGGATGTTGTCGTGGGGCACGACCTCGTAGGAGCCCGGCTCGAACAGCGCGCGGATCTTTTCGTCGCCCGGCGCCACTGGCATCGGGACCCCTGCCCCCGTCGCCGTTGTCGGGGCGGGCGCCAGCGGCGCCCGCAGCGCCGCGCCGCCGGACTTCGCGGCTTCGACGTCGCGTGCGATGATGCGGCCATGGGGGCCGCTTCCGGGAATGCGGCCGATGTCGATGCCCGCCGCCTTGGCGAGCCGCCGCGCCAGTGGCGAAGCGAAGATGCGGCCGGCGTGGCCGTTGACGGCGGCGGCCGGGGACGCGCCGGGCGCGGCAGCCGGCGGTTTGGCCGCGGGCGGGGCGGCGGCCGCGCTCGAGGAAGCCGCCGCGTTCGGGGCCGCATTGGACGGAGACGCCGCCGGCACGGTCCGGGTGGGCACTTCGGTGCCGAGCGCGGTCGCGGCCGCAGCTTTCACGTCCTCGCCCTCGGAGGCCAGAATGGCGATCGGCCGGTTAACGGCGATGTCGGGGGCGCCTTCCGGCACCAGGATCTTGGCAAGCGTACCCTCGTCGACGGCCTCGTATTCCATGGTCGCCTTGTCGGTCTCGATCTCGGCGAGGATGTCGCCGGCCTTGACCTTGTCGCCCTCCTTCTTGAGCCACTTGGCGAGATTGCCCTTCTCCATGGTCGGAGACAGCGCGGGCATGAGAATATTGATCGGCATCGGCCCGCCTCAGGGGTTGGCTTGCAGGACTTGGAAAGACGGCGCCGCTCTCATCGCGCCTCACCGGTAACAGACGGCCTTCGCCGCCTCGACCACTTCCGCGACGGAAGGCAGCGCCAGCTTTTCGAGATTGGCCGCATAGGGCATCGGCACCGGCTTGCCGGACACCCGCGCCACCGGCGCGTCGAGATAGTCGAAGGCATGCTCCATCAGCCGCGCCGCGATTTCCGCGCCGACGCCGGATTGCGCCCAGCCCTCTTCGACCACGACGCAGCGGCCGGTCTTCTCGATCGAGCGGACCAGCGTCTCGGTGTCCATGGGGCGGATGGTTCGCAGGTCGATGATTTCGGCGCTGATGCCCTGCTTGGCGAGTTCCTCGCCGGCCTTGAGCGCGTATGACATGCCCATCGACCACGAGACGATCGTCACCTGTTCGCCGGCGCGCGCGATCCGGGCCTTGCCGATCGGCACCAGGTAATCGTCGAGCCTCGGCACCGGAAACGAATGGCCGTAGAGGATTTCGTTTTCCAGGAACACCACGGGATTGGGGTAGCGGATCGCCGATTTCAACAGGCCCTTGGCGTCCGCGGCGGTGTAGGGCGCGACCACGGTCAGGCCGGGAACACTCGCATACCACGCCGTGAAGTCCTGGCTGTGCTGGGCGCCGACGCGCGCGGCCGGCCCGTTGGGGCCACGGAACACGATCGAGCAGCCGAGCTGGCCGCCGGACATGTAAAGCGTCTTGGCCGCGGAGTTGATGAGCTGGTCCATCGCCTGCATGGCGAAATTGAAGGTCATGAATTCGACGATCGGCTTGAGCCCGGCGAGCCCGGCGCCGACGCCGAGGCCGGTGAAGCCGTGCTCGGTGATGGGCGTGTCGATCACCCGGCGTTCGCCGAACTCCTGCAGC
>DASYNT010000214.1:0-30534 GCA_036008405.1 Xanthobacteraceae bacterium
GCGACGAAGGTGGCGCGATAGCCGTCGACCCGCTGCACGAAGCGGCGACCGCCGGCGGGGAGATCGTTCACCAGTTCCGGCTGGTAGAGCCGCAAGCGGTCGAAGTCGATCAGGTTCACGTCGGCGCGCCGGCCCGGTGCGAGGCGGCCGCGGTCCTCGAGCCCGAAGAAATCCGCGGTCTCGCTGGTCTGCCGCTTGACCATCCATTCGAGCGGCAACGCCGGCCCGCGCCGGCGATCGCGGCCCCAATGCAGCAGCATGAAGGTCGGCACGCCGGCGTCGACGATCGAGGCACAATGGGCGCCGCCGTCGCTCAGCCCGAGCAGCGTCGCCGGATCGGTCAGCATCTCGCGGATCGGCCCATGGTCGCCCTGGGCATAGTTCACGATCGGGAAGAACAGAAACCGGTTGTCGGCCTCGGTCAGATAGTCGTAGGCGACCTCGTCGGGCGTGCGCCCCTCGCGGGCGGCGATTGCCGCGATGCTCATCTCAGCGGCCGGCTCGTAGTCCGGCGGGTCGCTCATGACGAAGAACTTGTCCCAACGCGTCGTGATCAGCTGGCGGAACTGCGCCAGCCGGCTCACCTCCTGCTCGGACGGCGTTTCGGCGAGAATTCTGCGCCGCAGCGCCGGATCGCGCAGGAGTTGGCGCTGGCGGGCGATGGTCTCGCCGGCGAGCGCGCCATAGCTCGGCCGGATCGAGAACGGATTGAGCGCCGTGCCGATGCCGAGCATGACTCCGATCGGCCGGCCGGCGATCTGCGCGGTCAATTCCGCACCTTGCGCCCGCGCGGCATGTACTGCCGTCAGCAGGCGCCGCCACCGCAGCGGGTCATCGTAACGGTCGGTGAGCAGGAACCACACCGGGCGGCCGGTTTCCCTGGCGAGCCGCGTCAGCCAGGCGAGTTCAGCGGTTTCGTCGTCGAAATCGCTGTTCATGCCGAACGCGCCGGCGCCGACCGCGCCCAGCGCCGAGCCGATGCCCAGCAGCTCGTCGCTGGCCGCATAACGCGACGGCACCATCTCGCCCACCGGCGTCTTGTGGGAGTCGGTGCGCGAGGTGGTGAAGCCGAAGGCGCCGGCGCGCAACGCCTCGATGGTCAGCCGCCGCATCTCGACGATATCCTCGCCATTCGCCTGCTCCAGGCGAATGGCGCGGTCGCCCATCACATAGACACGCAGCGGGTGGTGGGCGATCTGAGCGCCGATATCGATGGCGTGCGGCCGGCGCTCCAGCGCATCGAGGTATTCGGGAAAGGTCTCCCAGTCCCATGTCAGTCCCTCGGCCAGCACGATGCCTGGGATTTCCTCGACGCCTTCCATCAGATCCATCAGGGCCGCGCGATGCTGCGGCCGCACCGGCGCGAAGCCGACGCCACAATTGCCGAAAATCGCCGTCGTGACCCCGTGCCAGCACGACGGCGCCAGCAGCGGGTCCCACATCGCCTGCCCGTCATAATGGGTGTGGACATCGACCCAGCCCGGCGTCACCAGGAGGCCGGCGGCGTCGATCTCGCGCCGGCCCGGACCCAGCCTGCCGCCGACTTCCACGATGCGCTCGCCGGCGATCGCCACGTCGCCGGTGAAGGCCGCGTTGCCGGTGCCGTCGATAATGGTCCCACCGCGGATGACAGTGTCGTGCATGGAAGCCCCGGCCTGCGAGCCGACGAGGGTACGGCTGTGTGGGCAGGCTACCTCAGGACTCCCCCGCCAACAATCGATTCAGCTTTGGTTCCTTCCCGCTTGCGGGGGAGGGCGGGGCGGGAGCGCAGGGGGAGGGAGCCCCGCCGCCGTGTCGAGGCAGAGCGCCCAACCGAGATGTGTCCACCCCGCAGGCTGACCTCTCCCCCGGAGCATCCGCCCTCGGGTCTGCAAAGACCCGCCGACAAAGACCCTGCCCAAAGCCTGTGCGTGCGGCCGACTTATAGGCTAGTGTGCCAGTCCGGTCGCCGGCAGGCGGCACATATCGCTTGCGATCTCCCGTTCGGGGATGCTTGCTGGCGAAGGCCAGGATTCGGAGCGCGGGATGCGGCGAGCCGCCCCGACAAGGAGACAACTCGGGCGTGAAGACCGACCGCATCGATACAGCGTTCATGACCATCCCTGCGACGGGCAGGCCGCGTTGGCTGCGCCGCTTGGTCGCGCTCGTCGCGGTTGTCGCGGCGGCCGCAGGCGCGGTTTATGTCTATGCACCCCAATACCTGCCGCACTCCCTTCAGTTCCAAAGTGTGATCGGGGGGCGGGGCGGGCGTGGCGGACAGGGTGCCGAGGCTCCCGTGCCGGTGCTGGTCGCCGCGGCGAGGAAGGAGAATGTCCCGGTTTATTTCGATGGTGTCGGCACCAGCCGCGCCCTCAACACCGTGACGGTCCGCGCCCAGGTCGACGGCAAGCTGATGAGCGTGAACTTCAAGGAAGGCCAGGACGTCGATAGCGATTTCGTCCTGGCCGAAATCGATCCCACCATCTATCGCGCCCAGCTCGATCAGGCGATCGCCAAGAAGGCGATGGACGAAGCCCTGCTCGGCAATGCGCGCATCGATCTCGAACGCTACGCGAAGCTGACGGCGACCAATTCGGCCACCCGCCAGCAATACGATACCCAGAAGGCGCTGGTCGCCCAGCTCGAGGCCCAGGTGCAGGCCGACCAGGGCGCCATCGAAAACGCCAAGGCCATCCTTTCCTACACGAGGATCATCGCGCCGATCGCCGGCCGCACCGGGCTGCGCCTCGTCGACGCCGGCAACATCGTCCATGCGGTCGATACCACGGGGATCGTGGTCATCACCCAGATCAGGCCGATCGCGATCATCTTCACCCTGCCGCAGCAGCAGCTGGCCCAGGTCAACCGTGCTTTTGCGGAAGGCGCGCTGAGCGTGCAGGCGCTCGCCGACGATAACCGCAGCGTGGTCGACCGCGGCAAGCTGGTGGTGGTCGACAATCAGGTCGATCAGACCACCGGCACGGTCAAGCTCAAGGCGGAATTCCCCAATGAGACCTTGCAGCTGTGGCCAGGTCAGTTCGTCAATGTGAAGCTCCTGGTCGACACGCTCCAGGACGCCACCGTGGTTCCGACCGCCGCCGTGCAGCGCGGGCCTAACGGCACCTTCGTCTACATCGCCAATGACGACGACACGGTTTCGGTGCGGCCGGTGACAGTGTCCCAGGAGGACGACTCCAATGCTGTGCTGGTGTCCGGCGCCGCCGCGGGCGAACGCGTGGTGACGACGGGATTTGCCCAGTTGAAGGACGGCACCCGCATCGCCATCGGCACGCCGGAAAACCTGGAGCGGCCGGCCGGCAGCGAGCGCCGCCGCCGAGGTCCGATAACCGGCGCGCCGGTCGCGCAAGTCGATCAAAAGCCGGCCGCCTCAGCGGCCCCAGCCGCGCAAGCGCAGGAAAAGCCGCCGGGCACCGAAACCGTAGGCGCGGAAAAACCATCGCCGCCACCGGCTGCCGCCGCCGCCACCATCGGGGAGGCCAAGCGTGCCGAGACGCCCGCTGCGACCTCCGGCGAAACGCCGCGCGCCGGTCCCCAGCGTCGCTCGGAAACGCGTTCGCCGACCGCCTCGCCATGAACGTCTCGTCGCCTTTCATTCACCGGCCGATCGCGACCTCGCTGCTCGCCGTCGCGGTCATGCTGGGAGGGATTCTAGGATATTCGCTGCTGCCGGTCGCGTCGCTGCCCCAGGTCGACTTCCCCACCATCCAGGTCACGACCCAGCTTCCCGGCGCCAATGCCGAAACCATCGCTTCCCTGGTGACCGCGCCGCTGGAACGCCAGTTCGGGCAGATTCCGGCGCTGTCGACCATGACATCGTCGAGTTCCTACGGGATCAGCCAGGTCACCCTGCAGTTCGACCTCAACCGCGACATCGACGGTGCGGCCCAGGACCTGCAATCCGCCATCAATGCGGCCGGCTCGACCCTGCCGCGCAACCTGCCCTATCCGCCGACCTATTCCAAGGTGAACCCCGCCGACGCGCCGGTGATGACGCTCGCGCTGACCTCGCCCACCATTGCGGTGCGCCAGATGAGCGACCTCGCCGACACCATGATCGCGCAGCGCCTGAGCGAGGTCACCGGCGTCGGCCATGTCTCGGTGCAGGGCGGGCTCAAGCCGGCGATCCGCATCCAGGCCGATCTCAGCCGCATGGCGTCCTACGGCATCGCCCTGGAAGACGTGCGCACCGCCATCGTCTCCGCCAATGTGGCGGGGCCGAAAGGCTCGCTCGACGGCGCCCAGCAATCCTACACCATCGCCTCCAACGACCAGGTCACCAATGTCGCCACCTATCGCGCGCTGATCGTCGCCTACCGCAACGGCGCGCCCATCATCCTGAGCGACATCGCCACCGTCCTCGACGGGCTGGAAAACGACAAGGTCGGCGGCTGGTACCAGGGCCTCCCGGCGGTCATCATCGACATCCAGCGCCAGCCCGGCGCCAATGTCATCGAGACCGTGCGGCGGATCGGCCTCGAACTGCCGCGCCTGCAGCGCGCCATGCCGAAGGGGATTTCGCTGACGGTGGTGCAGGACCGCACCGCCACCATCCGCGCATCGGTGCGCGACGTGCAGTTCACCCTGCTGCTCAGCGTGTTCCTGGTGGTGATGGTGGTGTTCCTGTTCCTGCGCACGGTGCGCGCCACCATCATCGCAGGGGTCGCGCTTCCGCTCTCCCTCGTCGCCACGTTCGGCGTGATGTGGTTTCTCGGCTTCAGCCTCGACAATCTGTCGCTGATGGCGCTAACCATCGGCACCGGCTTCGTGGTCGACGACGCCATCGTCATGATCGAGAACATCGTCCGCCACATCGAGGACGGCGAGGAACCGTTCGACGCGGCGCTGCGCGGCGCCAAGGAGATCGGCTTCACCGTGATCTCGCTGACGGTGTCGTTGGTCGCAGTGTTCATACCGCTGCTGTTCATGGGCGGCATCGTCGGCCGCATGTTCCGGGAATTCGCGCTGACGCTCGCGGTTGCCGTGATCACCTCGGCGATCGTGTCGTTGACACTGACGCCGATGATGTGCAGCCGCCTGCTTCGCCACGGCGGCGAGTTCCGCGACCATGCCTTGGCGCGGTGGCTCAACAACGTAATCGACGGCGCCGTCACCGCCTATCACCGCAGCCTCGAATGGGTGCTCCGCCACGAGCGCGCGACGCTCGCCGTCACCATCGCCACGCTCGTCGCGACCGTCTGGCTCTATGCGATCATGCCCAAGGGATTCCTGCCGATCCAGGACACCGGGCTGATCACCGCAGTGACCGAGGCTGGTCCGGAGGTGTCGTTCGCCGAGATGCAGCGCCTGCAGCAGAGCATCGTGGCGGCGGTGCGGGCCGATCCCGACGTCACCGGGGCGGTCTCCGTGGTTGGCGTCACGCCCATGAACCGGACCGCGAACGCGGGCCGCCTCGCCATCACGCTCAAACCGCGCGACGCCCGCACCAGCTTCGTCACCGCCGTCGTTGACCGGCTCAAGCGCGCAGTCGCCGCGATCCCCGGGATGGTGGTCTACTTCCAGCCGGTCCAGGACATCCAGATCGGCACCCGCGCTTCCCGCGCGCTGTTTCAATACAGCCTGACCGGCACCGATGCGACGGAAGTTGCGACCTGGGCGAACCGCCTGGTGGAGCGCATGCGCGCCGACACGCTGTTGCGCGACGTCGCGTCCGAAGCCCAGGACGGCGGGTTGCGGGCCGACATCAAGGTCGACCGCGAGAAGGCCGGCCGGCTCGGCATTTCCATGCAGTCGATCAGCGACACCCTCGACGACGCCTTCGGCCAGCGCCAGATCTCGACCATCTTCGGCCAGGCCAACCAGTACCGGGTGATCCTTGAGGCGATGCCGGAATACCGGCGCGACCCCAGCACGCTCACCAAGCTCTATCTGCCGGCGGGCGCGACCACCAATCTTCCCACCCTGTCGAGTGCCACCTCGAATCTGCCGATCCTGCCGACGGCGTCGACCAATCTGGTGCCGCTGAGCGCCGTCGCGACGCTCGAGCGCACCACGGCCCCGCTCGCCATCATGCACGAGGAGCAGTTTCCCGCGGTCACCCTGAGCTTCAACCTGGCGCCCGGCGCCTCGCTCGGCGAGGCGGTCGCCGCAATCTCGGCCGCGGAAGCCGACATCGGCATGCCGACCACGGTGATCGGAAGCTATTCCGGCGATGCCGCCGAGTTCGCCTCCTCTCTCGTCGGCGAGCCGTGGCTGATCCTCGCGGCGGCGGTGACGATCTATATCGTGCTCGGCATGCTCTATGAGAGCTTCGTGCACCCCCTGACCATCCTGTCCACCCTGCCGTCCGCGGGGGTCGGCGCGCTGCTGGCGTTGATGTGGTTCGGCCAGGACCTCTCGATCGTGGCGCTGATCGGCATCGTCCTTCTCATGGGCATCGTCAAGAAGAACGCCATCATGATGATCGACTTCGCGCTCGACGCCGAGCGCAGCGAAGGCCTCGTTCCGCGCGACGCCATCGTCGAGGCCTGCCTGTTGCGGTTCCGCCCGATCATGATGACGACGCTGGCCGCCCTGTTGGGGGCGCTGCCGCTCGCAGTCGAAAGCGGCACCGGCTCGGAGCTGCGCTTCCCGCTCGGCATCACCATCATCGGCGGGCTGCTGCTGAGCCAGTTGCTGACGCTCTACACCACGCCGGTCATCTATCTCGCCATGGACCGCGTCCGCACCCGCCTCGGTGGCGCGCCGGCGCGGCCGGTTTCGACCGCCATGCCCGGCTATCTCCGGAACGCCGCGGAGTAGGGCGATGAATTTCTCGCTGCCCTTCATCGAACGTCCGATCGCGACCACGCTGTTGTCCATCGGAGTGTTTCTGGTCGGCGCCGTCGCCTATGATTTCCTGCCGGTCGCGGCGCTTCCCGGCATCGAGTATCCGACCATCCACGTGTCGGCGAGCCGACCCGGCGCCGATCCCTCCACCATGGCCGCGACGGTGGCGGCGCCGTTGGAGCGCCGCCTCGGCGAGATCCCGGGGGTCATCGCGCTGACCTCGACGAGTTCGCTCGGCACCGTCTCGATCTCGGTCCAGTTCGACATCGGGCGCAGGATCGACAACGCCGCCCGCGACGTGCAGGCGGCCCTCAATGCCGCGGTCTCCGATCTCCCCGGGGACCTGCCCAACCTGCCGAATTTCCGCAAGGCCAACCCCAACGCCACGCCGATCCTCATTCTCGCGCTGACCTCCGACACGCGGTCGGCGAGCGCGATCTACGACATCGCCGACACCGTCATCGCGCAGCGGCTGTCCCAGGTCGACGGCGTCGCCCAGGTCAGTGTCAGCGGCGCCGAGCAGCCGGCGATCCGGATAAGGGTCAATCCGGTAGCGATTGCTTCGATGGGCATCAACCTGGAGGATGTGCGCCTCGCGATCGTCAATGCCAACGCCGCCGGCCCGCTCGGCGCGTTCGACAGCGACGGCGTCGGCTGGACCATCGGCGCCAACGCGCAGATGCGCGATCCGCGCGAATACCGCGACATCGTCGTCAAATCCGCCAACGGCGCGGTGACCCTGCTCGGCTCGATCGCAAGTATCGAGCTTTCGACCCGCAACAGCCGTTCGGCAGCGTGGTTCAACCGCCAACCCGCCGTGCTTCTCGTCGTCACCAAGCAGGCCGAGGCCAACGTGATCGAGACGATCGACCGCATCATGGCGTTGCTTCCCGAGCTCAAGCGGTGGGCCCCGGCCGACCTGCGGTTCTCGGTGCTGTCGGACCGAACCCAGATGATCCGTGCCAGCGTGCGCGACATGCAGCTCACCTTGGGCGCGACGGTGCTCCTGGTGATGCTGGTGGTGTTCATCTTCCTGCGCCGCCCGACGCCGACCATCGCCGTCGGCGTCACCGTGCCGCTGTCGCTCGCCGGAACCTGCGCCGCCATGTGGCTGGCGGGATATTCGATCGACAATCTGTCGCTGATGGCGCTCGCAGTGTCGGTCGGCTTCGTGGTCGACGATGCCATCGTCATGATCGAGAACGCCTTCCGCAACCTGGAGAAAGGCTACGCTCCGGTGCGCGCCGCGATCGAAGGTGCAAGCCAGATCGGCTTCACCGTGATCTCCATCAGCATCTCGCTGGTCGCGGCGTTCATTCCGCTCTTGTTCATGGGCGGCCTCGCCGGGCGGCTGTTTCGCGAATTCTCGGTGACGCTGGTGTTCGCGATCGCGATCTCGACGCTGGTGTCGCTGTCGGTCACCCCGATGATCTGCGCCCATTGGGTGCGCGCGGCGCCGAGCGCCGACGCCACGAGGTTCGACCGGCTGGTGGAGGGCGTGCTGGCGCGGATGATGCGGGGCTACAGCCGCAGCCTCGCCGTGGTGCTGCGCCATCGCGTCCTCACCCTGCTGGCGCTCGCCGCCACCATCGCGCTGACGGTCAATCTCTACATGAACACCCCGAAGGGATTTTTTCCGCAGGACGATTCCGGCTTCGTCGGCGGGGTAAGCGTCGCGTCCAGCGACATCTCGTTCAGCTCGATGGTCGAACTGCATCGGCGCGCCTCCGATATCGTGCTGGCGGATCCCGCGGTCGCCGGCGTCGGCGCCTCGGTCGGCGGTTCGTCGTGGAGCGGCACGGTCAACAACGGCATCATGTTCATCGCGCTCAAGCCGCGCTCGGAGCGGGGCGGGCTTTCCACCCTCGCCGTCGTCGAGCGCATGCGGCTGAACCTCCAGGATATTCCCGGCGCCCGCGTCTACATGTGGCCGGCGCAGCAATTGCCCAATGTCGGCGGCCGGCAGAGCCGTTCGCAATACCAGTTCACCCTGGTCGATGCCGATGCCGAGGAACTCGCGACCTGGGTGCCCCGGGTGCAGGACCGCATCGGGCGCATCCCAGGCATCATCGACGTCACCACCGACCAGGAGCAGGGCGGCCTCCAAGCCAATGTGGTGATCGACCGCACCGCCGCGTCGCGCCTCGGCGTCCAGGTCCAGGACATCGACAACGCCCTCAACAATTCCTTTTCCCAGCGCCAGATCTCGACCGTCTTCACCCAGCGCAACCAGTATCGCGTCATCATGGAGGTCGATGCGCAGCATCAGCGCGATCCCTCCGATCTCGACCAAATCTACGTCGCTGGCGCCGGCGGAATCCAGGTGCCGCTCTCCGCGGTGACGCGGCTCACCAAATCGACCACGCCGCTGGCGGTCAACCACCAGGGGCAATACCCCGCGGTGACCATCACCTACAATCTCGACGCCAACACCGCGCTGCAAACCGCCGCCGATGCGGTGCTGAAGGCGGTCGCCGAGATGCACCTGCCGGACACGCTGCGCAGCGACTTTGCCGGCGATATGAAGGTGTTCACCGAAAGCGCGGCTTCGGAGGAGTTGCTGATCCTCGCGGCGCTGATCGGGATCTATATCGTGCTGGGCGTGCTCTATGAGAGCCTCGCCCATCCGCTCACCATCATCTCGACCCTGCCCTCGGCGGGTCTCGGTGCGCTGCTCGCGCTCACCGCCTTCGGGGCCGAGCTTTCCATCATCGCCTTCATCGGCATCATTCTGCTGATCGGCATCGTCAAGAAGAACGGCATCATGCTGGTCGATTTCGCCATCGAGGGCGAGCGCCGCGGCCTGTCCGCGGACGAGGCGATCCACCGGGCCTGCGTGCAGCGGTTTCGCCCGATCCTGATGACCACCCTGTCGGCGCTGCTGGGCGCGCTGCCGCTCCTGGTCGCCACCGGAACCGGCGCCGAGCTGCGCCGGCCGCTCGGCATGACCATCATCGGCGGCCTCGTGGTGTCGCAGATCCTGACGCTCTACACGACGCCGGTGATCTACCTGTTGCTCGACCGCCTGCACCGCCGGCTGTGGGGGACGCCGCGACAGATCAAGCCCGGCTGGCGCACGGTCGATGTGCCCGCCGAATGAGACGACAAGGAGAGAGCAGCCATGCGCGCGAATTGGCAGGTGACGGCGCGAAGCATCGCGTTGGCGGCGGGCATGCTGGCGAGTTTCGCCGCGGGGGCCCAGACCGATCCCGCCGCTTCCTATCCCAACCGCATCATCAAGATCGTGGTCGGCTTTGCCGCCGGCGGCGGCAACGACATCATCGCGCGGATCATCGGCCAGAAGCTGCAGGTCAGCCTCGGCCAGTCGGTGATCATCGAGAACAAGGTGGGCGCGGGCGGACGGCTCGCCGCCGAATCGGTGATGGCGGCGCCGCCCGACGGCTATACGATCCTGGTCGGCGCCAGTGGCGCCATGAGCATCATCCCCGCCATCTCGGTGAAGCCGCCCTACGACACGCTCAAGGCCTTCGCCCCGGTCTCGATGCTCGCGAGCTTCCCGCTGATTCTCGCGGTCTATCCGTCCCATCCTGCCCGCAACGTGCAGGAACTGGTGGCGTGGATGAAAGCCAATCCCGACAAGTCGAATTACGCCACCTCCTCGTCCGCCTTCACGCTGGCGACCGAGCTGTTCAAGCTCAAGACCGGGGCGCCGGCCACGGCGATCCCCTACAAGAGCAGCAACGAGTCCCTGGTGAGCGTCATCGGCCAGCAGTCCGCGCTGACCATCGCCGATCCGCCCCCGGCGACCCCGCTGGTCAAGGGCGGCCAGGTGCGCGCGCTCGCCGTCACCTCCGCCAAGCGCCTCGACGACCTGCCGGACGTGCCCTCCATGGCGGAGGCCGGCGTCGCCGGCATCGATGTCGGGCTATGGAGCGGCATCTTCGTGCCGGCGGCGACGCCGCCCGGCATCGTCGGGAAGCTCGAAGCCGAGTTCCGCAAGATGATGCAGAGCGCCGACGTCAAGGAGAAGTTCAAGGCGATGGCGACGCCGACGGTCGGCAGCAGCGCCGCCGAATTCGCCCGCGTGATCGACAGCGAAACCAGGATGTGGGGCGAAGTCGGCCGCGCGGCCGATGTAAAGCTCGAATGACGGGCAGGCAGTGCCGAACCAGGAGCGCCGGTTTGAGGGAGGCGCCACTCAGCCAACCGCCCCGTAGCCCGGCATTGAGCGCAGCGAAATCCGGGACGACCGTCCCCGCATGTCCGCTTCGCTCCCGTACGGGCTACTCGCGGAGAAGCCCCCGCAAGCGTCCCCAAGGGGGAGGGTGAGAAGAAGCCCTACAGCTTGCCTTCCAGCGCGGCGAACGGGCCTTCGCCGTAGACGGCCTTGCCGCCGATCATCGTCAGCAATGATGTGAGCTCGCCGATCTTTTCCACCGGCACCGTCATGTAGTCCTCCGAGAGCACGGCGAGATCGGCATATTTGCCGGGCTCGAGCGAGCCGCGGATGTCCTCGTCGAAGGTGAACCAGGCGGAATTGAGCGAATACATCCGCAGCGCCTCTTCGCGCGACGGCGACTCCTCCGGGCCGCGCATGGGCGTTCCGTCGATCATCTTGCCGTCGAGCAGCCACCGCAGCGAGACGAAGGGATTATAGGGCGCGACCTGGTCGGAATCGGTGCCGGCGGCGACGTGCAGGCCCATCTTCAGCGCCGTCGCGATCGGCGGCGCCCGTCGCGATCCCTCCGGTCCCAGCACCTTGGCGACGATCGGCCCGGCATAGAGGAGACGGTCCTGCACCGCCCAGCCCACATTGAGCGCCTTCATGCGGCGTAGCGTCGCTTCGGACACATTCTCCAGGTGAGCGATCTGCCAGCGCAGACCCTGGATCGGCAGCACCTTGTTCACCTCCTCGAAACAGTCGAGGATCAGCGACGCCGCCTTGTCGCTGGCGGCATGCTGATGGACGTTCAGGTCCTGCTCGGCCGCCCATTTCGCCACCGCGCAGAATTCCGCGCGATCCTTGTCGCTGGGATCATAGGGCAGGCCGACGGTCGAGCCGTCATAGATGCCGCGGGTCAGCGATTCGCCGATGCCGCGGAATTTCAGCCAGTCGTCGCCGAAGCTCATCGGCGTGAATGCGGTCAGCGCCTTGTATTCGGCGAGCGAGTCGCCGGAGATGTGGAAGATGACGCGCAGCGTCTGCTCGCCCTTCTGCCACAGCTGCTGAACCGCGTTGAAATGCTCGGGCAGCATGCCGCCGCCGGGAAAATCGTTGATGGCGGTCATGCCGAGCCGGTTGAGCTCGCGGAAGTATTTCTTGGTGCCCGCATACTGGTCCTGGATGCCCGGGCCGGGGATTTTGGCGGTGAAGAAATTGAAAGTGCGATTGACGCCGGTGAACACCCCGGTGAGATTGCCGCCGGCATCCTTCTCCGCCGTGCCACCGGGAATTTCCGTCGCCGGGGTGAGGTTCATGAGCTTGATGCCGGCCGGCGTGATCCAGGCGGTGTTGTAGAGGCGCTGCACATAGACCGGCCGGTCCGGCGCCGCTGCAGCGAGTTCTGCGACCGTCGGACCGCGCTTCTCCGCAAACTGCAGCTCGGTCCAGCCGCCGCCGATCTTGATCCATTGATCGGGCTTGGTGGTGCGTGCGGCCTCGCGGATCAGGTCGAGACCCTTGGCGAGGCTCGGCACCCCGATCCAGCTCAGTTCCACCGAATAGGTGAGCCCGGCGCGCAGGGCATGGATGTGGGAATCCATCAATCCCGGGATGACGGTGCGGCCGCCGAGGTCGATCACCTTGGTGTGGGCATCGGCGCGCTTGCGGACGTCCTCATTGGTGCCGGTTTCGAGAATCCTGCCGTCGTGGATCGCGATGCCCGGCGCCACCGAAGAGCGGCCGTCGAGCGTGATCACCTTGCCGTTCACCAGGACGGTGTCGGCGCTCTGCGCCCGCACCCCGGCGGGCAACATGGCGGCCGCGAGCACGGCGACCAGCACGAATGGCTTCATGAGTTTCCTCCCAGGTGGGTTTTGCGTATCTTACAGCGCTTTCCGATTACGCTGACCCTATCGGTGTCATTGCCCGGCTTGACCGGCAATCCAGTACCCACGGTCGGTGTTTACTGGATCGCCCGGTCAAGCCGGGCGATGACAGCGAAGTGCGTAACAACCTAAACGAAAAACGCTCTAGCGCAATTCTGGTCAGGTTCGTATCCCGCAGGCTCCGTCAGCGCGCGCCACCCAGCATCTCCATCAAAAGGTCGAGCGCGGAGGCGGTGAAGGCGGACATGTTGCCGGAGCGGTCGGTATGGCCGGTTTCGATGGTGATGGCGCGCTCGGCCGGGCCCGCGATGGCGATGCAACTGTGCCCGGCGGCATCGCCATAGCGGTTGCCGGTCGGACCCGCGGCCCCGGTTTCGGCAATCGCCCAGTCCGTGGCGAACCGCTCGCGCGCGGTGCGCGCCACCAGCACGGCGTAGGCTTCGGTCGAAGCCCGCATTCCCCTCATCTCCTGGTCGGAAATGCCGAGCACGGCGCGCCGCGCGGCCGCGGTATAGATCACGGCGCCGCCGACGAAATAGGCCGATGCGCCGGGGACCGCCAGCAGCGCCGCGGAGATCATTCCGCCGGTCGAGGATTCCGCGACCGCGATGGTTTCACCGCGTTGCTTCAGCAGCGCCGCCAGTGGCGTCGCGCGCGTCACCAGATCAAGCATGATGGTCTCCGTTGCCTTTCCCTCCCGCGCTTGCGGGCCCTTGCGGGGGAGGGTCAGGGAGGTGCAATTCCACGGCAGGACTCGCTACGAGAGCCCCCTCCCCAACCCTCACCCGCGAGCGGGAGAGGGAGTAGACTCCGGCGCTATCTCGCGACCGGGCGCTTTACGATTGGGCCCGGACGAGACGGGCGATTCGGCCGCGACGTTCACGCCGTACCGCTCCCATAAAAAAACCGGGCCCCGTTGCCGGGGCCCGGTCTGAGATCAGGTCAGGCGAAGATTACTTCGCTTGCGCCTTGAGAGCCGCGATGTCGGCGTCGCTGCGTAGCGTCATGACGCCCATCTTGCTGTCGCGATAGATCGGCACGATGACCTTGGTGACGCCATTCTGCTCGAGCAGCGAGACGTGGCGGATTTCCGTCCCGCGCACCGGCAGGTCGAACATCGTCCACTCGCCCTTGCTCGGGTCGTACTTGGCGACGCGATCGGCAGTCCACAGGTTGCCCCACACGTTGTGGTTCTTGTCCACCGCGATGTGGTAGGGCTGGTAGGTCTTGTCCGGGAACGGAATGATCGACGTCTGGCCGGTCTTGGTGTCGATCCGGGCGAGCGTCGCGCCCCAGGAATTGCCGACCCACAGCACGTCGGCGTTCTTGTCCGTGCCCATGCGGCGCGGGCCTTGCGACCACGGGAGCGGGTTGTTGTTGGTGCGGGCATCGAAGTTCTCGTAGAACGCGCGCTTGGCTTCCGGCAGCCGGGCCATCTCGTCCTTGAGCGCCGGCAGTGTGATCTCGGAGGTCTTGCCGGTCGCCATGTCGGCCTTGCCGACAGTGTCGAACGCCATCTGCGCCCACCAGCCATTGCCGTCGCGGTCGCCCGCGGCGCCGTAGGTGCTGTTGGTGCCCTTGGCGTTCTTGAACGGAGTCATCGACTTGAAATCGGTGAACTTCTCGGAGACCGGGTCGAACTGCACCACGCCGTCCGGAGCCGATGCCCAGATCTTGCCCTTGCCGTCGACGTCCATGGTCACGGCGCCGCCCAGAGGCGACATCGTCGACGGCGTCTCGTAGACGCTGATCTTCTCGGTCTTGGCGTCGAGCTTGCCGAGGCTGCGGCGGCCCGGATTGACGTCGAACCAGAGATCGCCATTGCCGTCGCGGGTGAGGCCGTGCGCGGTGGCGGCATACTTGCCGTCCTTGCGATCGACCTTGAGATACTTCACTTCGCCCGTCTTGCCGTCGACCTTGCCGATGGTCACGCCCGGGTTCGGGTTGTTGACGGTGTAATAGAGATTGCCGTCGAGGCCCATGGCGCCGTCATGGGGAAGCTGGCCGAGCTTGGACGGGGTGCCGAGGCTCCAGTCGGAGCCGTCATTGATCGGGTACTTGGCGCCGCGGGCGCCCATGCCGGTGACCGGGTTGAGCGGCACGTCATAGGTGGTCCACACGACGCGGGCGGCTTCGCCGCTCGGACGCGGACGATCCTGGAACTTCATCGAGGTCGCGCCGGGTCCGCGCGCCCGGGCCAGATAGGCCGCAAGGTCCTTGCGGTTGAATTCCATGATGCCGTTGGGCTTGGCATTCGGGCCCATATACTCGCCGGTCCCCTGCACCATCTTCATCAGGTTGATGATCTTGTTCCAGCCGGCCTCGTCGAACTTGAACTGGAGCGGATAGCCGGGGGTGTGGCAGCCGGTGCACTGATTGTGGAAGATGCGCTTCATGTTCGCATCGGCCTCGGTGTCTTCCGGCAGGGCCGCGGCCAGCATTTCAGACGGCAGCTGCTTGATCTTCAGGTCGGGATCGGTGATCGCCGCAAGCTTGAAGTCCTGATGCTTGGCAGCGGTGAGGTCGACCTGGCCCTTGGAGGTCTCGAAGCCCAGGGCCTGCGCCCACACGTTGTATTTGCCGTCCGGCAGGGCGGGGAAGAAATAGTCGCCGTTCTGGTCGGTATAGACGCTGGTGGTGATCGTCGAGCCTTCCTTCTTGGCGGAAACCTGGACGCCGTCCAGCTTCTGCCCGGTCGCCGATGCGATCGACCCCGTCAGCAACTGATCGGCCGACGCCGGGGCGACGAATCCGATGACGACCAAACTCGCAACGCTCGCCAGTAACTTGCCACGTACTTGTGTCATAGTGTCACTCCTGCTCCAATTTCCTGAATTCATTGCTCAACCGGGGCGCGTGGTGCTGCGCCGCCGGCGGCGGCTTGAACGGGTACGGTCCTCACATACGAGATGATGGCATCGATTTCCTGGGGCTTGAGGTAGAACTTGAACGCCGGCATGCGGGGCGTGCCGTTCTCGACGAACTCGCGCATGACATCGTTGTCGCCGCCTCCGGCATCCTTGTTGAGCGGCGGCCCATAGGTCCTTGCCCCGAGCGAGGGCGGCAAATGACACACCCCGCACGACTGCGCGAACACCTGACGGCCGAGCTTCTGCTGGTCGGTGAGGTTGTCGGCCGGTTGGGCGGAGGCAGCCTGCCCCGATGCCAGCAGCAGCAACCCGAACCACACGATAGGCTTCATTTCTTTTCTCCCTTGTGTGCGTCTTTTTTGTTGCGTCATTTTGCGGGGAGCCTACGCCATGGCGGGCGTCAAGGGAAGGGGTTTCGGGCCGCGAGAACCGCGGAACCGCATGAATGCGCCCCGGATTCTTTTGTTGCGTCAAGGGCCAATGCAGCACGCAATGTTTAACCCTTGCGCGAAAGGGGCCTGCCGATTCGAGTGACAGTTCAGCTTTCGCCGGCCTGCAATAAAGGACCCCCGACGCATCACCGGGCCGGAGAGAACGTCCGCCGGCGCGTGTCGTCGCCACCCCCTGACATCAAGGCCGGAGCCGACCGACGCGGCACGGCAAAATGAGGAAGCCTCGATTCACACCGCACGCCGCGCCACCCGGGCGTCGCGAATGGCGCCGGCCGCTCCGCCCGCTCCGCCGTTCTTTGCCGCGCTCCTCCCGGCATTTTTCCCGTTAGCGGCCTTCTTGCTTGCGACCTTCTTGACTGCAGTTTTCTTGTCCGCGGTTTTCTTGCCGATCACCGGCTTGACCGTTGGCGCGCTTGCGCTCGGCGGCGGCTTCGGGCGGCCGCGAGCGATCGCTTTCGGCTTGTCGGCGGCGCGGGGTTCTGCCATTTCCAGCCCGAACAGCGCAGCCACGTCGCCGTCGTCCAGCACTTTGGCCCGAGGCGTCGCCTTGGTGAACGAGAGGTCTCCCCCGGCGCCGGCCAACAGTTCCTTTGCATCGACATTGCGCAGCACGAACAGCAGCGCAGGCTCTTGGTCGAGCCGCGCGCCGACGCCATAGAGGACCGCCGCCACGTGCTTGCACATGTCCGCCCAATCCGGGCAACTGCACGACAGTTTGATCTCCTGCGGGGTCGGAAACAGGCCGTCGCCCTTCCGGCAAACCCGCTCCATGACGCCCTTGGCGAGGCGTCCCTGCAGCAATTCGACCACCGAATCGATGCTTCCGGCGCAATCCCGGCACACCGCTTTCCAATGCGGCACTTTCACCGGGGCGACCTCGATTGCGACGGTGTAGAGTTCCGAGCCGGCGACCTTCGCGGCGATCTTGCCCTGGTCGATCCTGAGGTCGAGGACGGAGCCGTTGCGGACATAGCTGCGGCCACGCGGCAGGCGGCTCGCATAGTCGCTGTAACGCTCGAGGTTTTCGCACCACGACTTGCCCCAGAAACTGCTGGCGATGGTGCGACCCTCGATTTTGACCGGGGCGGGTTTTTCCCCGCCCTTCATGAGCTTGGCCAGTGCCTTCTGTGCGCGTTGCTGGCGCACCGCCACCGGCACATAGGGACGGAACCCGAAATAGCTCATCAGCCTTCCTTGATCGCCGCGTTGAGATCGAGTGCCACGAGCTTGAGTAGTTCTGCGTCGTTCATTTCAGTCAACAGCATCTCCCCGCCGCCCCCAAGAAAATCGCCCGCGAGCTTCTGCTTTGCCTCGATCATCTGGTCGATCTTGTCCTCGATCGTCCCCCGGCAAACGAACTTGTGCACCAGCACGTTCTTGGTCTGCCCGATGCGGAACGCCCGGTCGGTCGCCTGATTCTCCACCGCCGGGTTCCACCAGCGGTCGAAATGGATCACATGGGACGCCGCCGTCAGGTTGAGGCCGGCACCGCCCGCCTTCAGCGACAGCACGAAGAACGGGACGCTTTCGTCCTCCTGGAACCGCCGCACCAGGTCCTTTCGCCGCTTGACGTCGGTCTCGCCATGCAGGACGAGGCCGGGCCGGCCGAATACCGCGCCGAGGAAGCTCGCGAGCGGCGCAGTGGT
Source organism: Xanthobacteraceae bacterium (assembly GCA_036008405.1). Classification (GTDB taxonomy): domain Bacteria; phylum Pseudomonadota; class Alphaproteobacteria; order Rhizobiales; family Xanthobacteraceae; genus JAJPKK01. The sequence continues at coordinate 17,764 of DASYNT010000214.1, forward strand.
CTCCCTGAATTGGGTGAAGACCAGGGCTTTCTCCTGGCGTGCGGCGATTTCCTCGGCGATCTCGCGCAGCCGGGCCAGCTTGCCGCTGTCGTCCTCGGCCCAAGCATCGTCGCCGAGCCACTGGGACGGGTGGTTGCAGATCTGCTTGAACCGCATCAGAAAGGCGAGCACGACGCCCCTGCGCTCGATGCCGTCGAGATCGTGGATCTTGCCGGCCAGGTCCTTCACCGCCTGCTGGTAGAGCGCCGCCTGCTTGCGGCTCAACAGGCAGAACGTCTTCACCTCGGTCTTGTCGGGAAGGTCGGCGATGATGCTCTTGTCGGTCTTCAGGCGCCGCAGGATGTAGGGCCGCACCAGCTCGCGCAGCGGGCCATAGGGATTATGCGGCCGCGCCGCGAGGCTCTTGACGAACGAAGAGAACTGCTTGGACGTCCCTAGCAGGCCCGGATTGATGAAATCGAAGATCGACCACAGGTCGCCGAGCCTGTTCTCGATCGGCGTCCCGGTCAGGGCGATGCGGGTATCGGCCTTGAGCTGCTTGACGGTCCGGGTCTGCTTGGCGCCGGGATTCTTGATCGCCTGCGCCTCGTCGAGCACCACCAGGCGCCACGATATCGCGCCGAGCCATGGCGCGCGGGCGAGATAGCCGTAGCTGGTGATCGCGAGGTCGGCGTCCGCCAGCAGGCCGGCGCCATTCTGCAGGTCTTCGGCCGCTGCCGCCGAGGGATGCGCCACCACCGCCTGGAGGCCCGGTGCAAACCGGCCGATCTCGGCGGCCCAGTTGGCGAGCAGCGAAGCCGGCGCGACCAGCAGGCTGGGCCTGCCTTTCGCCTCGTTCTTGAGCACCAGCAGCAGCGACAGCACCTGGATGGTCTTGCCGAGCCCCATGTCGTCGGCAAGGCAGGCGCCGAGCCCGAGCCGCGCCAGCAGGTGGAGCCATTGCATGCCGGCGAGTTGATAGGGCCGCAACGTGCCGTTCAGCGACCGGCCGGGGCCGACGCGCAGATGCCGGTCGGGGCCGCGCAGGGCTGCGAGCGTCTCCGCCAGCCACGGGCCGGCCACCGTCTCGCTCCAGGCGATATCGGCCGGCGCGGCCGCCTCGTCCCCGGTGATGCCGGCTCCCGCCAGCATTCGCATCGCCTCGCCAAACGACAGGCCGTCGGTCGAGGCGCGCCGCTCGATCGCCTCGAACTGCTCCAGGGTCCGGCTCAACCGGGCATGGTCGACCTCGACCCACTTGCCGCGAATCATCGCCAGGCCGTCGGAATGGGCGAGCAGCCGCCTGATCTCGGCCGCCGACAGTCGCTCGCCGTCGAGCGTCACCTCCATCGTGAAGTCGAGGAGCGCATCGATGCCGAGCGCGGTGGGCGGCCTGCCGCCCACCGTCGCCTTGACCTGGGCGCGGGCAGGCCGGTTCATGCGCCAGCTTGCCGGCATGCGAACGACGATGCCGGCGCTTTCCAGCGCCGGCGCGTCCTTGAGGAACTGCAGAGCCTGCCGAGGATCCCAGCGCAGCGGATGAAATATGTCGCCCGCATCCACCATGGCCTTGAGCCACGCGCATCGCTCGGCGGCGCGCTGGACCGGCATCAGCAGGGACAGCAGGCGCTCGCGGTTGTTGGCGCCGGCATATTCCTGCAGCGCCTTGCCGAGCGGCAGGTGCTGCGCCTTGGCCGCGGCCGACAGGCGGGTGGTGTAGGTGGCGACAAACGCGAAGGGAGCGTCCTCGTCCTTGCGATTTTCCGCGAGATTGAAATGGACGCGCCCGACCAGGTTCCAGGCCGGATTGCGCGACTTGAGGAACTCCTGGACGGAAAGCCCGGCCGCAACGAGCTCCGCGTCGAAGGCCTCGTCCATGGCGCGCCACAGGTTGGCGAGCGTAGCCGCCGTCAGGTATTCCGCACCGGTCATGGGCGGCACGGCCGCTGCCGTCGCGTCCAACTCGCCGTCGCCGGGGAGCGGAACCGGCGGCTTGGCCGTGCCCTCGCCGAGTTCGGGCAGCGCGCACAGCGCGGCCACGTAGCGCCCACCGAAATCGCGCCAATAGGCGAGCACCGTCGGCAGCGCCGTCGCGACCTCGTCGGCGCCCAATGCCAGCAGCCCGTGGCCCGGGCCGCGACCGAATGCCTGTTCCAGCCGGGCGGCCTGGGTCGGCGCCAGCGGCGGCGCGTCCGCGTCGCGGCGCAGCGTCAGCACGCCGTGCGGCGTGAGAACCGGCATCACCATGGCCGTGTCCGCTATTTCCGTTTCGGCAGGGTGCGGATGATCGTGCCCAGCACGCGGTGCCCGACGGTCTTGGCCGCCTTGGCCCGCGACAGCCACTGCAGCTTGCGCTCGCCCTTCTCCAGCCAGGTCGCCCGTTGTCGTTTCACCTTGAGGACGAATACCTGAACTTCGCAGACGACGACCTTGCCCCCTTTGAGCCGCTTCTCATAGGAGAACGATCCGATCGCGCGCCGGTTGATTTTTCCGGTCACGCCGGCTTCTTCGCGCGCCTCGCGCGCGGCCGCCTTATGGGGCGCCTTGCCCTTGAGCGGCCATCCCTTGGGAATGATCCATCGCCCGGTATCGCGCGAAGTGACCAGCAGCACCTCGGTCAGCGCATTGCCCTTTCGCCGGTATGGCAGCGCGGCGTATTGAACACGCTTCACGGGAGCTTTTTTCCTGGGACCGGTCATCGATTCCTGACGTTGTTCCACATGAGAGCGCCGGGATTATGCGCCGGCGGCGTTGCGGCCGAGCAAACAGAGATATTCCCACGCCATGGTCGCGCCCGCGAGGGCGGTGACCTCGGCCGTATCATAGGCCGGCGCCACTTCGACGATGTCGAATCCGACGAAGGCGAGCCCGCCGAGGCGGCGCAGGATCGCCTGCGCCTGCCAGCTCGCCAGCCCGCCGACCTCCGGCGTTCCCGTGCCGGGCGCGAAGGCGGGATCGAGCACGTCGATATCGAAACTGAGATAGACCGGCGCGCCGCCCACGGTCTCGCGGATGCGCGCGGCGACCGCCGCGGGGCTCGTCTCGTGAACCTCCGCGGCGGTGACGATGGTGACGCCGCGATCGATCGTCCAGTCGTAGATCTTGCGCTCCATGGGCGAGCGGATGCCGATCTGGATCATCCGGCGCGGCGCCACCAGGCCCTCCTCGATGGCGTGGCAGAACACCGAGCCGTGACCCCAACGCTGGCCGAACGTGTCCGGCCACGTATCGACATGGGCATCGAAGTGGATCAGCGCCACGGCGCCGTGGCGCCGGCCGAGTGCCCGCAACAGCGGCAAGGTGACGCTGTGGTCGCCGCCCAGCGCGACCAGATGGGCGATGCCGCCGGCGGCTTCCTCGATCCGCGCCAGGCTGGCCGGGATGTCCCCCAGCGCGATGGCGAAGTCGCCGATGTCGGCGAGCGGCAGCGCGGCCGGGTCGACCCAGTGGAACGGATGGGCGCCGTCCACCAGCATCCGGCTCGCCTGGCGGATCGCCGCCGGGCCGAACCTGGTGCCGCTCCGGTTGGAGGTGCCGAGATCGAAGGGAATGCCGGCGACGCAGATCGGCGCGCCGCGGTCCCGGCGCTCGACGCCGAGGAATGTCGACGCCACGGCGTAGGTGGCGGGCCCGCTCATGGCTGCGTGGCGGGGGGAAGCGCGAAACGGAACACCGCGGCGGCGACCGCGCAGGTCCAGTCGCCATTGGGCGCGCCTTCCGCCGCCGCGGTGATCGAGAGGCTGTCGACGATGAGGTCGCTCATGGCGTAGACGCGCTTGCGCTCGTCCCAGGCGGCGTCGGGATTGAACTCGATGCCGAGGGTGGAGGCGAGCATGGTGGCGGCGAGATCCTCCACATAGTCGCGCATCGCGGCTTCCGACATGCCGTAGGCATGATGCTCGGAGATGTAGCCGTAATGGGTCGGATCCTTGGGCCGGGCGAGGCCGATCCCGGCGGCGATCCGGCGGCCGGATTCGTTGGTCTCCGACCGCGCCAGGACGCTGAACGTGAGCTCGCCCGGGCTCAGCGTGGCCACCCCCGGCATGCGCGCGATCAATTCGCAGCCCGGCGGCAGGATCGACGACACCGTGACGAGGTTCTGCTGCTCGATGTCGGCATCGCGCAGCGCGTATTCGAAGGCGGTCAGGCTGTGCCGGTGAATGCCGACGCCGTGGGTCAGGAAAACGCATTTGGGAATGGGAAACATGGGACGCCCGCAACTCCGGTTGAACAGCACCAGCCGAACGGCCGGCCCGTCAGGTTAGACCGCTCAAGGTGGACCATTTATGTCGGATTGGACAAGCGTGCGGTTATTTGCACAGCCTTTTCCCCGGGGCTTGACGGGGGACGGCAGGCCGGCGCATTGCCCGCGTCGCAGCCCGATGTCGTCGCCGGTCGCGGCGGAAAGGGACAGGATGGAACTTTCGTACACCCAGAATCTCGAGGACTATCACCTCTCCCTCGCCTTCGCCGGACAGCCGAACGGGACCTATATCGACGTCGGCGGCGGCCATCCGGTCGCCGACAATGTCTCGTTCTGGTTCTATGAGCGGGGCTGGCACGGCATCGTCGTCGAGCCGCAGCCGGAACTCGCCGCCTTGTACGCCCGCCTGCGTCCGCGCGACGTGACGGTCTGCGGGGTGGTCGGGCGCACATCCGGCGAGATCGATTTCCATGTGGTCGATCGCCTGCATGGCCTGTCGACCACGGTGGAGCATCTCGCCCGCAACGCGGAAGCATTCGGCGCCGGCTACCGCACCGTGCGCATGCCGGCGACGACGCTCGCGGAGCTGTGCGCGACCCATGATCTCGGGGCCATCGATTTCCTCAAGATCGACGTCGAGGGCGGCGAAGCGGACGTGCTCGCGGGCGGCGACTGGCGCCGGTTTCGGCCCAAGGTGATCGTGATCGAAGCGGTGATGCCGGGCTCCGGCGAGCCGGCCTGGGGCGAATGGGAGCCGTTCCTGTTGGCACAGGGATACCGGTTCGCGCTGTTCGACACGCTGAACCGCTTCTACGTGGCTCAGGAACAGCCGGAAATCCTGGCGCGCCTGCCGTCGGAACGGGCGCCCTGGAGCAATGTCGTCCACATGTATGAGATCGGCCGCGCACCGGAAAACCCCCGCCATCCCGACCATGCGCTGGCGAAGGAGCTGGCGCGCGGGTTCTGGGCGAGCCTGCCCTATCTCGACCGCGATCTCATCGCCGCGATGCTGGCGCGCGCCGGCGCGTCGCGCCGCGGCGGGGGCGGCGCGGAGTTTGCCGCAATAATCGATACCGAGGCGTTTCGCGCCGCCCTCGGCCGGATCGCCTGCGGCTATGACGGCGGCCAGATCGTCGACGATTGAGCGGCGAACGGATGCGGGACGGCGGACCGGGACGGTGCCGGCAAGGAAACTCCGCAGGTCCCCGCCCCAACCGCTATAATCTCCGGCGCATGGATGGATCAGGTACAGCAGGCGGCCGTTCGCCGGCGCGCATCGTTTTCATCGTCCTGGCCGGCCTGGCGGTGCTGACCGGGCTCGTCTTTGCCGCGGCGCCCGGGCTCGACCTGGCGGTCGCAGCGTTTTTCCGCGACGTCGATATCCGCACCGCGATGCCGCGGCTTTACCGGGCCATCGAGATCGCACGCTCGCTGGAACCCGTGGTCACCACGCTCGCCATCGCTCCGGCGATCGCCGTCGTCGCGATCAAGATGTTCTGGCCGCAGCGGCCGACCGTGATGCCCGGCCGCTCCGCGCTGTTTCTCATCGTGACGCTGGTGCTCGGCCCCGGCCTGCTGGTCAATGCCATACTCAAGGACCACTGGTCGCGGCCACGGCCGGGAATGGTGACCGGGCTCGGCGGCGACATGGATTTCAAGCCGTGGTGGGATACCCGCGGCGCCTGCGAGGCGAACTGCTCGTTCGTCTCCGGCGAGACCTCCTCGGCGGTGTGGCTCTCAGCGCCGGCGCTGCTGCTGCCGGCGCCGTGGCGCTATGCGGCGCTCGGCGGCGTCGCAGTCTACGCGGTGGCCATCGCCTTCATGCGCGTTCTGCTCGGCGGGCACTTCCTGTCCGACGTGATCTTCGCCGCCATCTTCACCGGGCTCGTGATCTGGACCGTGCACGGGCTGTTGCTGCGCTGGCGCATCAGTCCCTCCGAACGGACGATCGACGCCTGGCTCGAGCGCGCTGGGGACGCGCTGCGGCGCCCGCTCGCGGCGATCTTCCCGTCGAGCACTGTTGCGTCTAAAGGATTGCCGTTTCTCCCTCCCCCAGAAAGGGGGAGGGTCGGGGAGGGGGTCGCGGGCGACACTAATGGCGAGTCAGCGGACCCCCACCCCAACCCCCCCAACCCTCCCCCTTTCAGGGGGAGGGAGAACGCAAATTCGCGCCAGTGACACTGCACCGACAAGTTATTGTGCTTTCCGCGCGGCATTCACCAGTTCGGCGATCCGCGCCGGGCTGATCGGTGCCTCGTTGATCGTGATGCCGAACGGCGCCAGCGCGTTCTCCACGGCGGCGATGATGGCGGCGATGGCGGGAATGGTGCCGCCCTCGCCGGCGCCCTTCATGCCGAGCGGGTTGAGCGGAGAGGGCGTCTCCGCGTGCAAAATCTCGATCGGCGGCATGTCGGTCGAGCCGGGCAAGAGGTAATCGGCGAAATTGACGGTCTGGGGCTGCCCGTCGGCGTCGTGGAGCAGCCGCTCGAACAGCGCATTGCCGATCCCGTGGGCGACGCCGCCGACCACCTGCCCCTCGACCACCATCGGATTGATCACGGTGCCGCAGTCATGCATCACGGTGAAGCGGACGATCTTCACCGCGCCGGTGTCGATGTCGACCTCGACTTCGGCGATGTGGGTGCCGTTGGAATAGGTCGACTGGTCCGGCTGGAAATAGGCGGTGTTTTCGAGGCCGGGCGGCAGCCCGCCGGCCATGGAAAACCCGGGCATGCCGATCGATTTCACCGATATCTCGCGGAAGCTCTTCTTCAGGCCGGGGACTCCGCGCACCTCGGCGAAGCCGTCGCGCAGGTCGAGGTCGTCCGGCGACACCTCCATCATGTCGGCGGCGATCAGCTTGATCTTCCTGGCCACCTCGACCGCGGCGATGTGGGCCGACGATCCCGCATTGACCGCGGTGCGCGCCGCGAAGGTGCCGACCCCGAAGGCGATCTCCTTGGTGTCGGCGGTGGCCACGGTCACGTCCTCGTAGCTGACCCCGAGCGGGTCGGCGGCGATCTGGGCGAGCGTCGTCTTGTGCGACTGGCCCTGCGGGGTGGCACCGGTGTAGAGCACGATCTTGCCGGTGGTCGCGATGCGCACCGTGGCGCCCTCATAGGGGCCGAGCCCGGTGCTCTCGACCGCATTGCTGATGCCGATGCCGAGATAGCGCCCGGCTTGGCGCGCCGCGGCCTGCCGCGCCGGGAATCCCTCATAATCGGCGGCGGCGAGCGCGCGCGCCTGGGCTGAGGGATAGTCGCCGCTGTCATAGGTGACCGGGCGTCCGTCGCGGAAGATGATGCCGACCTTGTAGGGCATCTGCTCCGGGGTGATGAAATTGCGCCGCCGCACCTCCGCGGGATCGAGGCCGAGCGACTGCGCCAGCCGGTCCATCATCCGTTCCATCACGAACACGCCTTGCGGGCGGCCGGCGCCGCGCACCGGCGTGGTCGAGATCATGTTGGTGTAGACGGCGTTGAGCTCGAGCCGGTAGCTCGGAATCACATAGGGCCCGGGCACCGTGGTCGCGGCGATCCAGGGCAGCACCAGTCCCCACGGCACGAAGGCGCCGGTGTCGTGGACCAGGCGGCCGCGCAGCCCGAGGATGCGCGCGTCGGCGTCGACGGCGAGCTCGAGGTCCCAGAACTGGTCGCGCTCCTGGTGGGTGCAGAGAAAATTCTCGCGACGGTCCTCGATCCATTTCACCGGGCGGCCGGTGAGGCGCGCGCAGGCGGCGACGCAGGGATATTCCGGATAGATCGCGCCCTTGGGCCCGAAGCCACCGCCGACATCGGGGGTGACGACATGCATCTGGTTGTCGTTGAGCTCGAGAATGTCGAGCAGGCCGCGCTTGATGCGGTGCGACCCCTGCGAGGAGATATAGACGGTGTAGGCATCGGTCACTGCGTCGTAGCTCGCCACCAGGCCTCGGCACTCCAGAAAGAACGGCCCGCCGCGGTGGATGAAGATGCGCTCGCGCACCACATGGGTGGCCTTCGCGAACGCCGCGTCGGTGTCGCCGACGGCGATCGGCACGCGCGCCGCGACATTGGACTTCGCGCCCAGGTGGGCGCGCGGGCTGCCCGGGTCCATGGCGGCGATGCAATTCGAGACGCCGGGAAGCGGCTCGTAATCGACCTCGACCAGGGCGGCCGCGTCTTCGGCGATGTAGCGGCTGTCGGCGACCACCACGGCGATCGGCTCGCCGGCATAGACGGTCTCGGCGCCGGCCAGCGCATAGGGCAGGTGCAGCTCGGTGATCGCGGGTGTGGGCACGAATAGCGGCAGCGCGTTGCGGCGCAGCGGCTCCGGCAGGTCGGCGAAGGCGACCACGAGATGCACGCCGGCGAGCGCTCTGGCCGCATCGGCGCGCACCGCGAGAATCTTGGCGTGGGGATGAGGGCTGCGCACGAACGCGGCATGAAGCGTTCCGGGCGGGCGCACATCGTCGATGAAGCGGCCCCTGCCGGCCAGCAGCGCCGGGTCCTCCTTGCGCTTGACCGCCGCCCCGAACCATTTCGCTCCCATGGATGTTTCGCCCTCCGAGCGTCATGCGCGCGAAACCCCGGCTTCGCGCCATCGCCCGCAAACCGATCCGCCGGCATCGGGACCAAGTCGAGCCTGTCTCGCCAAGATGCTTATTGCATGAACAACCTCGAACGCCAGCGGGCCGGACCGGCTATTCGGAACGCGTCGCGACGCTTGTCAGGCAGTTCGTGGAGCGTCGTCCTCGGTCGCGCCGTATTCTGGCGGCGAGACTCGTAAGCGGGCCGCGCGATAGCTGCATTCGGCAAAAGCTACCGCCCCAGCGGACATGCATTTCGGTCTCTCGATGACCCGAAGCCGAAATCGGCTACGCCATATCGGCGGTTTCATGCCGTCGTCACATGTGCAGTGACGGTTTCGACGATCGGAAGGCGCGCTTCCTGCGCATGATCCACGAGGAAGAACGCTGCCACGAGGCTGACTGTGGCACCGAACATCACGTAGAACACGGGAGCGATCGGCGAACCGGTCGCCTCGATCAACCACGTCACGAAGAACGATGCGAAGCCGCCGAATGCCATGGCCCCCAGGTTGGCGACGATCCCCAGACCGCTCGCGCGCATGCGCGTCGGAAACAGCTCGGCAAGTGCAGTCGTCCACGAACCAAAGAAGGCCCCCAGCAAGCTGCACAGGACGATCTGCGTGATCACCAGATGACCGAAAGAGGGGCTTGCATGAACCCAAACGAACAAGGGGTACGCTACACCGAGATAGAGCACGAGCGCGCCGATGAAAATCGGCTTTCGCCCAATGCGATCCGATAGCGCCCCGAACAACGGCACCAGAATAATCATACAGGCAAGACCGATCGATTGGGAAATGAAGGCTTCTCCAAGCGGCAGGTGCAGCTGGGTGCTCGCGTAGGTCGGCATATACAGCAGGATGACATACGTCGAGGCCGTGCCGTGTGCGAAGAGCCCCAAGCCAACCACGATTTCCTTGGGATGTGTTGCGATCATCCTCCCTAATCCCTCATTTTCCTTCGCCGCCGCGCGAGCTTCGAGGAAAACCTGGGTTTCGTCGACACGACGGCGGATGTAGAGGCCGACCGGGCCGATGATGAGCCCGAACAGGAACGGGACTCGCCAGCCCCAGCTGTCAACGGCATCGGGCGCAAGGCTGCGTGTCACGAATGCGCTCAGCACAGCCCCCATGAGCATGGCCAGGACTGCGCCCACCAACATCCAGGACCCGTAAAAGCCGCGCCGATGAGCCGGGGCGCTTTCGACGAGAAAGGCGGCAGCGCTCCCCCACTCTCCGCCTGTGGCAAAGCCCTGCAACAGTCGAGCGAGCACGATGATCACGGGCGCCGCGACGCCGATTGCAGCGTAGGTCGGCGCGAACGCCATCATGGCGATTGCCGCGGTCATCAGGCCGAGGATCAATTGCAAACCGGCCTTTCGTCCTTTGCGATCGGTGTAAATCCCCAGAAGGATACCGCCAACCGGGCGCATGACGAACCCGATGCCGAAAGTGGCGGTGGTCAGCAGCAGCGAGGCATATTGGCTGTCGGCCGGAAAAAACAGCCGCGAGATGACGACCGTCAGGAAGCCGAAAGCATAGAAATCATACCATTCAAGTGCATTCCCGATAACGGCCGCGGCGATCTGGAGAATTTTCGGTGCAGACTTGGCAGGTCCGGCTGCGAAATCCATAAATTGCCCCCTGGATCGTGTTCACGACCCGGCAATCGCGGGTGGGGATTGGGCTCACAAAACGGGTATCGGCTGATTTCCACCTGCTCGCCCGCCGTGGGCACCGACGCTGCCGTCAAATTCATTGGACCTCGGCACGTCCCGCCGGCAGCTCATGATCGAACGCTATACCAATTTCCCAAACCTGGGAAAGGGGCGTGATGGCCGGTGTGGCCGTCACCTCATTAACGCAATGCAGCAGTCTTGGCGGTTGGCACGGTAGCGGGCACCATGACGCTGCGCGCCAATAGCATGCCACGTCGGTCATCGCGTCTCGAGGGTTCAGGCAACGTTACGGCAGTCGCCTAAACGTGCCTGACGTCCACGGCGCGCGGGCATTTATCGCGCAAAGGTTTGGGACTCCTTTGCTCTTCTTTGTTGCTGCGGCCGAGACTTTCCACGACTTGAACGGTGTGCTCGGAAGGGGCCATCAGTCCTCGCGTTTCAGCAGTCCCTGCAGCTTCGCGATGCTGATTGCGATGCGCCATGCCTCGTCCTCGGTGAGAACCTCTGCCCGCAATGCTTCGGATTTGTTGGCTCTGCAGTAGACATACATCAACGCCTGACCGTTGGCGTCGCGCACGACGTAGCCACCCGGGATCTTTTCGACGCACTCTTTTTCTGGTGTATCACCGGCACGCTTCTTGCTGTCCTCGCCGCCTTTTGGCTGATCGAGCGCGTGCAGCAACTCTAAGAGCCTCTCTGGTGGAGGCTCCATGGGGACAAATAGAGTTCGAAGCGTTTCGCCGATGCCGGTTCGAATGGCCTGGTGGTAGCTGTCCGAAAGCTCGTCGGCTGCCGTCTGCATGACGCATGCTCCTTGGTCACTTTTTTTATTCGACCTGGATGAGCAAGCCGCTACTCCACCGCCCTCGATGCCTCCTGACCCGCAAAACACAGGAGCTACGCGGCGGGGCGCCGTGCCGCCTCCTAAGCAGAACGTGACCACTCCACGTCGGGTTCCGGACACAGGCAAACTTTTTCAAGAGGGGTGGTAGGCCGTCGGCTTCCGACCAATGATGCGGTGGCCGTCGCGGATCACATCGCCGCCCGGTGTCTCCTCGGCGCGACACTCGCCAGACGGCCCGTGGTGCAATTTTGCCGGCTGTATCCAACAGCGGCGCGCGTTCAAGGCTCGCCCGCGGGCGTCTCAGGCCGTGCGACCTACGTCCGGGGCGTGGTCTTGCCCGTTCTTTCCCGATGCGCGCTCGGATCGTTCCGCACAAACGATCCATGCATCCGCGATTTCCAGCAAAGCGGCCCGGTGAGCCGGCAGGTCGTTCGCCATTCGTCGACACTCTTCGGCGTATCGCCGGAACTTGATGGGATCATCTGGCATTGGGAATTGCTCCCTATCAGCGAGGCCATGCGATAGTGGCAACGTAAGCCGGCAACCCGACGTTCCTGTACTTCGCGCTTTGTTGATAAGGCGTGATCACGGAACAATGTCGACGTCAAAGCGTTTTGGCCGCAGCCGACTATCGCGTCGGTGCGAGTGGGGTGCGTAATTATGAATTCCGAGCACTACAGGAGCCATGCCGCCGCGTGTCTCAAACTGGCGCAATCGGTCACAGACGAGGGCGACAAGATGCTGCTGATTCAAATGGCGGAGACATGGCGGCACCTTGCAGAGCGTATTGAAGCCCGCCGGGTAGCGCAGATTGCGCGGTCCGGAACCGCGCTGCGGACGCGATAGAGCGGCATCGGCTCGCCAGCTTCATTCCAGGCCCATGCCATCCGCTCGGGTCCTTCCCAAGTTCCCAAGAAAGTTTGGATGTTGCCGATCGGAAAAATTTGGTATGATTTGCGACAGGTGGGCGCGGCAGCGGCCAAAAAGAAGGGGTCGGCCCCTTTCCAGCAGCGGCAACCGTGGGGATGGCGATGGCGGCGATCGAACAGGACGGAATCGAACGGGACTCGGTCGAATCTGGACCGTTCCACGATTTCAAGTGGCATCGGCAGCATCGTGGCCGGCATACCGTCCAATTGGTGGACGTGGCGATGTTGCTCGGCTGGACCGCGTTGGTCGGTTGGGTATTATTCCGGCAGTGACTGACTGACTTGCCCCTCTGGCGCCGCCACAGCCCACGCCAGATAGCACCCGTACGGGCGTCACCCTTCGGCGTCCTCACCTGGAGGAGTGCGGACAACCGGGCGGCGGTTGAGGCTGCCGGGCAAAGCCCGTAAAGTTGATTTCAAGCCGAAATGGCCTTGTTCACTATGTCGTCGATTAATTTTTCCCGCCTGGGCCTCCGTGAGGACAAGTCTTTGTAATCGTTACGAATTGCCCAAGTTGACGGCAACATCTATTATCACGCCGCGCCCGAGATCGTCTCAGGCCGCATC
>DASYNT010000215.1:0-2151 GCA_036008405.1 Xanthobacteraceae bacterium
CAAGCGATCAAGGCCCAACTGACGATCGGCCAAATGGAGCACTTCAATCATCCAAATTGTCGGGTATCATCCCGGTCCAAAATGTCGACCATCAGCCCGGTTGAACAGTAGCGAGTCCGTGCCGCCGAATTGCCCCCTCCCTGACCCTCCCCCGCAAAGCGGGAGAGGGGACGAAAACTGTTTGGCTTGTTGGCGGACGAGCGCAGTTCACCTTCAGTCCGGGCTCAATCGGTGCGCAGCCGCGCCACCGCGGCCTCGTCGATCTCGACGCCGAGGCCGGGACCGGGCGGCAGCGGCACCAGTCCATTCGCCATCGCCAGCGGGCGGCGCACGATGTCCTCGGCGAGATAGAAATGGGTGAGGCTGACGCCCCAGTCGATGTTCTCCACCGCGCAGGCGAGGTGCACCGTCGCCGCCGATGCGAGGCTCGACTCCGACATCTTGGCCGCGATGTTGACGGCGAGCCCGAGCCGCTTGCACAGCGCGCCGGCGGCGAGCGCAGCACCGAAGCCGCCGAGCTTGATGAGCTTGAGCGAGACGCCGCCGGCGCCGGCAGCGGCGTGGGCTTCGATATCGCGGAGCGAATGAATGGCTTCGTCGGCGCCGATCGCGATCGGGGAAGTGCGGGCGAGCGCGGCGAGGCCTTTCATGTCGGCGGGCTCGAACGGCTGCTCGAGGAACAGCAGACCGGCCTCCGCGGTCGCGGCGAGATAGCGCCGCGCGGCGTCATGGGGGAAGCCGCAATTGGCATCGGCGCAGATCGGCAGGTCGGGCCCGAGCGCCTTGCGCACCGCAAGGGCGGCAGCGATCTCGGTCGCAAGCGGCTTGACGGCGACCTTGAGCTTGAAGAAACGGATGCCGGCGTCGCGCCGCGCCTGCGCCTCCGCGACGTCCTGGTCCGGCGTCGCATTGCCGATGAGCCACATGGGCGCGACCTCGCGCCGGACCGTACCGCCGATGAGATCGATCACCGGCACGCCGGCGGAGCGACCGGCGAGGTCGAGCAACGCCATCTCCACGGCGGAATGCGCACCGGTGTTGCCGTAGAGCACGACCTCGAGGCGCTTGCGCAGTGCCGAGCGCATCCAGGCGTCCGCGCCGACCAGCGGCGGCGCGAGATGCTCGCGCACGGCGGCGACGAGGCCCGCGATGGTGTCTCCGGTCATGGTCGGCGCCGAGGCCGCCTCGCCCCAGCCCACCGTGCCGTCGCACGCTTCGATGCGCACGAGAATATTGCGCGCATGGGTCACCGTCTCCGCCGCCATCTTTACGGGCTTGGTCAGCGGCAACGCCACCGGGATCGTATCGACCCGCCGGATGGTGAGCGGCACGCGGGCGAGATCGGAGGGGCGATCGGAGGCGATTTGCATGTTCGGCCCTGGATTCGACGAAGCTCGCAACTTATAGCAGGAAACAATCCGTCTCCCTTCCTCGAAAAGACAGGTTGGGGAAGATTCGGGATCATGATACTCAGAGGTGACAGGGGTCAGCTAGAATGATGAGCCGCCGAACATTTGCAACTGATTGCACAGCCGCCTACCAAAGCAGCAACTTCGCACATGCCGGTGTTGATCATCACGTTACAGACTGGGTTCGGTATGCCGTCGCCATTTTTTTGCTGTTCAATCAAATTGCTTTCGAGCCGAATAAGGCCATTGCTGAACAACAGTCGGCGAAAGTGACCGCCAGCCGCCCGGCGTGTCCGTCGACGGACTTTACGACATTTTTTGATGGGTTTGCGGAGAGCGCTGAAATTCAGAAAGCCTTCACCCAATTGCCGCTTACTTACGGGCTTCTTGATCTTTTGGAGGATCCTCCCAAGTTTTCAAGACGAAAGATCGTGTCCTTCGAGGCGATACCGTCATATGACCCGGAACACTTCGGCACCATATTTCCAACGCAAGCAGTTCGAGCCAAGTTTAGAAATTTCATTTCAATGGAAATCGAAGCGGGCGGTCATCGAGTTGCGACTTGGCGCCGATATACGCCTGGTGACATTAACGTCGGCACCGGGTAATTACTCACCCCTCTGCGGCGTTGTGACTCGGGTCTGAGGAGTTGAGCCGAGTGCGGCGAGCTGATTCACGCTCGCCATGCCGCAGAGAGAGATTGATTCGCCGAGCAGTGGTGGCGCCCAACTGGTGGCGTCGC
>DASYNT010000216.1:0-9902 GCA_036008405.1 Xanthobacteraceae bacterium
CGAGCCGCTCCAGTGTCGTCCGGTCACTGGGCCTGACATACAGGCATGCATCGATGTCTCGCATGCCGCCATTAAATCCGATCTGCAGGTCCTTGGGAATCCTATAAATGGGTCAGAACACTAGAGCCTCGCGGATGAAGCCACAGCCGGGCGCCACAAGGTCGAGGTCAACCTTGATTTCCTTGTGCTCGATCCCGCCGCCGAGCCTCGCCGGAGCAAGCCCTGCAAACGCAGCGAGAGGCGCGCCGGGAAGGGCCGGTGCGGTTGCCTTCAACGCATTGCTGCTGATGCTCATGCTCGGCAGCGCCGCCAGATCGGTGGCAAAGTCGTAATCCTCCTGTCCCAGTCGGAGCAGCTTCACCGGGCGCGGCTGACCCGGAATTTTCAGATTGTCGGTGCCCGGAACCCGCAGGACACGCGCAGCGTCCGCAGTGCACCCCGCATCGCAGAGGAGCCCGTGCTTGAGCGCGGCGGCCTTGAGGCCCTCCGCGTAGGGCTGCCACTCGTCGCGCGTCAACTCGCGGTCACTGATAAAATAGACGTGCAGGCCGCCGCCAGAAGCCACCACCGCCGAGGGCGGGGGAAGCCCAACGGCCCTCCGAAACTTGTTCAGCTCTGCGAGTGCTTCTTTGATGGTTGGATATGCGCCCGGCTTGCCGACATCCACGTCGATCCAGATACTTTTCAGTGCCAGCGCATGTTCCTGAGATTTCGCCGCTCGGACTTTGTCATTGACCAATCGCGTCTTGGCCTGACGCGATAGGCACATATAAATGTCCGGTGGAGTTTTCCATGATCGTGCGCCGTAGGCTGCATCCAGAAAGTCACCGAGTGTGCGCGTCGGCGTGCCGGACCAGAACTTCTTTCCATCCCGGGCGGTCCCGCAAACGTGGACGTTTATGTGCCCGGGCTCGTCCGCCTTTGGCCATGGAAGAACGCGCGCCAGGAAATCCCCGACGTTCGCGACAAGATTGGGTGCACCAGTCGTACTCATGACACTGCGCTCGCGGACGACTGCCCCGGGGAGCCCTTCCTACGCCCCGGTGTCGGCGAGGAAGGCCCACGCGAACGGGTCGCACGATTGCTGCCCCGATGGTCTGCGGGTTGCGCAGTCTCGGGCTCATGGTGGCCAGTCTCGGGCGAACGCCGCCCACCGTCGCTCACGCCGTTGGCGGCAAGCAAGCGGTCAAGCGCCTGCCTCGGAACGAGGCGCCTGCCCGCTACCTTAATCGTCGGGAGCACCCCTCTCCGGTAAGCAAGCGCTCGGCTGATGCCGACGATGCTGGCGGCTTCCGCCACGGTGTACGTCTGTCGTTCGGCGACCTTTGCTGACTGATCCATGATTTTCCTCCTTGCGCTGCATGCCAGCGCTGTGCTACATAATGTCAGCATATAAATGATTTTATATGCCAGATTGTCAAGCACGATAAAAGGAGGCTCGCCGGGCGAGCGTAGGGCTATGGTAAATGCGAAGAAAGGACGGCCACCGTCGGAGAACCCGTTGGTGCATACCGCAGTCATGTTGCCCCAAGACCTGTCTCGACGCCTGAAAAACGATGGCGAAGCATCGGGTCGCGGGTTGAGCGGTGAAATCCGGCATCGCTTGGAGGAGAGCTACGATCCCGAGCGCTCACCGGATGCGAATACGTCGATCCTGCTCAACTGCATCGGGCGGCTGGCTGACGAGATTGCCCGAGACGATCATGTGGGTGGGCAGCGGCAGTGGTACGAGGAGCCGCATGCGCTGTCGGCCTTCAAGGCGGGCGTAGAGGCCCTGATCTCGGGGTACCGAGCTAAAGAGCGGCCGACGCCGCCCAAATCCAAATCAGAGAAGCCGAGCGAGCCGCTCAAATCAGAGGAGCCGAGCGACCCGCCCGACGTGATTGGACGAACGCACGCGCGAAGGATTTTGAGCGACGCGATGTTGAGGAGGGACCATGGCCACGGTTCGTAAGCGCACTTGGGAAACCAGCGGCGAGGCCAAGGCTGCATGGCTTGTCGATTACACCGACAGTCATGGGAGACGGCAACGCCGGCACTTCGCCACGAAAAGGTCTGCCGATGCTTTCCGCATCCATGTCGAAGGTCAGATGCAGGTGGGCACCTACCGGCCCGGAGCCGACAAGGTGACAATCGAAGACGCGTGCGGCGCCTTCATGGAGCATTGCGCTGGCCGAAACCAGCGCGACGAGCGCATGACCCGTAAAATGCTCGTCGTCTACCGAGGGCACGTGAACAATTACATTCTTCACCCAGAGTACGGCCTTGGTGGCCGAAGGCTCTCACAGCTGACCGCGCGCTCGGTTCATGATTTCCGCGATCAGATGCGCAGCGCTGGCATGACAGTGCCCACTGCTCGAAAAATCCTGGCTACCCTTCACAGCGTGCTGGAATACGCCATCTCGCAAGACTGGGTGGCGACGAATGCCGCCCGGGGGGTCAAGGTAATCGGCCCCCGCAACGAAGGCTCCGAACGGATTACTCCCCCGTCCAAAGAAGCCGTGCGCGCGCTGCTCGATGCCGCAGACGAGGACACTCGCCTAATGGTGCAGTTTGCCGCTGCCACCGGCGCCCGCGCGGGAGAGCAATGGGCGATCCGCTGGCGCGATCTTGACCTGGACAATGGCCGCCTCAATATCAGCCGTCGCGTGGACGCCTATCGCGACGAAGGCGCTCCAAAGAGCGCGGCCGGCGTGCGGACGGTACCGATCTCCGGGCAGCTCGTTGCGGGCCTGAGGGCGTGGAAGTTGCGCTCGAAGTTCAAGCAGCCAGATGATCTGGTGTTCCCAAACAGCCAGGGTGAGCACATCGGGCACGACAACTTCATCAGGCGCCAATTCCGGCCGCTTCTTGATACGCTCCAAACGGCCCACAGGGATGACGCTGCAGGCAGCCCGGACCTCTCGCGACGTTTCAATTGGCACGCGTTTCGACACTTTGCGGTGTCATGTTGGATCGAGGCGGGGCTCGCGCCTAAGACCGTCCAGACATTCGCGGGACATGCTTCGCTGCAAATCACAATGGATCGCTACGGGCATTTGTTTCCCAGCGAGGATCACCAGAGGGTGATGGATCAGATCGCCAAGGGATTATTCGCGTGAAAGTGCCACCGATTGCGCGTGGAGAAGCCCGACCCGCGCGGCGTTGGCACACCATTGGCACATGGCGGAAGCAAAATCATTTGAGATCAATGTGTTAGCACCACTTTACGTCAGGTCGCAAACCTGAAATGCATGACGTCGCCGTCGGCGACCACGTAATCCTTGCCTTCGAGGCGCAGCCGGCCGGCATCGCGCGCGCCGGCCTCGCCGCCGAGCTTGACATAGTCGTCATAGGCGATGGTCTCGGCGCGGATGAAGCCGCGCTCGAAGTCGGTGTGGATGACGCCGGCCGCCTGCGGCGCGCGGGTGCCGCGGGTGATGGTCCAGGCGCGCGCCTCCTTCGGGCCGGCGGTGAAGAAAGTGAGGAGGTCGAGCAGCGCATAGCCCGCGCGGATGAGGCGATCGAGCCCTGCCTCCTCCAGACCGATGGAGGCGAAGTATTCGGCGCGCTCCTCTTCCGGAAGTACCGCGATCTCCGCCTCGATCTGCGCTGCGATGACGACCACGCCCGCGCCCTCCATCTTGGCTCGGGCCTCGACCCGGCGCGAGAAGCCATTGCCGTCGGCAGCGGCTCCTTCCTCGACGTTGCAGACGTAGAGCACGGGCTTCGAGGTCAGGAGACCGAGGCTGCGGAACGGCTTGTCCTCCTCCGGCTTGACCTCGACGAACCGCGCCGGCCTGCCGTCGCGCAGCAAGACGAGCGAGCGGACGACCAGATCGAGGTTGAGCTTCGCCTCGGCGTCACCGCCCTTCGCCTTCTTCTCCAGCGCATCGAGCCGCCGCTCCAGGCTGTCGAGATCCGCGAGCATGAGCTCGGTCTCGATGGTATCGATGTCGGCAATGGGGTCGATGCGGTCGGACACGTGGGTGACTTCGCTGTTCTCGAAACAGCGCACCACATGGGCGAGGGCGTCGGCCTCGCGGATCACGGCGAGGAACTGGTTGCCGAGCCCCTCGCCGCGCGACGCCCCGCTGACGAGGCCGGCGATATCGACGAAGGCGAGCCGCGTCGGCACGATCTTCGCCGATTTGGCGAGCCTCGCCAGCACGCCGAGCCGCGGATCGGGCACCGCCACCTCGCCGATGTTCGCCTCGATGGTCGAGAACGGGTATTTCGCCGCCTGCGCCGCCACTGTCGCAGTCAGCGCATTGAAAAGGGTCGACTTGCCGACATTGGGCAGGCCGACGATGCCGCATTTGAAACCCATGGGATGCTCGCTCAGATCAGATGATGGCGGGGATTGAGCCGGAATGGATTCAATATTGTCATTCCGAACAGCCGGTGCTCATGTTGCATATCTTCACTCAAAAGCCCTTGGCCTGCATGGCAAGGTGCACCTTGTTCTGGAAGTTTGCATCATCGCCCTTGGCGATCAGCCCGGCATTCTCGGCGATGACGTCGCAGACCGCCTCGACCCAGGGCCGCTCTGCCTTGGCGAAATCGCCGAGAACGTAATTGTGGACCTGATCCTTGACGCCGGGATGGCCGACCCCGATGCGGACCCGGCGGTAATCGTTGCCGACATGGGACGAGATCGAGCGCAAGCCGTTATGGCCGGCGTTGCCGCCCCCGGTCTTGACCCGGACTTTGGCGGGCGGCAGCTCGATCTCGTCGTGGAAGACGACGATGTCGCCGGTCCCGATCTTGTAGAAATGCGCGGCTTCGGCGACCGCTAGACCGGAATCGTTCATGAAAGTCCCGGGCAGCAGCAGGACGACCCGCTCGCCGGCAAGTTCGCCCTCGGTCGCAACGCCATGAAAGCGCCGCCGCCACGGAGGGATGCCGTGGCGGCCGCGGATGGCATCGAGCGCCATGAAGCCGATATTGTGCCGGTTGCGCGCATACTCCGCGCCCGGATTGCCGAGCCCGACCAGAAGGCGCATCGCTGCGCCACCTTACTTCTTCGCCGGGGCTCCAGTGCCGGCCGCGGGAGCCGCGGCTGGCGCTCCGGGTGCGCCCGGTGCGCCGGTCGGAGCAGCGGGTGCGGCGGCGGCAGCGGCGGCGGCAACAGCGGCAGCGGCAGCGGCTTCGGCGGCCGCCTTCATTTCTTCCGCATAGCCCGACGGCGGCACGATGGTCACCAGCGTGGCGTCGCCTTGCACCAGCGGCCGCACATTGGCCGGCAGCGTGATGTCGCTCAGATGCCGCGAATGATTGATTTCGAGCCCGGACACGTCCACATCGAAGCCGTCCGGAATGGCATCGGCCGGACAGCGGACATCGAGCGTGTGGGTCACGATGTTGACCGCGCCGCCGCGCTTGACCCCCGGCGACTGGTCGGAATTGATCACGTGAATGGGGATTCGCACCCGGATGGTGGCGCCCTCGGTCAGGCGCATGAAATCCACATGAACGGGATTTTCGCGCACGGGGTCGAGCTGGAAGTCGCGCGGGATCACGCGTTGCCGCGCCCCGTCCACATCGATATCGTAGATGCTGGTCAGGAACCGGCCGGCGAAAATGCGCTGACGAAGTTCGGCATCCTCGAGGGAGATGGTGAGCGGCGGCTCGTTGCCGCCGTAGATGACGCCGGGCACGCGGCCCTCGCGACGTACGGCCCGGGCGGCCCCCTTGCCTGCCCGCGGACGTACCGTCGCCTTGATTTCCTTGACGGTCGCCATTGTCGGTTCCTCTATTCGTTTACAAAGGACGCGCATCCGACCAAAGCGGCTGGCGTCCCCATGCTTTCGGGCGATGAGCTTGCGGGCATCGTTGCGGACACAGCCCGAAGCCGGCGCGGCCAACCTCCAGGGGTGTTCTGGGGCCGCAATCGCGGGCTTATAGACTCAGCCCCGGCAAATGACAAGAAACGGAGCCGCCCGAAAGCGGAATAATGACGGTTACATGGTGATCGGCGGAGGCCCGGGCTGGGGCGGCACCTGAGGCGGCACTTGAGGCAGCACCGGCGTCGCTGGCGTCGGGGCCGCCGCGATCTTTGCCTCCAGCGCCGCAAGGCGCACCTTGAGGGCCTCGTTTTCCTCCCGGGCGAGCCGGGCCATCTCCTTGACCGCCTCGAATTCCTCGCGCTGGACCACATCGAGGTCGTGCAGAATCCGCTCGGCCTGAGTGCGCAGGACCGTTTCGAATTCCCGGCGCATCCCGGTGGCGACACCGGTGGCGTCGTTCATCAATTTCGCGAACTCGTCGTAAAGCCGGCCGGTGGTCTGCGCCATTGCTCATCTCCGCGGTGGTCGATGGAGTTGCGATCCGCAAGAGAATGGTCATCGGGCCGCTCGTGCGCAAGGCCGCTTGTGCGCGAGCCCCCGGACGGCTAGGTCAATCCACGATGCCGACGTCCATCATCCCGTTCCCCTCGTTCGACCCGGTGCTGGTTTCCATCGGGCCGTTTGCAATTCGCTGGTACGCGCTCGCCTATATCTGCGGCATCCTGCTCGGCTGGCTCTATGCGCGCGCCATCATCGCCAACGAGAAATTCTGGGGCGGCCCGGCGCCGATGACCGTCCTCGATTACGACGATTTCGTCCTGTGGGTGACACTCGGCATCATCCTCGGCGGCCGCACCGGCTATGTGTTGTTCTACAACCTGCCGCATTTTCTCGAGCATCCCGCCGAGATCATCGAGGTGTGGAAAGGCGGCATGTCCTTTCATGGCGGCTTTCTCGGCTGCGTCGCGGCGGTGCTATTGTTCGCCCACCACCGCGGGATACCGGCGCTCTCGCTCGGCGACGTCACCTGCGCGGTCGGGCCGATCGGGCTCCTGCTCGGCCGGTTCGCGAACTTCATCAATGGCGAGCTGTGGGGACGGGTCACCGACGTGCCTTGGGCGATGATTTTCCCCCTGGGCGGCCCGGTGCCGCGCCACCCGAGCCAGCTCTACGAGGCCGGCCTCGAAGGCTTCGTACTGCTGGTCATCCTTTTCATCATGGTCCGCGCCGGCGCGCTGCGCCGTCCCGGCCTCATCATCGGCTCCTTCGCCATGTTCTATGCGGTGTTCCGCTCGTTCTGCGAGTTCTTCCGCGAGCCCGACGCCCAGCTCGGCTTCCTATGGGGCCATACCACCATGGGCATGTTGCTGTGCCTACCGCTGTTCATCGCCGGGGCCGGGCTCGCCGGCTTCGCGCTGCGGCGCCAACCCCTGCATTCGTGATGACCCGGTGATGGCCCAGTGATGGCCGAGGAGCGCACCCCGCTGGATGCCGAGATCCGCCGCCGCATCGCCCGCGACGGGCCGATGTCGGTGTCGGCATTCATGGCGCTTTGCCTCTACGATGCCGAGCACGGCTATTACCCTCACCGCGACCCCATAGGTGCGGCCGGCGACTTCATCACCGCGCCGGAAGTCAGCCAGATGTTCGGCGAAATGATCGGGCTGTGGGCGGTCGAGGTATGGCGGGAGATGGGCTCGCCGGACCCCATCCAAATCATCGAGCTCGGCCCTGGCCGCGGCACCATGATGCTCGACGCGCTGCGGGCGGCGCGCGGCGTCGCCGATTTCCGCCGCGCGGCGCGGGTGCATCTCATCGAGGTGAGCCCGGCCTTGCAGCAGCGCCAGGGCGAAACGCTGCGCGGCGTCCGGGACATCCCGGTGCGCTGGCACAAGGCCCTCGCCGCGGCGCCTACCGGACCTGCCATCATCCTCGCCAACGAGTTCTTCGACGCCCTGCCCGTCGACCAGGCCGAGCGGAGGGCGACCGGCTGGCATGAGCGGCGGATCACCGTCAATGCCGGCGACGAACTCGCCTTTACGCTCGCTCCTGAGCCCTTGGAAGGTTTCAAGACCAACCTGCCGCCCTCGGTCGCCAAGGCCCCGGTCGGCGAGGTTTTCGAATGGCGTTCCGATCAATGGGCGACCGACCTCGCCCAGCGGGTGCTCGGCGGCGGCGCCGCGCTGGTGATCGACTATGGCCACGCCAGGAGCAGCACCGGCGACACCTTCCAGGCGGTGCGATCGCACCGCTTTGCGAGCCCGCTCGGGATGCCGGGACGCACCGATCTGACCGCGCATGTGGATTTTGCGGCACTGGCCCGGGCCGCCCGGGCCACCGGCGCCCGCATCCATGGCCCGGTGGAGCAAGGCACGCTGTTGAAACGGCTCGGCATCGAGACCCGCGCGGTGGCCTTGCAGGCCGTCGCCCCCGAGGACAAGCGGGACGGCATCGCGCAGGCGCTGGTGCGCCTCGTCGGCTCCGGGCGGGCCGACATGGGCACGCTGTTCAAGGCGATGGCGATCTCGGCGCCGCAGAGCGCCGACCTGCCGGGTTTTGCGGCATGACCGGTCGCGTCGAAGCGCCGGAGCTGGCCGGGCTCGCCGGCATCCGGCACGCATTCTTTACCAGGACGGGCGGCGTTTCGCCCGGCCTTTATGCAAGCCTCAATGCTGGCGTCGGCTCCGCCGACGATCCGCACAATGTGGCGGCGAACCGGTCCCGGATGGCGGCGTCGCTGGGCGTCACCGCCGAGCGCTTCCTGACCTGCTACCAGATCCATTCGCCCGATGTGGTGGTCGCCGACGCGCCCTGGGAGGCGCAGGCACGGCCGCGCGCCGACGCCATCGTGACCGGCCGCCCTGGGCTTGCGATCGGCATCTCGACCGCGGATTGCGGCCCGGTCCTGTTCGCCGACCCGGACGCCCGCATCGTCGGCGCCGCCCATGCCGGATGGCGCGGCGCGCTCGCCGGGGTGACCGACGCCACCATCGCCGCCATGGAGCGCCTCGGCGCCGCGCGGGCCCGGATCGTCGCCGCGATCGGCCCGATGATCCGTCAGCCCAATTACGAGGTCGGACCCGACCTGATGGACCGCTTCATCGCCGCCGATCCCGCCAACCGGCAGTTCTTCGTCCCGGCGGCCCGCGGGGGCCATTTCATGTTCGATCTCGCCGGCTACGTCGCCGCCCGCCTCGCCACTGCGGGGATCGGCACGATCTGCGATCTCGGCGCCTGCACCTATGCCGATCCCGGGCAGTTCTACAGCTATCGCCGCATGACCCATCGCGGCGAAGCCGATTACGGGCGGCACGTCAATGCGATCGTGCTGGGCTGAGGCGGGGCGACAGGGGGCCGTGCCTGTTCGGCGGCAGGCAGCATCGCGAGCTGGTCGCCGCCGTCATTGCGGGGCATGCCTTGCGACCGGAGGTTCTTTGATGATGACATATCGCCTCATCGCATTCGCCGTGGCGGCGGCCAGCGCCGCAGCGATGCTCTATGTGGGGCTCTATCAGAGCCGCGCGGTGACGCACTTGTGGTGCCCGCTGTTCGCCGGCGGCTGCGAAGCGGTGGCGGATGCGCCCTTCGCGCGGCCGTTTGGCATCCCGGACGGCTACATCGGCGCCGGCCTCTATGCCGCCATCCTGGTCCTGGTGCTGCTGGCTCCGGGCGGGCTGTGGGTGTGGATTCCGCTGCTGGCCCTCGCCGTCCTGGCGACGCTGGCGAATATTCTCGGTGTCCGCGACATGGTCAATCTCGGCAGCTTCTGCTTCTATTGCATGATGACGACAGCGCTGTCCCCAGTCCTGCTGTGGGCGGTGTGGCGGCTGCGATAGACGTTGCGACGCGACCGCGCTGCGGGGGCCCGAATGTCATGAATGAAGCTTTCATAGCCGAAGCCAGGCGGGCGACCGCCGATCCCCGGCGCACCGACTCCGACTACGTCTTCCACGAGCTGACGCGCAGCATCTGCCCCCATTGCCGCAAGGTAATCGACGCCAAGATTCTGCTGCGCGACGACAAGGTCTATATGAGCAAGCGCTGCCCCGACTGCGGTCCGTTCATGGCGCTCGTCTACGCCGACGCGAAGGCCTACACGTCGTTTGCGCCTTACAACAAGCCCGGCACGATTCC
>DASYNT010000217.1:0-17367 GCA_036008405.1 Xanthobacteraceae bacterium
TCGCTCCATCGATGCGGCCGGCAGACGCTCCGCATCTGATTCGATGAGCCTCGTTCTCTGATTCAAGATAAAGGCTCAGGCGTCGCTGCTTTCGCGAACCGAATGCCGGGGCGGGATCACGAGTTCGTCCCGGCTGCGCGATACGGAGCTGACATGACGCCGGAGATCAAAGCCCTGACCGCGAAAATCCGCAATCTCGAAGCCGAGCTCGAGGCGGCGCTGGGGCAGCGCAGGGCCGCGCTTCACGTCGGCATGGAAAAAGGAAGGGTTTTCTTCGAAGCAGAGATTCTGCGCCGGCACCGCGAACTGAGGACGCAGCTCGGGATCTATGTCCTCAATGCGCACTCCTTGGTGATCCTCGCCGCGCCGGTGATCTATGCGTTGATCGTTCCCTTCGCTCTGCTCGACCTGTCCGTGACGCTGTACCAGGCCGTCTGCTGTCCCGCCTACGGCATCCCCAAGGTGCGCCGCTCCGACTACGTGGTGTTCGACCGCGGCCATCTCGCCTATCTGAATGCAATCGAAAAGATCAACTGCGCCTACTGCTCCTGCGCCGACGGGTTGATCGCCTATGTGCGCGAAATCGCGGGGCGAACGGAACAGCATTGGTGTCCGATCAAGCATGCCCGGCGCGTGATCGGAGCGCATCCGCGCTACGCGGCGTTCGAGGATTACGGCGATGCAGACGGATTCCGCAACCTGATCGCCCGATCCCGCCGCGCGGACCCGGACCAGGGCTGACACCGGCCCGTCGATAGAGGGTCGTCGACAAGTCGCCAGATGCGCCGGGGGATCTCCCGCACGGCCGCGTTGTCTTGAAAGAGCGGTTGCGTCGTCGCCAATATAACGCCCGCGAAGTTTCCAGGCTCGAATGCCTTGCGGTCCACCCCGTGAGCATTTCGTGTTGGTTCGCGTCGGAATCGTCGGGTGGGTCCAGTGTGCTGTCCCGCGCTCGACCAAGCTTGTTTGAAATGAGCGGGGCAACGGAATGCTTCCTGCGCTTGTCCATCGCCTTTCACCGATGCCTGCCACCAGCACCACGACCACCGCCACCACCATGGCCACCGCCACCGCCGCGGCCACCACCGCCTCCACGGCCGCCGCCGGGTCTGCCACCACCGCCATGGAAGCTCGGTCTCGGCGCTCCGCCTGCCGCAGCGCCCGGCGGACGCCTCGGCGGTGCAGGGCGCGCTACCGCGGGACCGCCACCCGGCCGGACTGCCGGCCGGTCGCCGCCTGGCGGCCGCCCCGCGCCCGGCGGCCTGACCGGCCTCTCCGGCCTCGCACCCGGCGGCACTCCTGGACGATTCCCCGGCCCGGCACCCGGCACCCCGGGACGATGCCCCGGTCCCACACCCGGCGGCACCACAGGCCGATGCCCCGGACCTACCGGCAAGACGCCCGGCAGGTTGCCGTGACCGGGCCGGCCGATGCCGGGGCGCTGGCCCGGGACGCTACCCGGGGGGGCGCCCTGCCCCGGTCCCGGCGGAAGCCCGCCCGGCCTGGTCGGCCGCCCAACCGGCCCACCGGGGCGGCTCATGCCGCCTCCAGGGCGGAAACCCGGATTGTTCGGGCGCCAGTCCCCGTTGTTGGGGCCCCGCCAGGGACGATTGGCGCTGATGCTGTTCCAGCGGTTGACGTTGACGGTCACGCCGCCATAGCGACCACCCCAGCAGCACCCCCAATTGGGCCGGGCCCATCCCCACAGGCCGGCGGCGATGGCGACGCCGGTGCCGAATACCAAGCCGGTGACCAGCGCGCTCGGATAGCCGTAGCCAGGAGGTGGCGGGTAGTAGACCGGCGGGACGTCGGGATACGGCCAGGCGCCATAGACCTGGGCCGGATCGTAGCTCGGCACATAGACCACATCGGGCTGGGCCGGCTCGATCACGATCTCCTGCTGGCGCGGATCGGTCGCGCCGGGCGGCGGGGGCGGCGGCGGTTCGGTCCGCACGATCTGCTGCGGGGTGGACTGCAAATTGCCGGCAGCCTGCGCCTTGGCGCGCAGGCGCTGGATCGAGTCGAACACCTCGGCCTGCTGCGCCTGCATGGCGTAGCCGAGCTGCTGGGTCCATTCGAGCTGCTGGTTGAGCGTCGCCAACACCGGCGGGAACGGGATCAGCGACTTGACGGAGGGATCCCAGGGCTGAGCCTTCAGAGCATCCTCCAAGGCTCTGCCCTTCAGATCCTTGTTGGTCCCCAGTGCCAGCCATCGGCTGGCGGCGACGATCTCCAGGGGATTGGTGGTCGCCATCAGGAGCTGGGTCAACAGGGCGTCGGGATAGAGCGCAATGGGCGCGAGCAGCGCATCGAGCTGGGCGGCACTGAAATTCTCCACCTGATTCTGCTCCACCTGGCCCCGCGCCGCCGCCACGGGAGCCGGAGCCGGCCCGGGCTGCGCGCCGAGCGGCGCCGGCATAATGCCCATCACCAGGGCCGCGCTTGTAACATAGGTCAGGAACCGACGGTGCATGCCGCCCTCCGATCGAACTGGGAGGTTGCTTTAACTACAGGGCGTTGCGCTCTGTCCAGGGCCAGCCGCCGCACGTGGCCTGGTTCGAAAGGTCTGCAATCCTCGGGGATCATGCGCTACACAACACCGGTTCGCCGCAGCCCTTCGGCATCGGGCGGCCAGCGGATTGGGAGGAGTGGCGACGATGGACGGACAAATCAGGGATTGCCTGCCGCCCGATCGCAATCCCCGCAAGCCCCGGCTGGTCCTGCCCAAGGGCGCTGTCGATACCCACGTCCACATCTTCGAGCCCGGCTACAAGCTTTCTCCGGACCTCGGCTACAATCCGCCGGACTCGACGCTGGCCGATCTCGAGCACCTCCACGCCACGCTCGGCATCGACCGCGTCGTGTTCACCCAGCCGTCCGTCTACGGCGTCGACAATTCGGCCATCCTCAACGGTGCGGCAGCGCTCAATGCCGAGACGTCGGACCGGGCGCGCGCGGTGGTGGCGATCACCATGGACATCATCGATGAAGAGCTCGCGGCCCTCGATGCCTCCGGCGCGCGCGGCGTACGCCTCAACACCGACAACAAGGGCGGCATGCCGATCGAGCTGAACGCCATCCCCGATCTCGCCGCCCGCATCGCCCCGTTCGGCTGGCATATCGAGTTCCTGTTTCCCGGCCGGGACATCGTCGAGCTGATGCCGATCTTCATGGCGATCAAGGTGCCGATCTCGATCGGCCACTTTGCCTATCAGCCGGCGACGGCAGGGGTCGAGGCGCCGGGATTCCAGGCGCTGCTCGAACTCATGCGCCGCGGCAACACCTGGATGAAGATCTCCGGCGCCAACCGGGTCAGCGCCACCGACCTGCCACCCTATGACGATGTGAAGCCGATGGCCGAAGCCCTCATCGCGGCGGCGCCGGAGCGGATCATGTGGGGAACCGACTGGCCGCATCCCAACAAGTATCTGGTCAATCCCAATGACGGAGATCTCGTCGATGCCTTCGGGGATTGGGTGACCGACGAAGCGATGCGCCGCAAGATCATGGCGGAAACACCCGCCGCTTTCTACCGGTTTTGACCCGGCCTCGTCCGGCGACGAAGTCTTGGCGGCCGCTCCACACCGGCTGGACGCGTTCGCGGTTCGAGGTATGGACCGAATGATGGCTGATCGCGATTGGAAAATGGCGCGATTGTGGCCAAATTGGACCGTAGCGATGTAGAAATGCAACACCTTTCAAAAGCTGCGGGAGGCGATCCGCATCATCGACGTAACTAACTGAATAGTTTAATTAATTTTGAATACAAAATTTCATCCAATTCACACATCTTGGCTCCTAGTTGCGCACTTGCAACAGCCATTCGGGTGCGCACCTGCTACATGAGTCCACGGAAGTCAGATCAATCAAGAGGCAAACATGATCGCGCGTATGACTGCGGAAGGCCGGGTTCTGGGATTCGATGCCGGCGACTGGCTGATGCTCCTCGGCGGCTCCGCGCTCGCGGGCCTGCTCACCCTCCTGGTGGCCTAACCAACGCTTTCGGCGATCGGCCCGGGCCGGTCGCAACCCGCGACAGATATCCGTTACGGTCGTGAAAGGGCGGCCCCTTCAGTGAACGCAGATATCGCCGCCACTCGAGTGCGGTGATGCATCCCGCGAGGATCGGCTGATCCGAGTGCGATCGGGCTGATTGGAAAAGCTGGCAGCCCGCGGTTCGAGTTCCGGCCACCTCGACCTGCAAGTTCAAGAAGCGTTGGGGGCGGGGCCATCCAGACGCTATGCTTCTCGGGAAGAGACTCACGACCGAGAGGCCCCCCATGAAGACCGTTTTCTACGGCGTCGCCCTCGCCGCCTTTCTGGCGCCTGCCGCCGGCGCGGCCGAAATCAAGGTCATCGCCTCGAACGCCGTCCGGGAACCTTATCGCGAACTCATTCCGACCTTCGAGAAGGAAGCAGCGCACAAGGTCACGGTCGACTGGGGCGGCACCGTCGACATCGTCAAGCGGGTCGGCGGCGGCGAGGTGGCCGACATCGTGATCATTCCGACCGCCCGCGTCGATGACTTCGTCGCGCAGGGCAAGCTTGAGGGCCGCATCGATCTCGCGAAATCGGGCGTCGGCGTCGCGGTGCGCGCTGGTGCGCCGAAGCCCGACATCTCGACCGCCGAGGCGCTCAAGAAAACCCTGCTCGCCGCCAAGTCGATCATCCTTTCATCCGGGCCGAGCAGCATCTACCTCCCCACTCTCTTTCAGAAGATGGGAATCGCCGCGCAACTCATGCCGAAGATCACGCAGATCGGTCCCGGCCTCGGCGTAGGCGCAGCGATCGCGCGCGGCGAAGGCGAGATCGGCTTCACCCAGATGAGCGAACTGATGTCGGTCGAGGGCATTCAATATCTCGGCCCGCTGCCGGCCGAGGTTCAAATGGTCACCGTGTTTTCCGCCGGCGTCCATGCCGCCGCCCCGGCCCCGGACGCCGCGCGGGCGCTGCTGAAATTCCTGACCGCCCCGCAGGCTGCGTCGGTCCTGCGGCGCCACGGCATGGAGCCGGGCTGAAACCCCGCGAAAGACGCCCCGGCAACCTTGGGGCTCGCCTATTTCAGCCGATCCCGAATCTTCTCCAACCCGGCGCGGGCGCAATTGTCGTCCAGCATCGCGCCCGGGGCGCCGCTGGCGCCGATCGCGCCGATGACTTCGTCCCCGAGCTTGATGACGACGCCGCCGCCGAAAAGCAGCACATGGGGCAGCTTGGCCAGCCCGGCGATCTCGTTTTTCGCCAATTCCGCCAGCGGGATCGTGTCGTTCTTGAAGGATACGCTGGTATAGGCCTTGTCGTGGGCGCTATCGAGCGTGTGGATGCCGGCCCCATCGCCGCGCAGCACCGCGACAGTGGCGCCGTCCGCATCCACCAGGACGGCGGTTTCCCGATAGCCGCGCTTTGCGCATGCGGAAACCGCTTCGCCGACCGCTTCCATCGCCAGCGCGGCGGGGATGCGATGGGTCTGCAGCGTCTGGGCGGACGCCATCCCGCCGAGCGCCACGCCCACCACTATCATGGCCGATTTGCAACTCATATCCATGGCTGAACTCCCTTGCGTGTGATGATCGAGCGGCACTCCCGACAATACAAACGGGACAGCCGCGAAATTCTAGCGCCGTCGGCGGGCAGCGGACCACTATCAGTTCTATTGTTTCGATTGGCCAAATCGGATTTGATCGTGGTCCAAGTCAAAAAATATAGATCGGAGAGTGCGATGGAGGGTGTGCGGTACGAGGCTCCGGATACGCTGCAGGCCGCCGTGGCCCTGCTTGCCGGCGCGACGGGCACGTCCCGTATCCTGGCAGGCGGTACCGATGTGATCGTGCAGATGGAGACCGACCTGGTCGAGCCCGCGCTCCTGGTCGACATCAAGAAAATCAGGGAAACCCGCGAGATCGCCGGCGAGAATGGCGGGTTTCGAATCGGCGCCGCGGTGCCCGCCATGGAAATCGTCGAGCACGCCGCCTTCTCCAAGGCGTGGCCGGGCGTGGTCGATGGCGTCAAGCTGATCGGCTCGATCCAGATCAAGGGCCGCGCCAGCATCGGCGGCAATGTGTGCAACGCCTCGCCGGCTGCCGACAGCGTGCCGGCACTGGTCGCCGCCGGAGCGATCGCGAGAATCATCGGCCCGAACGGCATGCGCGACGTGCCGGTCGAGCAGCTTCCGGTCGGCCCGGGCAAGACCTCGTTGGCCAAGGGCGAGATCGTTGTCTCATTCTTCCTGCCGGCACGGCCGGCGCATGCGAGCGACGCCTATCAGCGGTTCACGCCTCGCACCGAGATGGACATCGCGGTGGTCGGGGTCGCCGTCAACCTCGCCCTGGATGCCGGCGGAACCTGCACCGCGGCGCGGGTGGCACTCGGCGCGGTGGCGCCGACCGTGCTCCTGGTGAAGGACGCGGCCGACGCCCTGATCGGCACGCGCCTCGACGACGCCGCGCTCGATCGCCTGGCGACGGCCGCCAGCGCGGCCTGCCGGCCGATCGACGACAAGCGCGGCACCAAGGAATACCGGGTCAAGGTGGCGGGCGTGCTGGCGAGGCGAACCGCCCAGCAGGCGCTCGAGCGGGCGAGGAAGAGCCGATGAGCAGGAAGTATCACGTCACGGCGACCGTCAACGGCGACGAATGCGAGTTCCTGTGCGAGGCGCAGCAGACCTTGCTCGACATCCTGCGCGACGAATTGATGCTCAGCGGCACCAAGGAAGGTTGCGGCACCGGCGATTGCGGCGCCTGCACGGTGATGGTCGACGGCACCATGGTGTGCTCGTGCCTCGTGCTCGCGGTCGAAACCGAAGGCGGCAGGATCGAGACCATCGAGGGCATGGCGAAGGGCGACCAGCTGCATCCGCTGCAGCGCAATTTCCTCGAGCTCAACGGCCTGCAATGCGGCATCTGCACGCCCGGCATCCTGATCGCCGCCAAGGCGCTGCTCGCGCGCAATCCCGATCCGACCGAGACCGAGATCCGCTACTGGCTCGCCGGCAACCTCTGCCGGTGCACCGGCTACGACAAGATCATCCGTTCGGTACAGGCGGCGGCCAAGGAAATGAGGGAGGCCCGATCATGACCGCGACCATCCTGGAGAACAGCGGCTACAATCGCGACAAGAAGCTCAAGATCGTCGGCACCTCGCCGGTCAAGCATGACGGCCTCGACAAGGTGACCGGGCGCGCCAGGTTCGGCGCCGACCTGTTCCTGCCGGGCATGCTGGTCGGCAAGATTCTGCGCAGCCCGCACGCCCATGCGATCATCAGATCGATCGACATTTCGGCGGCCGAGCGGCTTGCCGGCGTCAAGGCGGTGGTGACGCGGGACGACTTTCCCGAGATCAAGGCCGGGACGCCCGGCGGCGACATGACGCGCAATGCGATGGCCCGCGAGAAGGCACTCTATGACGGCCATCCCGTCGCCGCCGTCTGCGCGACCAGCGAAGCGATCGCCAAGCACGCGCTCAAGCTGATCAAGGTCGACTACGAGGTGCTGCCCCACGTGATCGACCCGGTCGAAGCCATGAAGCCCGGCGCGCCGGTCCTGCATCAGCATGTACGCACCAAGGGGATCAAGGGCGCCGACCAACCCTCCAATGTGATCGAGCGCCTCGACCTGTCCATGGGCGACGTCGCGAAGGGCTTCGCCGCGGCCGACGTGATCGTCGAGCGCGAATACGACACCAAGCCGATGCACCAGGGCTATATCGAGCCGCAGAGCTGCGTCGCGACCGCGACCGAGGACGGCCAGATCGAGCTGTGGTGCTGCACCCAGGCGCCATGGGTCTATCGCGACCGGCTCACGGAAATCCTCAAGATCGACCAGGCCAAGATCCGCGTCACCCAGTCGGAGATGGGCGGCGGCTTCGGCGGCAAGACCGGGTTCTACGCCGAGCCGGTGGCGATCCTCTTGGCGCGCAAGGCCAAGCGCCCGGTGAAGATCACGCTCACGCGCAACGAGGTATTCCGCGCCACCGGGCCGGTGTCGGGCACCCGGTCGCGCGTCAAGATGGGCGTCAAGAAGGACGGCACCATCACCGCCGCCGAGGCCGAGCTGATCTTCCAGACCGGCGCCTTCACCGGCTCGATGTTCTTCAATGCGCCCCAGGCGATGTTCACCCGCTACAATCTGGAAAACGTCAAGACGGTGTCCTACGAGGTGGTGTCGAACCGACCCAAGGTGAACTCGTTCCGCGCGCCCTGCGTCCCCCAGGTGGTGTTCGGGGTCGAGGGCGTGGTCGACGAGCTCGCCCGCAAGATCGGCATGGACCCGATCGACCTGCGCCTCAAGAACGCGGCCACCGAAGGCTACAAGACGATCTACGGCGAGACCTTCGGGCCGATCGGATTCGTCGAGACGCTGCAGGCTGCAAAGAAATGCGAGCACTACAATTCGCCGGTGCCCGAGGGCCAGGGCCGCGGCGTCGCCGCCGGCTTCTGGTTCAACCGCGGCGGCGAGACCACCGGCACACTGAACGTCGCCACCGACGGCTCGATCACGTTGATCCTCGGCACCTCGGACGTCGCCGGCTCGCGCATCTCCATCAGCATGATGGCGGCGGAGGAACTGGGCATTCCCGTCGACAAGGTGCGCGCCGTCATGGCCGACACCCATTCGCTCGGCTTCAACCGCGTCACCGCAGGCAGCCGCACGACGTTCGCCACCGGCATCGTGATCGTCGATTCCGCCCGCAAGGCGATCACCGAATTGTCCAAGCGCGCCGCGCAGATATGGGGCGTGCCGGAGGAAGGGGTGACGTTCGAGGACGGCTATTGCCGGCCCGCGAGCTCCAATGTCGGCACCTTCGAGCCGATGTCGATCGCGCAGATCGCGGCCAAGACGACGCCGACCCACGGCGCCATCGCCGGCCATTCCGAGATGAACGTCACCGGCGCCGGCCCCGGCTTCGGGCTGCACATCGTCGACGTCGAGGTCGACAAGGAGACCGGCCGGGTCGACATCAAGCGCTACACCGTGGTCGAAGACGCCGGCAAGGCGATCCATCCGCTCCAGGTCGAGGGCCAATACCAGGGCGGCGCCGTCCAGGGCATCGGCTGGGCGCTCAACGAGGAATATTACTACGGCGAAGACGGCCGCATGCAGAATGCGAGCTTCCTCGACTATCGCATGCCGGTCGCCTCCGACGTGCCGATGATCGACACCGAGATCGTCGAGGTCCCAAATCCGCGTCACCCCTATGGCCTGCGCGGCGTCGGCGAGGTGCCCGTGGTGCCGACCATGGCGGCGATCGCAAACGCCATCGGCGCCGCCATCGGCATCCGGCCGCAGTCGCTGCCGATGTCGCCGCCGAAGTTGCTGAAGCTGATGGATGAGGCGCGGGGGAAGGGCGGGGGGTAGTAACTCCTCCGTTTTAGTCGAGACAACACTTCGCTGTCATCGCCTGGCTCGACCGATGGCTCGACCGGGCGATCCAGTAATCATCGACCGGACGTACTGGATTGCCCGGTTAAGCCGGGCAATGACACCGAGAGGACCAACGTAATCGGAGTATGCTTCAGAGGATGTGCCGATGAGGTCAACGCACCCCAAGCCGTCATCGCTGTTATCGTTGCGGCGACCCTGATGCCTTGGATCGTGCCATTGGAAATCGGGATGGCCTGGAGAGCCATGACCGTTGATGCGTCTCAACCCTACTCATCGGAAGCTGCCTTCGCCGCCGGCGCCAGAAACACCCCGCGCTGACCGAATCCTACCTCCGGCCGCGGCACGTACCCAGGCGCCGTGTCGCCGCGCGCGGTATCGACGAGGCCACCCGGGTCCGCCGGGAAGACATCCCCGCGCCAGGCGACATGGCCGTCCGGCCGCACCAGCACCAGCGGCTTCTCGTAGACGTGGACGAGGTCGGGCTGGCTCGACTCGAACACCGTGACCGGCACTTTCCGCGCAACGGCCGCCGCGACGATCGCGGCCCCATCGGGCGCCGCGTCGCCGAGCCGCATCAGCACGAAGCCGCGGCCGAACAGGTCGAGGGTCGAGCGGCCGTCGGCGGCGAGCCAGACATGGGGTGCGCGATGGCCGGGCCGCGCGGTCGCGACATAGATCGCGGGATCGTCGGGCGGTTCCGGCGTGCCGTCGGGCACGACGATGGGCGAGTGCTCGTAGCGGTAGCCGAGATGGATGCCGGTGGAAAACCATTCGCGCCGCATCGCATTGGTGTAGCGGCGGCCGAAGTCCGCGCGGGCGGCGTCGCCCGCCGGCCCGGCCTGGAACACCAGCGGATCGGCCTTCGGCATCACCATGCGGTCGAGATTGCCGCCGGCCTCGGTGACGTTGCGGATGGCGACCGGGCGGCGTTCGAACTCGTAGGATTTCATGAGGTGGCGGCCGCCCCAGCCCGCGAGCACCGCGTCGAGCTTCCAGGCGAGGTCGACCGAGTCCTGGATGCCGGTGTTCATGCCGAAGCCGCCGGTGGGGGAGAACATGTGCGCCGCATCGCCGGCGATGAAGACGCGCGCAGTGCCGTAGCTGTCGGCCACCAGCAGGCGGCGGATCCACGGCAGGACCGAGACGATCTCGAAAGGAAAATCGACGCCGACGATCTTCCTGACGGCATCGCCGATCTCGCTGTCGGAATAGCGGCGCAGCTCGTCGTTGCCGACGATGGAGACGCGGTAGCTGTCGCGGCCGTCGATGGCGACGATGGTGCCCCACATGCCGCGCTCGTCGAAGGCGATGAAGCGGTAGAACTGGCCCTTATCGTGCAGCGTCTTCAGGGCGGGGCTGCGGAAGATGATGTTGGTGGTGTAGGTCAGCGTCGGATGTCCGGACATCGCGATGCCGAGCCGGCTGCGCACCGTGCTCGCCCCGCCGTCGCAGCCGGCGAGATAGGCCGCCTCGACCACCCGCCGGCCGCCGCTCACGGCATCCTCGACCGTCACCCGCACCTTGTCGGCCATTTCCTCGAACGCGACCAGCCGGCACAGATGGCGGATCGTCACCGACGGCTGGCGGCGGGCGAAATCGAACAGGATCGGGTCGAACATGTCCTGGGGCACGCGCTCGCGCTTCTGCGGTGAGCCCGGCGCCGGCTGCTCGTCGCCGCGCGACGCAAACCGCTCGCGGCCGAATTCATAGCCGGTGATGCTGGTGCCCCAGACGCAATCCTGCCGCAGGTCGCGCGGATAGGGCGCATCGCGCACCGCGTCGGCGAGGCCCCAGCGCCGGCAGAATTCCATGGTGCGCACGCCCACCATGTCCATCCTGGGCTGAACGATGGTGCCGTCGGACTGCTCGATCAGCAGACATTCGACGCCGCGGCTGCCGAGGTCGCCGGCCAGCACCAGCCCGACCGGCCCTCCCCCGACGATCAGCACCCCGGTCGACGCCGGGATCGGCGGCGTCATGGTCTCGATCATTCCGTTCTCCGATCCGTAGGATGGGTCGAGCGGAGCGATACCCATCTTCGGCCCATAGACACGGCCCATGATGGATTTCGCATGGGCTCAACCTATTCTACGCGCTGGGCTGCGGAGGGCGTGATCGCAAAGGCGCACATCAAGGCGCGGTGAGGAAACCGGTCGCCACCCCCGCCATGTCCTCTCGACCGCGACGCGCCGCAGCCGATCGGCTGGCGCTGTGAATCATCCTGCCTGGGCGCATCCCAGGTACATATAGGTCATCGGACGCGGCCCCTGGGCATATTCGGTTCGCAGCTTCACCAGATCGAAGCCGGCCGAGCGAATGAGCTCGTCGATCTTGCGGTCGAGGTGGCAACCGCCCGCAAGATGGCGCCATAGGGGCGTCAAGCGGCGTTGCCAGCGCCAGACACCGGGTTCCGGCGCAAGCCCATGCTCGACGAACACCAGCCTGCCACCCGGCTGGAGGACCCGTTTCATCTCGCGCAGCGCGGCCAGAGGGTCCGCAATCGAACACAGGGTCCAGGTCATCACCACCGTTTCGATGCTACCGTCTGCGATTGGGATCGCAGCCGCGGAACCGTGCACGAGGTCGACGCGCCGGGCGGCGGCAACCACGCGCCGTCGCGCCATTTCGAGCAGACGCGGCGAGGGGTCGATCGCGCAGACATTGTCGACCCGCCCGCCATACAGCGGAATGTTCAATCCCGAACCGACCCCGACTTCGAGCACCCGTCCGCTCGCGGCGCCGACCACCTCGCTGCGATACTTGCCGAGCCGGGGTTGCCGCATGGCGAGATCGAGGATCGGCGGCAAAATCCAGCGGTCGTAGAAATTCACGACGGGCTCCCTGCGGGCCACGACAAAAGCGTTCCGGCACACGCGCTACCGCGGATCGGCGATACGTCCCTCGAACAGGATGGCGCCGGTGGCGTCGTCGACCAGGTAGAACAGGAACGGATGATCGACCCGGAACGGCTCGGGCGTCACCGGCCGAGCCGGAACCGCCGTGGGACGGACGACGACGGCGGTGGCGGCGGCCGCCTCGGTGTTCTCCTCGGCGACCTCGATCACGGCGCGATGTGCGATTTGGCCGATGTAAAGGCGTTCCTGGGCGACGGGCCGACCGGTCATGCCTGAAAAGTCCGCGGCCTTAGGGTCGAACGCCTTTTGCATCCCCGCCTGCCGGAACGGGCCCACCAGATCGGCCTTGAATTCCGACTTGAAGCGCGGCAGCGCCAGCGCGACCGGCTTTTGCGCCTTGCCGTCCCGCAAGGCCGCGAATAGCTCCGCGACCTCGCTCGCGCCGAGACGCTTTGCGACGGCGTCGGCGCCCTCGACGTCATCCGGCAGCACGACCACGAGGCCGAGCTCGGGGATCTGGTAGTTCAGCCGCACGGCGCGATAGCCGCCGCGCGAGACGAGCGAAAATCGCCCGGTCTGGTTCATCAATGGAACCTCGGCCTGTTGCGACCGCGTGAGATGGAAGGCCTCGTTCCTGGTGAGCTTGCTGTCGAACACCGAGGCCCAGCGCGCCTTGAAATAGACGGCGTCGAGAAGCACGGCCGCGGAATCGGGATCGAGGCGATCGAGTATCATGGGGATCCGGCCGTCGGTCTTGCGGGCCACCCAGCCATTGACGTCGTCGAGGCTCGCGCCGGCGAACACTTCGGCGGCGTATCTGGTCTTGAGGGTGGCGACGTAATCCTCGGATACCACGCCCGGCCTGACCAGCATCAGCGCATTGGCGGCGAGCAGCCTCGCCGAAGGCGGCGTCGTGCCGGCGCCGATGCAACGCTCGCCCTGGAGCAGCAAGCCGTATCGACACTGGTTCTTCATGTCGCCGCCTGGCTGCATCTCGCAATTGCGCCCGGCGACATTGGCGCCCGGCGGGCAGAGCGGCGGCGCGGCGCTGTGGTCGTAGCCGTTGAGGATCGACAGCATTTCGGCACTTGCCGTGTCGACGGCATCCGCCGCCATGCGCATCGACAGCACCCGCATCATTTCGGAGGCGGTGTCGCCGCGTGCGCCCGACAGCGCCATCGACATGGCGGTGCCGATCGAGTAGGGCGAGAACACGATATTGCCCGGCGCCGCCGCGAATTGTCCGAACAATTGCTGGCCGGTGGCATTGTACGCCCGGGCAAGGAGCGTCACCCGCGCCTCGGCGGCGATTTGGAGTTGTGCCGCCGCCGGCCGGACCGCCGAGATGCCGGCGATGACGCTCATGATAACGCCCATGACGGTGGCGACCGTACCGATCGCGCTCGCGATGCTTGCTGCCTTGGTATTCATCGTCGCACGCTCCTGCGTCATCGGACCCTGTTCCCGCAAACGCTGCCGGATCCCTCCCCCGCCGATTTTCGGGTATTGAGATACACGAAACCCACCCTCGTCCAGGAAATTCGCTTCGATCAGGATTGTCGCACATTGAAGGCGGTGTAGCGCGATCGCTTACGACAGATCGCCGCTGCCACCGATGGCAACGAGGTGCCGGCGCGCATCATGACCGCACTTGAAACCATGGCCGCATTCATCGCGGAAAACATGCGCGGCCGCGTTCCGGCGGCGACACGGGGAACCGCGAGGCTGCATGCGATCGATGCGGTCGGCGCCTGGATCGCGGGCGCCCACACCGTCGAAGGCCAAGCCCTCATCGCATTTCGCGGTCCGGCGCCCGACCTCGCCACCGCCTGCGCGGTGACGCGCTCGAGCGAGATCGACGCCATCCACCTGGCTTCGACGACGACACCGGGAGGCATCATCATTCCCGCGGCGCTGGTCATCGCGACCTTGCGCGGCGAAACCGACACCGCCGCGGTGACCGAGGCCATCATCGCCGGCACCGAAGCCATGGTCCGGCTCGGCGCCGCGATCGGCGGGCCCGGCATCCTCTATCGTGGCATATGGCCGACCTATTTCGCAGCGCCCTTCGGCGTTGCCGCGGTCGCCGCGCGGCTCTACGAACTCGACACCAGACAGACCGCGAATGCGCTGGCGCTGGGGCTCGCTCTCGCATCAGCAGGAGTCGGACATCACAACACGGCGACGACGGCGCGCTGGTTCGCGATCGGCAATGCGGCGCGCAGCGGTCTAACTGCCGCGCAGGCCGCGAGCCGAGGCTTCACCTCGGACCTGGGGTTGCTCGACGGCGGCTTCCTGCAGGGCGCCTACGGCATAACCCCGGATATCGCGGCCTTCACCGCGAACCTGGGGGAGGAGTTCGCGCTCGATCAAACATCGTTCAAACCGTGGTGCGGGGCGCGCCAGACCATGGCGGCGACCCAGGCGCTTCGCGAGGCGATGATCGACGGCGTCGCGCCGGGATCGATCGCCTCGATCACCGTCCATGTGCCGCCGCCCACCCTCAAGATGATCGATCATGCCGTCAGGCCCGGCGACCGCGCATCCCACCTGACCAGCGTGCAATACCATCTCGCCCTCGCCGCCTGCGATCCCGCGGCGCTGATGGACGTCGGGCATTCGCCCGCCGTGCTGACGCCGGACATCCAGGACTTCATGCGCAAGGTTCGCGTCGTGGCCGATGCGGCGTTGCTGGCGCATTACCCGAAAGCCTGGCCGGCCCGCATCGCCCTGCACACCCCGCAAGGCATGCGAGAGCACACCGTCGTCCACGTGCCCGGCGATCCGCAACGGCCGTTCGACGAACGAGACATCTGCGACAAGTTTCGTCACATCACCGCTCGGCTCGACGCAGCCAGCGCGGCGCGCCTTCTGGAGCGCTGTCGCGCCGCCTTCGAAGCCCGGCGCTGGCCG
This sequence comes from Xanthobacteraceae bacterium, assembly GCA_036008405.1. GTDB lineage: Bacteria > Pseudomonadota > Alphaproteobacteria > Rhizobiales > Xanthobacteraceae > JAJPKK01. Next base: position 15,146 of record DASYNT010000217.1, read on the forward strand.
CCCGATCTGCTCACAGAAATCATGCAGGCCGAAATGCATCGCGTGGCCGCCCCGTGATGGCACGACGACGGGGCGGCGGATGTCGAAACCTGCGCGGCGGCTCAGAAATCCGCTTTGTCGGCCTGCGGGATCGGCACCACGACATAGTTGAAAAAGTCGTAGTTGTTCTCGGCACAGATCATTTCGTCGATCGGGCGATTCGACACGCGCCGCCAGCGCTGGATCGCCGTCCACGGCATGGTGAAGGCACCGGGGTCGTCGACCGTCACCACCGCCTGCATGGTCTTGCCGTCCTCGATCAGCTTGAAGCGCTCGACGACGTGGATCTTGTCGGTGTGGGGGGTGCGGTAATTGTCGACGAAAGTCTTGTCGTTCAATCCGATCGTATCGACGACCAGTTCGTCGCCCTCATAATGGCCGACCGATTCGCCGTACCAGGAGGGCTTCGGATTGCTCGAATGCGGCACGTTCAAATAGATGTGCCGCGGTTGCTGGTTGAGTTCGCTGATGAGCGTGACCTTGGTCGGGGTCTGCATGAAATACAAGGCCTGGACGCGCGTGTAGACCGTGAAGCCCGGAACGCCCGCCGGCCAGCACCGCTCCCGGGTGATGTAGGGGACTTTTCCCGCCAGCACCTCGTCATTGGCTTTTTTCATCTGTGCGATGGCCCAGGGTTGCAGGATCGGATTGGTGAGGTCCGCAATCCGATAGGTCGGCTGGCCCTGGCCATTGGGAACATAGGGGTGGTCCTTGACCGACATGACGGGCCCTGGACCGCTGGGGGGCGGAAGGAAGTCGTCGCCGGTGGGGCGGTCGGGGATCCAGCCGGTGTTGCGGTCGGGGGCAAAATTCGGCACCGCTGCGCTCCCGCCAGTTGGCTCGGCGGCGAGGGCCGGCGAAAGCGCGCCGGCGGCGCAGGCCAATCCCGCCAGCATTCCAAAGGCCAGCAAGGATTTCGATGCGGTAGTTGCGAATCCGGGCATTGTAGTTTCCACCTTTGTCTCCAGGTTGGCCGAACCGATGGAAATCACCTGTTCGGCCTCGGCATTGTTCAGAAATCGGGCCTGTCCGCCGTCGGCGTGGGTATCAGCGCGTGCTTGAAATGATCTTCATTGTTTTCGTTGCACGGCGACTCGGCGATCGGGCCGCGCGTCACGCGCCGCCAGCGCTGCGTCGCCGACCACGGCATGGTGAAAGCGCCGGGATCGTCCACCGCGATCGAAATTTGCACCGCCTTGCCGCCCTCGACCAGTTTCAGGCGTTCGACGACGTGCAGCTTCGTCGTGTGCGGAGTGCGGTAATTGTCGACGAAGGTCTTGTCGGTGATCCCGATGGTGTCGATGACCAGGGTGTCGCCGCCCTCGTAACGGCCGACCGATTCGCCGTACCATGACGGCCGTGGCTCCGCGGAATGCGGCACGTTCATGAAAATTTGCCGCACCTCGGGCCCGCCCGGATTGATGATCGTCACCTTCTCGGGCGTCTGCAGGAAATGGAACGGCTCGACGAGCGAATAGACCACGAAGCCGGGCACGCCGATCGGCCAGCACCTCTCGCGCGCCCGGAACGGAACCTTGCCGGCCAGGACCTCTTCATTGGATTTTCGCATCCTCTCCCTGGCCCAGGGCTGCAGAATCGGATTGCCGAGATCCGCGACCCGGTAGGTCGGCTGCGTGCCGCGGAAGTTGGCAACATAGGGATGGGCCGGATCGAACGTGATCGGACCGGGGCCCGAAGGCGGCGCCAGCAGGTCGTCGACCGTTTGGTCCAGCGCCCAGGACGTCGCGGCGTCCGGAGCGAAGTCGGGGACGGCAACCCGACCCGCCGGCGCCTCTGCCGCAACTCGCTCGGCGGCGGCGAAGGCGCTCGACACGACGATCAGCGCAAGGATCGACATCGTGGTCCTGGACATCGAACCCTGCTTCAAAGCCGGATTGCCGCCGATCCGCGCGCCATCAGATTACATTCCGCCTGCGGACGTTTTCTTAGCGTCAGGGCCTGCGCACGCCGGCGACGCCGGAGATGTCGCGATGGGGTTCGCCGCAGACATAGTCTTCGAGGCGCACGTCGTTGCGCAGCGTGTAGACGAAGCGGGCCTGCCAATCCCGTGTGTAGTATTCGGGATTGTGAATGGTGATGACGTCCTCGAGCTGGGTCGGGCTGATCTTGCGGATGCGCTCGGTGGTGCGCATCTCGTCGGTGTGCGGCGCGCCGGTGGCGTC
>DASYNT010000218.1:0-7358 GCA_036008405.1 Xanthobacteraceae bacterium
GGCGAGATTGCGCGACCACATCTCCTCGAGAAACGACACCGAGAAGCCGAGCTGGCCGCGGAACAGGATGTCCCACAGCAGTACGGCGCCGATGAAGGTGCCGCCGGCGCGGGCGAAAAATCCGGCGTTCTGACCGATATAGAGCTGCAGGAAGCCCCACATCATCATCTGCACGGCCGGCCAATAGACGAGTTCCAGTAGCCGCGGCCAGGACGAGCGCAGCAGATACCAGTAGCGCGCGATCATCGCCCCGATACGGCGAACGGAAATGCCGTAATTGCGGTCCGGCCGCTTGCTCATCGCGCCGCCTCCCCGATCCGGCCGCGCGCCACGTCGAGAAAGACCTCTTCCAGGGTTCGCCGACCGTAGCGCGCCAGCAATGCAGCCGGGGTGCCGTCGCCCTCGATCCTGCCTTTCTTCATGATGATGACGCGCTCGCACAGCCGCTCCACCTCGACCATGTTATGGGAGGCGAGCAGGAGGGTGGCGCCGTTGGCGGAGCGGTAGCGCGCGAGGGCGCCGCGCACCCAATCGGCGGTATCGGGGTCGAGCGATGCGGTCGGCTCGTCGAGCAGCAGCACCTCGGGCCGGTTGAGCAGCGCCTTGGCGAGCGAGGCGCGCGTCTTCTGGCCGGACGACAACTTCCCGGTCGGGCGATCGAGCAGATCGAGGAGATCGAGTTCACCGGCGACGTCGGCGATGCGGCGGGCGAGATCCGGAACGCCGTACAGGCGCCCGAACACGGTGAGATTCTGGCGCACCGTGAGCCGCATCGGCATCTCCACATAGGGGCTCTCGAAATTCATGCGATGCAGCACGCGATAGCGCTGGCGCTGCATATCGGCCCCCAGCACCCTCACGGTGCCCGAAGTGGGCGTCACCAGTCCCATGATCATGGCGATGGTGGTGGTCTTGCCGGCGCCGTTGCCGCCGAGCAGCCCGGTGATCGACCCGGCCGGCAGGGCAAAGCTGATCCCGGCGACGGCCATTCCGCGCGGATAGATCTTCGCGAGGTCCTCGACTTCGATCGCGGGTTCAATTTCGGGCATGAATCACGATATAGGACGAACCGGCCGGGACAGTCCGGCGCGGCTCTTGCCGGCGCGACTCTCGCCGGCGCGGCTCTTGTACGTGGCGCGGACCAGGAAGCAAGGATTTAGCCGCGGTATCGGACTCCGCAGTGGTGCTCGATCCGCATAGGATGACAGGGATGCCGGACCTCAGCGTCGAACAACAGCACCACTCCATGCGCAGCGTACGCCTGGACACGCTGGTGCGCCTGCGCTGGCTCGCGGTGCTCGGTCAATCGGCCGCGGTGCTGGTGGTTCATGACGGCTTCGATTTCGAAGTGCCGTTCTGGGCCTGCCTCGCCGTGATCGCCGCCTATGGCGCCGTGAACGTGGTGCTGCGGCTGCGGTTCCGGTGGAACCAGCGCCTGGAGCCGCAGCATGCGGCGTGGCTGCTGGCGCTCGACATCATCGAGCTGGCGGTGCTGCTGTTCCTGACGGGAGGCCTGCAAAACCCGTTTTCGTTCCTGTTCGCCGGCCCGGTATTGATTTCGGCGGCGGCGCTGCCGGCGCGCATGACGCTGATGCTCGCGGCTCTCGCCATCGTCTGCGCCACCATTCTCGTCTTCGTCCACTTTCCGCTGCCGTGGCCGGAGGAGGACGCTCTCGAGCTGCCGCCGCTCTACATGATCGGGGTCTGGCTCTCGCTGCTGCTGGCGATCGGCTATATCAGCATCTATGCATGGCAGATCATCGAGGAGTCCCGGCAGCTGTCGGACGCCCTCGTCGCCACCGAGCTGGTGCTGACCCGCGAGCACTATCTGTCCCAGCTCGACGGCCTCGCCGCCGCCGCCGCCCATGAGCTCGGCACGCCGCTTTCGACCATTCTCGTGGTGGCGCGCGAACTCGAACGCGAGATCGAGCCCGGCTCCCGCCACGCCGAGGACATCCGCCTGTTGCGCGAGCAGGCCCAGCGCTGCCGGGACATCCTCGGCAAGCTCACCGAATTGCCGGCGCCGGGAGAGCCGTTCGAACGGATGAAGCTGTCCGCCCTGATCGAGGAGGTCATCGCGCCGCATCGCGACATGGGCGTGAAAATGGCGGTCGAAATCCCCACGGGCGATCCCGCCGAGCCGGTCGGGGCACGTAATCCGGCCATTCTCTACGGCCTCGGCAATATCCTGGAAAACGCTGTCGATTTCGCGCGCGACCAAGTCCAGGTGACGGCATCCTGGGACCACGACCAGGTCAGCGTCGTGGTCGGCGATGACGGTTCGGGCTTCCCCCCGGAGATCATCGACCGCATGGGCGAGCCTTATGTGACCAGCGAACAAGGCCGCCGCATGCGTGGCCGGGAGATGCCGGGGCTCGGCCTCGGCTTCTTCATCGCCAAGACCCTGCTGGAACGTTCCGGCGCCAGAATTTCGCTGGAAAACCGAGCCTTCCCGCAGCGCGGCGCAATCGTCAGGATGCGTTGGAAACGGGAAGAATTCGAGCGCCAGAAAATCTGGCAGAAGCACTTCGACGTCGCCGAGGACGGCGGCGTGGCGGCGAAAGTTGCGGCGCCGCCTCTTGCCCAGGGCCGCTGATGACCTACCTATGGTATCGGGAGCGGCGGTGCGTGTTTCGATCGTTCAACGAGGATTGATCCATCATGTCCGAGGCTATGACCCCTGTCTCCGGTGATCGTTCTCTGCTCATTGTCGAGGACGACAGGTCGTTCCTGCAGCGCTTGGCACGCGCCATGGAAGGACGCGGATTCAACGTCACCACCGCCGAATCGGTCGCCGACGGGCTCGACCAGGTGGAGAAGGCCGCCCCCGCCTTCGCCGTCGTCGATATGCGCCTGGGCGACGGCAGCGGTCTCGACGTGATCTCCGCGCTCAAGCGGCGCCGGCCCGACGCCCGCGGCATCGTGCTGACCGGCTACGGCAACATTGCCACCGCCGTCACCGCCGTGAAGCTCGGCGCCGTCGACTACATGTCCAAGCCCGCCGATGCCGACGACGTCGCCGCCGCCCTGCTCGCCCTCGACGGCGCCAAGGTGGAACCGCCCGCCAATCCGATGTCGGCCGACCGGGTGCGGTGGGAGCACATCCAGCGCATCTACGAACTGTGCGGGCGCAACGTGTCGGAGACCGCCCGGCGCCTCAACATGCATCGCCGCACGCTGCAGCGAATCCTGGCAAAACGCGCGCCCAAGTAACCCCGCCGGTCCACCCGGCCGCAGACTATAGCCCGGGTCGAGCACGATGCGAGAAGCGGCCTCGCGCCAAGGCAGGGCAGTCCCAGGGCAGTCCCGGATTTCGGTTGCACACGATCCGGGGTGGCGAGCGGAGTCGCGAGCCGTTCTCAGATTTCGCTGCCATAGGGCCCTTGGGGGTCGGCCAGCGCCTGCAGCCGCACCGCCGCGGCGCGGGCGAAGGCGAGCATCACGCTCTTGCGGGTCGAGGCATGCAGGCGGTGGGCGGGCGCCTCGCGCACCAGTTCTGCGCCGTAGCCGTCGGCGAGGATGAGCCCGGCATCGGCGGGGAAGATTTCGAGCGGCACATGCGCCGCGGTCGCGAAGAACAGGCGGTCGCAATGCATGCGGTAGTCGGTCCATTTCTGGTCGGCGCGGAAATCGGCCACCGAGGACTTGATCTCGACGATCCAGATTTCGCCGTCGCCGCCCAGCGCCACGAGATCGGCGCGCCGCCCCGACAGCAGGCTCAGCTCGGCCACGCAGGAGAGCCCCAGCGCCAGCAGCAGCCGCTGGGTCCCGCGCGCGACCGTAATCGCCGTCTCCGACTGGCGGCCGTCAGCCGGTACAATGGTGATGGAACGAAACGACATCGCCGCAGGATTCCACGCGCCGCCGCGACGAACAAGCGCCTTGCCGGGGCGCCGCCGGGTACCGCCTTGCCGCGCCCAGGCTTGCATTTCGGCAGGGGCTGTAATCCCGGGGGGGAGGGGAAACCTATTTTCCCGCGAATCAACCCCATGCAAAGTAGAATCCGTGGCGTCAGGGCTCGCGCCCGGTCACGCCCTGACGTATCGGCCGGCGGGCGTTCCTGCTCGGCCCGATCTTCAAAGCCCAGGGCCGGAACTCCTCGCCGTTCAATCTGTACAATAATCAAACGCCCGCGGCGGTTTCCCCCCTCACCCGCGCCAGCACGTCGGCGAGCATGCGCGGGCTCACCGGCTTGGCGAGGCAGGCGTCCATGCCGGCGGCCGTCGCGGCGGCGGTGCGATCGGACCCATTCGCCGGGTCACCCCGGCCGCAGACGCCGATCACGGCCACGCGCCCCGCCTGCCCCGGCAGCGCGCGGATGCGCCGGGTCGCCTCGTAGCCGTCGATGCCGGGCAGCGCGACATCCATCAGAACGACATCGGGGCTGCCGGCGGCGAGGGCGGCGAGTGCCGCTTCGGCGCTGCCGGCGAAGCTGGCGCGGTGGCCGAGCCCGGTGACGATCGCGTTCATCACCACCCGGCCATAAGGATTGTGCTCGACGCAGAGAATCCCGAGCGCCTCGCCCGGAGGCAGGGCGCGATCCGCCGCCGCGGCGCCGGCGGTCGCCGGGCGGGGGCGGTCGAGCACCACGGTGAGGCGGAACGTGCTGCCGCGCCCCGGCGTGCTTTCGACCTCGAGGTCGCCGTGCATGGAGCGAGCGAGGCGGCGCACCTGGACGAGGCCGAGCCCGGAGCCGCCGAACTTCTGCCCGATCTCGCTGCTCGCCTGGGCGAACGGCCGGAACAGGCACGCGATCTCGGCGTCGCTGATGCCGATGCCGCTGTCGGAGACCGCAAACGACAGCCGCACCTTGCCGCGGGCGAGCGGGCTCGCCGCGATCCGCAGCCCGACTTTGCCGCGCTCGGTGAACTTGACCGCATTCGCCATCAGATTTTCGATCGCGGCGCGCAGCAGCGCCGGATCGCCGACGACGAGGTCGGGCAGGCCGCCTTGGGTGTCGGTCTCGCAGGCGAGGCCGTTCGCCTCGGCGCGCGCGGCGAGCGAGAGCGCGAGCCGCGCGGCGAAGTGCGGCAAGGCGAAGGTCTCCCGGCGCAGCTTCAGGCGGCCCGCGCCCGCCCGCGCCGCCTCGACCGCGAGCGTGGTCAGCTCGGCGAGATGCCCCGCGGAATCCTTGATGGCCTCGACCCAGCGTCCCTCGCGCTCGCCGAGCCCCGATGTCGCCAGCAATTCGCTGAAGGCGATGATTCCGGTCAGCGGCGTGCGGATATCGTGAGCGAAAGTGGCGAGCACGGCTTCGATCGCGCGCGGCGAGTGCCTGCGCCTTGCCGCCCGTTTGCGGCGCGCCCCTGCACGCTTGCGCACCGTCGTCGCCGTGGACTTGGCCATTCCTCCCCCTGTCCGGCCGAGCGGATCTCGCGAGGCGCCGGGCCGGACCCTTGGTGGCTCCGAAGCCGGCTCAGCCGAGCCCGATCATCGACAGGATGTCGGCGGGGGCTGCACCACCGCCGCGCAGTTCCCGCAGGCCGGTGGCGCGGGTCGACTTCGACAGCTTGCGCCCTTCGACATCGAGAATCAGGCGGTGATGATGATAGATCGGCTCGGGAAGTTCGAGGAGAATCTGCAGCAGGCGGTGCACGGAGGTCGCCGCGAACAGGTCGTGCCCGCGCACCACATGGGTAATGCCCTGCAGGGCGTCGTCGATTACCACCGCGAGATGGTAGCTGGTGGGGATGTCCTTGCGAGCGAGCACGACGTCGCCCCATTCCCGGGGGTCCGCAACGATAGGGCCGGTCTCGCCGAGCGGACCGGAGCCGGTCTCGGTCCAGGCCATGGCAAGGCCGCCGGCCGCGTCGAGCGCCGCCGCCATGTCGAGGCGCAGCGCATAGGGCTCGCCGCCCGCCATGCGACGGGCGCGCACGGCCGGCGAGAGCGATCTGGCGGTACCGGGATAGAGCGGGGCGCCATCGGGATCGCGCGGCCAGGGCGCGTCGGCTTCGCGCGCGGCAACCAGAGCGGCGATCTCGGCGCGGCTGTCGAAGCTCGGATAGATCAGCCCGTGCGCCGAAAGTCGCTCCAACGCCTCCGTATAGGCGTCAAAGTGGTGGGATTGGCGCCGCACCGGCTCCTGCCAGGTGAGGCCCAGCCAGCGCAGGTCCTCCAGGATCGCCGCCTCGTATTCGGGACGGCAGCGGGCGGCGTCGATGTCCTCGATGCGCAGCAGGAATCGCCCGCCGTCGCGGCGCGCCATGGCGGCATTGAGAGCCGCCGAATAGGCATGGCCCAGATGCAGATAGCCGTTGGGGCTGGGCGCAAATCGAAATACCGGCATGATCGTGGTGAAAACCGGCGTGGCGCCTGCCGGCCGAGGCCATATTTACATCCCGCCGATCCGAAAGATACCGTCCGTGAACCCGGTGTCGTGCGCCTCACGGTTCATTCAGTTTCCGTGTCATGCCCCGCGAAAGCGGGGCATCCAGTAGTCCCTGTCCCAATGCTCCAACTCGTGCCGTGTCCAAGTCGCAGTTCCGTGGTTACTGGATCGCGCGGCGAGCCGCGGCGAGCCGGGCGATGACAATGATGAGATGGCCGCCATGTCCCGCCGCATCGACACCGAAGCCGACATCGAGGCCGGATTGACCGCGCTGCTGGCGGCCGATCCCCGTCTCGGACCGGTGGCGGCGATGGCGGGCCCGGTGCCGCTGCGACGGCGGCCCGGCGGCTTTGCCGGCCTCGCCGGCATTGTCGTAGCCCAGCAGCTGTCGACGGCGAGCGCGAACGCGATCTGGGGACGGCTGGCGGCCGCCTATGATCCGTTCACCCCGCAGGCCTTGATCCGGGCGCGGGCGGCCCGGCTCACCGGGCTCGGCCTCTCCGCGCCCAAGATCCGCGCGCTCAAGGAGATCGCCAAGGCGATCGTCGCCGGCCGGCTCGACTGCGACGCGCTTCCCGGCCTGCCGGCCGAGGCGGCCCATGCGGCGCTGTGCGCCATCCACGGCATCGGCCCGTGGTCGGCCGACATCTACCTGTTGTTCTGCCTCGGCCATCCCGATGCCTGGCCCGCCGGCGACCTCGCCTTGCAAGAGGCCGCGCGGCTCGCTTTCGCCTTGCCGGCACGGCCCGGCGCCAGGGAGACCATCGCCCTCGCCGATCCCTGGCGTCCCTGGCGCGGCGTCGCGGCACGGCTGCTCTGGGCCTATTACCGCGCCATCAAGCAGCGTGATCCCGCACCGCTTCAGGCGGCGCAATAGCGAGTGCGTGCGAACAGCTGCAAATTTTTCGCGATCATGCTTTATCGCGCGTGAACTCGGCCGCACAGTCGCCCGAGACTGTTCGCAATCATGCCGGGAGGACAGATGGCAGAACTCAACGGCCCCCGGCTCGCCCCTCGCTCGCGCGGG
>DASYNT010000219.1:0-8884 GCA_036008405.1 Xanthobacteraceae bacterium
TCCGCAGCGGGTCATTCCCGCCGCCGACCTTCGTGACCAGCGGCGGCGGGACTTGCTTCAATAGCGGACGCCACAACTTCGAGGCTCGGACGATGAGTTGAGGGCGACGGCCGATCGGATCAAGGCGCGCGCTCGACCGCGTCGGCGCATCCCGAAGCAAGTGGTGAACAAACTCGGCCGCCCCCGCCCGAGCAGGCGGAAAGCCCGCAAGCGGGAGGGGGGACGAAAACTGAATCGATTGTTGGCGGGCGAGTCCTACGCCGCGAGTTCAATCGTCATGCCGTCCGGATCAGCGATGCGCACCGTTCCCGGCGCCGCTCGGTCGTCCATCTTGATTCCGCGTTCGCGCACGACGCGCGCAGCCGCCTCGACGGTGAAATCCTTGACCGCGATGCGGATGTGATCTAAGCCGCGACGGGCCGGACCGGAATTTGCCGGAGCCGAAACCAATTCGAGCACGGAGTCGCCGAGCCCGAACGCGCGCGAACCGCTCGAAGCCGCGGATGCGATCTCGGTCCCGAACAGTCGGCCGTAAAAGTCGCCCGCTCGAGCGAGGTCCGTGCAACGCAGGCCGATGCGGCTCATCGACAGCGGCGACAGCGAAGGCCCGACGCGGGCGGGGGGCTGATAGGGCGTCGCGGTCTGGCGCGCCCAGCCGCCGGGCGGTCTCAACTGCATCATCGCCCCGTCGAGGTCGCCGACCCAGATATCGCCCCCCGATCGCGGCGGCACCGCGATGCCGCCGGCCTGCAATTTCGCCGCCAGCTTCGCTTTCTCGTAATCGCGAATCCCGAGGGAATAGTGATCGAGGTCCGGCCGCTCGGGCGCAAACGCCTGCGATATCGCGAGGTAGCCGTCGCCGAACTTGATGAAGTATCCTTCGCTGGGCGGCGATGACGGCTGGGCCCTAAGCGCCGCATTCCTCAGAACCGGCGTGTCGAACAGCCCCATGTAGAACTCGGCCGTCTTGGCGACGCTCGACACCCGGATATTGACGTGGTCGAGCGAGATCGGTTGCATGATCCCCTGCTCGGCCGCGCCGGCGCTGCGCACCGCCGCCACCGCGCTCAGCATCGCGAGGGCTTCGCGACGCGAGACAAAATCCTTGCGTACTCCCCGTGCGAGGTCCATGGGGCGTTCCTCCGTGGTCAACTCGATCGGAATATCACGCTTCCGCACCGAGGCCAAACCATGTAGCTTTCGCAAGACGGCGAGGCATCGCCGGCAGCATCGAAAGGATGGGGAGGCAGGCATGGGTTTCCGGCGTCTGACTTGCGTAACGGTTCTGGCCGCGGCAGTGCTGACGCCGATTGCCGCCCAAGCCTTCGATGACTCGAAATACCCCGACCTGAAGGGCGAATGGCGTCGCGTTGCGGTGCCGAGCGGCCGCTACCCCGGCGTTCAATTCGATCCGCACAAGCCGTCCGGTCCGGGGCAACAGGCGCCGCTGACGCCGGAGTATCAAGCCATTTTCGAGGCCAATCTGGCCGACCAGGTGCAGGGCGGCCAGGCCGGCGACCCCACCTACAGGTGCCTGTCCCCCGGCATGCCGCGCATCATGGGCCCCTACGGGGAGATGGAAATCGTGGTGATGCCGGACACCACCTACATCCTGATCGACCACATCCATGACAATCGCCGGATCCACACCGACGGGCGCGACTTCCCGGCCAACATGGCGGAAAATCCGCGATTTGCCGGCTATTCGATCGGCCGATGGGTCGACGAGGACGACGACGGCCGCTACGACACGCTCCTGGTCGAGACCCGCGGCATGAAGGGTCCCCGCACCTATGAGATGACCGGCATTCCGCTGCACGAGGACAACCAGACCATCATCAGGGAGCGTATCTATCTCGACAAGACCGATCCGAACATGCTGCACGACGAAATCACCACCATCGACCATGCGCTGACCCGTCCCTGGATCGTCACCAAGGACTACCGCCGCACGCCGACAAAACAGCCGATCTGGTGGGATGAAACCGTGTGTGCCGAAAACAACGTGCACGTCAACATCGGCGATGAAGTGTATTTCCTGAGCGGGGAAGGCCTGTTGATGCCGGCCAAGAAGGGCCAGGCGCCGCCGGACCTGAGATATTTCAAATAGGCCGCGGAGCCGGTCCGCCGGCCGCCGCGACTTCTCGGTATTCGCGTCCAGGCAAGGCGGCCGGGAAGCTCTCGCAATTTGAGATGGCGATGGGGATCGCGCTGATCAACCGAACGGGATGGCGCACGGTTGGGCTGTCGCGATGCGCGAGAGAGCGCGGCGCCAGCCGCCGCGGCCGGTCCATTGCCAAAGCGACCGTTTCTCGGTCTAAGGTAAACGATGATCGACCTCTCCAGTCTGCAGCCCGGCGCGACGGGCACGGCGCATCTCGTGGTCGGCGCCGAACACACGGCGCCGAGCATCGGCAGCGGTAAGGTGCCGGTACTGGCCACGCCGGTCATGATCAACGTAATCGAGGCGGCCGCGCTGGCGGCGGTCGAGCACCTCCTGCCCGCGGGGCACCAGAGCCTCGGAATACATCTCGACGTGAAACATTTCGCCGCCACGCCGATCGGAATGCGGGTCGTGGCGACCGCGGAGCTGATTGCGGTCGATGGCCGGATGCTTTCGTTTCGCGTCGAGGCGCGTGACGATCGGGAGCCGATCGGAGGTGGTTCGCATCAACGTGTCGTCGTCAACGTTGCGCGTTTCGACGAACGCATCCAGAAGAAGCTCGCCGGCCGATAGCCGGGTCGGACGCTGCCCGCTCGCGGCCGCACGGCCATCCGGCAGCCGCTTCGCGACGACCGTGCGAGCCGAAGAAAAACGGCAGGCCCGCTGACGGGCCTGCCGTAACTTCAGGTTAGAGCGTGATCCCGAAAAGTCGCAGACCTTTCAGACGAGATCACGCTCAAAAAGCGCTCTACAGCGCCGGTGGGGCGATATTGACCACGTCGGCACTCGGGCCGTTTTTCGGCGCCGGCTTGGCCCAGCGGATCTCACCCCTGAGATTGGCGGCGGCGGTCGCTGCCTTGGAGAGCGTGACGCTGAGCTTCTCCTGGTCCTTGGGGGCGCTGCGCGGCACTTTCCAGGTGGCGACGGTGGCCTTGGTCCTGTCGTCGACATGGGTGCCCTGATAGCCGGTGCCGGTCGCCGCCACCACGGTGGTATCGGCCGGGATCGTCAGGTTGATCGTCAGGCCCTCGGCGATCACGCCCCTGCCCTGGAAGCCGCCGTTCGTGATCGTCACCGGGTAGGTCACGCCGCTGGGCCCGGCCTCGCCCTTTGCAATCTGGCCCGCCAAGGGTGCGCGGGGTCCGATTTCATCGCGCGCCCAGAAATAGATTTGTCGCAGTTGCCCGACAGTCAGGCGCGTCCTGGAGAAATTTCCCATGTCGAGGTTGTTGCCGGCAGCGCCGAGCGTCGCCCGATATTGCGGCATCGCGGTCGTATGGTTGTAGACCAGGTTGGCGAACTCATCGAAGTTCGCATTGTAGGTGCCCAAGCTGTTGCCGCGCGGGCCGTTGAACGTCGCGCCGTGGCACTGGCCGCAGCCCATGGTGATCATGGTGACCTGGCCCGGAGGCGCATTGGGCGGAACCTCGACGCGCCACTTGCCGGGCGCCTCCGGCTTCGGCAACGAGGCGAAATAGGCGGCAAGATCGGCGGCGTCTTTCGCGCTGACCTGGCTTTCGACGAAAGCCGGCATGATTCCCCAGGGCTGACGGACTGCGCGCTCGATCTGCGCGGCGTTCAGTCCACGGCCGGCGAGGTCCGGGCCGAAGGCGCCTTCGCCGTTGAGGCCGTGACAGTCCTTGCAGTCCGTCAACCTGGGCGCCAGCCGATCCCAGTAGGCCTTTCCGGCCGCCGCGTCGCCGGCGGTCTGGGCCGAGACAGCAGTCTGCGCGAGTGGCAACGCCAGAAGCGCGATCAACATCTTCCTCATTTGGACTTCTCCCCTATAGGCGCGGAATGCGCTAACCTACAAAGTGAGTGTAACATCGCGACAACAGGTCTGCCAGCCGAACGATGGCCTTGACTTATGAGGGCGATTTCGATCACCGGGATGCGCGGAATCCGGCGGGGGCCTCGCTCAGATCGTCGAAATCGATTTGTCTTGGCGGCAAGCGTCGAGGCCGAGCCCCGAAGCGGAGCGACCGGAGGCGAGTGCCTTCGCGGTCGCTGAACGCCGCCGACGACCTCCACGCGTCACTCGCGCAGGGAAACAGCGTGCGCGGCACGCGCTACACTTGCCTCGGCACCGCTGTGTCGGGCTGCCCGGCGTTACTGCTGCTCGTTTTCGTCGCGGGCATTGGCGCGGATGACCTGCTTTCCGCCCGGCAGCACTGCCTGGATGAATTGCCCGCCGCGGGTGCCGTCCCGCATCGGATGCAACGTCACCGAGACGGCATCGCCCGGCTTCACCGAATCGGCGTGCATGCCCATGGTGATCAGCCGCGACGGCGAGCTCAACTCGATCGCCCATATCGCCGGCTTGCCGGTCTTCTCGTCATTGACCTTGATGCGCAGCCAGGAGTGCGGATTCACCCATTCGAATTCATTCACCGTGCCCTCCAGGGTGACGGTCTTCTGGGCATCGAACATGGCGAAGGAATGATGCGCCAATGCCGGCACCGTGAACGCGGGCACCGTGAACGCGACTATAACGATGGCGGTCAGGCTGACGGCTCTCGAACTCATGGGCATGCCTCCCGAATGATTTGGCCAATGGACGTCACATCTGATAACATTATAGCATAAGATAATGCGGCGGTCCAAGAGACCCGAAACGGCGCAACCATGAAATCGCCGCGGGAGACCGTTGCGGGCGGACCATTCACGGGAGGCTTGGATGCGGATGACGGGCTTGGCGATCCTGGTGGGCGCCGCGGTAGGGACAATGACCGCGCCGGCGATGGCGGCTTGGCATGGCTATATCAGCCACCCTCTGGGCTTCGCCTTTGCGGCACCCGGAGAGGTCAAGGTGGAGACAGGGACCTATACCGCCCCGGTGGCCGGGCAACGAAAGACCCTCACCTATCATTTTTCGGCGGATGGCGTCGACTACAAGGCGATCGTCATCGACATGCGCGACATCGCCAACAATGCCGCAACGCTGCTTGGCGAGGCCGAATTCGTTTTCCAAGACGGCAAGAAAGTGCTCAATGACAGGCCGGAGCGCTTCGATCGCCAGTTCGGGCGAAAGTTCACGATCGATCTGCCCAACAATGGCGGCCGGGTGAACGCGGCGTTCTATTTCATCAACGGCCGGGTCATTTCGCTCCAGGCGAGCGTGGCCGGCGACGGCGATTACTACACGCCGGATTTAGGCAGGTTCGTCGACTCGCTCACATTCGAGACAATTCGGGCGGCCGACGACGCAATCGAGCTGCCGGCACCCCCGAAGTAGCCGAGACAAGAACGCCGGCGGTAACTTTGTTGGACCAAGACCGGACGCGATGGGAACTGCGCGGCGAAACGCAAGGGAGAACTGGAATGCGCAGATGGATGTTGGCGACCGCAGCGGGCGTGGCGATTACGATGGCGACGATGCCGGCGCAAGCCGCCTGGAAGAGCTATGTCAACAAGGAGCTCGGTTTTTCCTTCTCGGCGCCGGGCGAGGTTAAAACCGGCCTCGGCACGTTTCGAGGACAGGAGTCGGGACCTCGCCAGACCATCGTCTATAGATCCCAGGAAGACAACATAGAATACAGAGTTACCGTGATGAGCTTTATGCAAGCTCAGGCGGAAGGCGCCACCATTCTCGGCGAACGGCAATGGATGTTCACGAATCGCAAGGATGTGTCGATGGATGCGTTCGCGCGCGTCGATCCCGGCAAGGATGCCGTCTACGGCCGCAAGATTGTGGTCAATCTGCCGGACAGCAAAGGCCGGGTGACCGGCGCGTTCTATTTCAACAAGGGCAAGCTGATCGTGCTCGAGGCGACGGTGCTTCCGGCGCATGGCGATCTCGCTTCGCCCGACCCCGGCCGTTTCATCGATTCGATCGCCTTCGCGCCCTCCCGCGCCGAACCGGGAGCGATCGAGCTCCAGACTCCCGCGCTGGAATAGAATCGCGTTCCGGGAGCGGCAAAGCCCGGGTCTGAGCCGGTGCGAGGGATTTCCGGCCGATCGATGTGCGCCGGCGCAGGCGCCGCGCTACCCGGCTTTGCCCGCCGCCTCGCGCGGCTCGGCGGGGTCGCCGCGCCCCAGCAGCACCGGCTCGTGTTCCAGGCTCCCGATCCGTTTGAGGTCGGGAAACCACCATATCCACAGCGCCGTCACCGCGATGGCGCCGATGCCGCCGATCAGCGCCGACGGCGCCGCGCCGAGCAGGGCGGCGAACAGGCCGGCGCGGAACTGTCCGAGCGATCCGGTGGTGCCGGTGAACATGGCATTGACCGCGATCACCCGCCCCAGCATGTCGGCGGGCGTGCGCGTCTGCACCAGGGATTGGCGGATCACCACGCTGACGGCGTCCATGGCGCCGTAGACGACGAGGGCGCCGAGCGACAGCGCGAGCGAGTGCGACAGCGAAAACACGACGATGGCGACGCCGAACATGCCGACCGAGGCGAACAGCTTGGCGCCGACCTCGTCGCCGAGCGAGCGATGGGCGAGGAATACCGACATGGAGAGCGCACCGACCGCCGGGGCCGACCGCAACAGGCCGAGCCCCCACGGCCCGGTCTGCAATATGTCGCGGGCGAAGATCGGCAGCAGCGCGGTGACGCCGCCGAGCAGCACCACGAACAGGTCGAGCGAGATGACGCCGAGCAGCCAGGGACGGCTGCGGATATAGGAGAAACCCGCGAACATGGTGGCGAGCGTCACCGGCGCGCGCTCGGTCGGGCGCGGCGCCGTCTCGAGCACGGCGACCAGGATGCTGGCGATGACGTAGATCACCGCACAGAGCGCATAGACCACGGTCGGGCCGAATCCATAGATCAATCCGCCGAGCGCCGGGCCGCAGATGATCGCGGTCTGGCTCGCCGAGGCCGAGGCAGCGATGGCGCGCGGCAGCAGCGCCGGCGCGACGATGCCGGGCACCAGCGCCAGCATGGCGGGCATCTCGAACGCCCGCGCCGTGCCGGAGATGAACACCAGGAGCAGGATCGTGTCGCGTGCGAGCCATCCCGCCGCGGTGCCGAGCGCGAGCATGGTTGCGGCGAGCGCGCCCACGTATTGGCAGGTCCGCGCGATGATCTTGCGATCGAAGTGATCCACCGCCGGGCCGACCAGCACCGACAGCGCCACCGTCGGCAGGAACTGGACGAGGCCCACCAGCCCGAGGTCGAGAGCGCTGTCGGTGATATCGTAGATCTGCCAGCCGATCGCCACCGACTGCATCTGGTAGGCCATGGTGGTCGCGACCCGCGCGCACCAGAAATTGCCGAACGAATTGTGTCGCATCAGGGCCGGGAGCGACAGCCCGAAACCGGTCATCAAACCACCACTCCTCGCCCGCGCACCATCGGCGATGCGGCGGCCCCGTTGTGGCAGAAGCGCACCCGGCTTGTCACGGCGCCTGTGCTCCCTCCCCCCGCAAGCGAAATCGGCGGTTGCCGATTTCGATCGTTCATTTTGCCCACGAGTCCGAGCCGTAAAATCCATCGCTTAGACGCGCGGAACGGCCCCGCCCGGTGCGCGAGAGCGCGCCGACCTCTCCTGAAACTCGCTTTATGGCAATGGCAGGTCTGCACCCCAGTTGGATCGGGCCGCTTGTGTGATATCGACTTGATAGCCGAGTGCCGCGATGCACCAAGCAGATATAACATGGATGTCGATTGTCCGCCGCTTTGGACCCATTCCGGTCGCGGGGGCCGAAAAACGGTGTGCTGCAGCAAAGTATCGCCCGCTCGCCAACAATCAACGCACGGCGACGATCGCGCGCGTTGCGGCAAAGAAAGCGAACGGGCGAGCTATTTCCAACGATAAATAGCAGTCATCTTTTTTCGACGTTGATTTCCCGCAAAAGTGATGGACGCTCTGCCCCATACAGTGATCTTGTGGTTCCATCGGGAAAAGTCACCGCCATTAACTGTCCGCCGGGGGTTCCATCTCGCAGCGGGTGGATGACCGCCTGGATCTTCATACCGGGCGTGAGGGTCTTTGGGAGCCAGCCCTCCCGCGCCAAGGCGCTCGGCCCACCGAGCTCGATTGCCCATTGCTTCGACTGTCCTTGAGCATTGCTGACCGTCATCAGAATCCGGCTGTGCGGATTAGCCCAGCGGAATTCCTTGATGGTACCTTCCAAGGTTACCGTCGTTTCGGCATCAAAAATGGCAAAGGAATGGTGCGCGAAGGTAGGGATTGCAGGCATGGCGACGACGATACCAGCGAGGCCCAGTTCCACGAATTTCATTCGCGTCTCCCCGAGGGATTTACGACGCCAGTTTAAGAGAATTCTGGCGTTGATTCCAGGGAAACCGCGCACCCGATGGCGCGTCTCCTCGGTGGTGGGGCCCCGCGAAGCGCCGGCGCGCCAAGCATATCAAAACCCTCTGGCCGGCCGGAAATGCGGTCACCGCCAGCGTCGGATGTCGAATGCCAGGCTTCGGCGCCATCGATTTTGTCCGTGTCAAAGTTTTGGGCGGCTCCAACACATGGTGGAACCGGCTGGTTTTCCACGAGCATCGTAAGCGTGTACTGGCGAGTTCAAGAGTGTCGCCAAGCCGCTGCGCGGAAGCGGCGGCCATGGCTGCTTGCAAAAGCTGCCGCGGTCGCTGACGTGATTATTGGTCCGGATGTCCCCATTCCGGACACCGCTACCAGTTCCCCCGCATGCGTTCGCGCCGTCAGAAATCCGGCTTGTCTGCAGTGGGGATCGCGGCCTCCTGTCCTGGGAACCATATGGTGTTTTCGGCGCAAACATGTTCCGCCCACTCAATCAAC